>NZ_AYLO01000152.1 GCF_000496735.2 Methyloglobulus morosus KoM1
AAGTCGAAGTGCTACAGCAAAAGCAAAGACATGCTTAAATATTCCGTCATGCTTTTGATGCTCAAATGGAACGGCGAGCTAAAGCCTATACTTTATTAACAATGCCCAAAAAGAAAGCATGATTGAGCCATCCGCCATCACATCGCTGCCGCCTTTTCTGCTTGCCAACCATCAACTGTTGGCTTTATTGGAAAATCGCCCTTTTCATCAGGCAATTTCCAAAGAAGAGATGGAGGAGGCGGTTTATTTGGCTTACCAGCCGTGGCAATCTCGGCATCCTGATCATGTGTTCCGTTCCCGTTGGCAGTCACTCTGTCATAAAAATGATGCCTATCCTAAGCAGTGGGTTGCGCCTATGCTACGCACCTTGGTAAAAGGCTATCTGCAATTTCAGCATGGAAACCTTCATGCTGTGCTGGGTACCTATGGGGAATGGCAAACCGTACTTAGCCGTATTTCCAGCTTGCCCGTACAAGCCGCTGCTTATGCGCAGTGTGATGACACCAACCGCTTTGGTACACTGAAACCAGCAAACACTCATGGAATTTGTCCCTTAATCTACCCGTATGACCCAGTCGTAGAAGATTACATTGCCCGTGAAGGTTTGCACGAAACCCATTTACACCTGAACGGAAGCACCCATGCCGAATGGCTCTGGCAGCGGGCATTACTCAAACCCCATGCTGAACTACTGGATTTTTCAGCAAAATACAAAAAAGAAACGTGGGTTCGTGAATTATGTCACAGCATCAATCCTGTATTAAACCCTGCCACGCTTTACCGGCATTTACGTCTTGCAAGCCATTTGAGGAGCTGGTTAATCGCTATTAGTGATGGTCGGGCAACGCGTTTAGATGGTGGTTACGCGCTTAGGAATGCCAAGCAGTTATTTTACAGAGGCTCGCCTTTTTTTAATGACGAACGATTTAATGACTTAGAAAACCAAGCTCTCCGTGCTGAAATGGACTGGTTAATTAACTTGTTGCAACACCTGATGAAAACGCCAGATCCATTGGCAGACCGCCTTTTTCATTTTTATTTATTGCTCGAGAATGAATATCTGCAACTCACTGTACATCGGCAAGATAGGTACGGTTTTGATCAGTTCCAAAAATACACCCTGACAGCTTTGCGTGAGTCCGCAGAACTTGGGTATCGGTATCGCTTTCGACAAATGGGCGGCGCGATAAAACAACAAAGCCGTGCGGGTTGGGTAGAAGGTCGTTTTGCCCCTAAAAATAGTTTTGAAAAAAACGGTGTGTTACTCACAAGTATTCTCGGTGATTACCTGCGATATCTGCAAGAAGAAGATACCTATTCCCAGCACCCCCGTGATTTATCAAAAATCCTTGCTGAATTAAACGCGCAAGTCACGCGAATAAATAAACAGAATACCCGCTCCCGTTTAAAGCTGACGCTCGTGGCGCACTTTATCAAGCGAGCGTGGAGCGAAGAAAAGGATAAAAAAGAAAGCTATCGCCATTCCAGTTTGCGAAATACACTGAAAATACAAACAGATGCACTGTGCCAAACTTTAGAACGTTGGTCTGGGCTTCGTCATTGGGTCTGTGGCATTGATGCCGCCGCGAATGAGTTACACGCCTCGCCAGAGGTTTTTGCCCCGTTTTTTCGGGTATGCCAACGGCAAGGTCTGACTCATAAGACGTATCATGCGGGTGAAGATTTTACCCATCTTATTAGCGGTATCCGACAAGTGGCTGACGCGCTCGAAATACTGGATATTAAAGAGGGTGATCGTATTGGACACGGTACGGCTCTTGGTATAGACCCTAAGCTGTGGCTGGCAAGTATGCCAAATATGTTGGTGGTTCGACAAGGCGAATGGATGCTCGATTTACTGGGGGCTTGGCGTTATCTCCGTGATTGCCCTCATAGTCAACATGCCACCCAAAAGTTGGCTAGTGATGTCGCGCGTTTAGCTACTATTATTTTTGCAAGACCCACTGGTTGCGAAGCACTCGATGTGCTAATGCGGCATCGGGGATTATTGCCTAAATTTGTTTTCGCGTGTATCGATCAGGAAGCCTCTTGGCATTGGCAATCGGCATCGTGGAATGACGCGTGGCGTGAAGAAGCGCGTCTTGTACACAGTGCCAAGGAAGAAGGCGTGGATTTACATTTATTAGCCGCATGGTGGCGAGATACTAAACTTTGGCAACAAAGCGAAAAACAGATTGAAGTTGAAGCAAAGTATCTTGATGAGGAAGCCCTCATATTGCTCCAGCAATGCGCAATGAAGGATGTGCAAAAACGTAGGGCAGTCATCGAAACGCTACCCACCAGCAATGTATTCATTAGCCAATATCAGCACTATCGGGAACATCACTCGCTACGCTGGATGAAAGTACCTGATTTTGCCAAATCAAATGACCCCGATATTATGGTGTCTATGGGTTCTGATAACCCTGGTATTTTTTCCAATGATCTTAGTACCGAGTTTTATCAGCTCTATGCAGTTTTGCGAGAAAACGGTTTGACTGATATGACCGCTTTGAATTTCCTAGCCACCGTCAACGAACGGGGAAGACAGTATCGGTTTCACAAATGGAGGAGAGGATGCAAAACCGGGGGAGAACTTTAAGAGTATATAATTATTCGCAGACCGAAAGGTGGGATGCCATTCTCGAAACGATTGTTCCAATTCGCCGTTGAGCACCCGTGTCAACATCTGTAAGAGTAAATAGTCACCCTTGCGATTCCCTTGCATTTGAGCAATCGATGGGGGGGCAGTTTCGATTGATTTTGTAAAATTTATGACCGTCTGCAATTTAGCCGGAAGTACCAATTGGTTCGCTAGATTCGATTGTCCGCCTCAAGAAAAGCTGCCATTTGAAAACTGACTCCAATGTCTCCTTGGGGTCGGACTGTCACATTCATTGAACTGAAAAAAATTATTTTTTGAATGGCTGGTATGGAGTAATAGCGATCGGGCGATGATTTCCATTACACTATTGGGGTGTCCCTAAAAGTTTAAGAATTGCGCCATGCCAATTTCAGTAAAAGTGCCAAAAGCCCTGGCAGAAAAATTTTCTGCCATCACTGTGCTTACCGACGCTTTCAGTAAAAAACATCTCAATGACGAATACCTTCAGTTGATCCATCAAGCTATTGGTGCCTTGGCGAGAAAACGTCCTTCTCCATTACTAAAGGGAAAGGAAAATGTTTGGGCTGCGGGTGTGGTCCACGCCGTTGGCCATGTAAATTTCCTTGACGACCCGTCCCAATCGCCGCATTGCAAATCAAAAACCATCTATGAGCATTTTGGCATTGCCGCGAGCACTGGCCAAAATAAATCAAGGGAAATTAGGGATATGCTTGGCATGGGGCCAATGTCGCCAGAATGGTCTTTGCCCAGCCAGCTCATCGATAACCCGATGGTGTGGATGCTACAAATCGACGGTATCGTTGTTGATATTCGCCAGGCACCCATTGAACTGCAGGAGTTGGCCTTTGAGCAAGGCTATATCCCCTTCGTTCCTTCCAAACAGCAATAGGTGTTGCTAACCCTTATGGTATTTACCTGGGCGGTTTGCATGATAATGTATTCCGTTAGGGGGGCAGCTAAAGTAACGACCTTCTAAATCAACCGGTACTTTGCAAAAGTAAAGCTTGCGTTGTTGGCCGGACTCAAGCTGGAGTTAATTCTCTAGCCGAATAACTAATACTGGTTATTGGTGCAACCCAAACCAATCGATGCCAGGATGGGCAGGGGTCGGGGGCTTTACCGGTGTATTTTGGAAGAAATCCTCCAGGATATATTCCAGACCATAAAAGCGTCCACCTTCGAATCCATGGCAAAGGGCATCAAAACTAATGTGTTGTTCAGCCTCTGGTGTTTTGGTTTTATTTGTTGCTTTCATCGCTGTCTCATGCACTTTTGTATAAGAGTCGCCTGTAACCTAACTGATTGTTGCTGAATGTAATATGAACAAACGGCACGAACTTTACTTCCGTTGATTTAAATCAACCGCAATCAAAACCGGAAAAGCATTAATTTGTGGGGTGAGCGACTTAAAAAGAATTCGGTGTAGCATAGCTGTTCAATTGAGACCATTGGTATTTTGCGGCACAAAAAATTGTGCGTCCTTGCACTTCAAAACATCCTTTTGCAATTAAGGAGGTACTCGCATAAGGTAGAAGCTTTGTTTACTTTATACTGTGAACCAGTTGTGATTTCTATTAACTATTACCATACAGGCGGAAAATCACCTGATGAACGTGGGTACACAGGAAGTCCCAGCGTAGGGTGTCATTGCATCAATAGGACAAGGACAATGAAAAAGGCAATTAGGATTTATACGGGTAGCTTGATCAAAATATTATTGTTTTCAACAAAAAGAGGCCAATTTTATTTGGCATAACCTTCGTTCTCCAAAGCCGATCGTGGCTCATATCAACCATTTCTGTAAGTTCGGCCAAGAGCTGTCCATCGCCAAATAGATTACAAGCAACGAATTCCCACCTAAGCAGAAGTTTAAGAGGATGTTTAGGTTTAAATATAGATCATTGATTGCTAAAGAAGACGCTTTATAGTGTTCGCGAAATTGGGTCAAGGTCAAAACCTATTTGCCAAGTTTTTAATCCAAGTGTTTTGAAACCTTATACCACCAACACCAAAATACCCATTAATGCTCCGCGCCTTCTACCTCTCCTGGATTCCGGGAAGATAAAAGCCGCAGCAGGGTTTTGTTTGATGCCTCTGTATAACTTTGTGCAGTTTTGTCATTCTCCGCACAACGGGCGATCATCAAAGTGCCGACAAGACAGGCTACGGTGGTCACCGCAAAGTCTTTCCGCTCAGATGCGTTAATGCCCTCTAAGTGTTTATCAAATACTCCGATCATTCCTTTAACGCCTTCGGCAAAACATTTTTTTGAGCCACCCGTATGCCTGGCTATTTCGGTGCCCAGTGCCGCCGCAGGGCAGCCTAAGGCTGTGTCTTTTAAATGATTCTCAGAAAGATATAAATTGATCAAAGCCTGGACGGTAAGCGAGTAATCATCCTGTTTTGCTATCGTTTCTTCCCAAGCGCACATGGAATTAGCAAACGCATCCGCAATGGCTTCAGTCAGTAGCGCTTCCTTCGATTCAAAGTGTTTGTAAAAGCCGCCGTGCGTCAGCCCAGCTTTGTCCATGACTTCGGCGACACTCACCCCATCAACACCACGCTCCCTGAACAGGGCGGATGCAGATTTAATAATTTGCTGCTTAGTTTCAGCGGTTTGTTGTTTGGTGCGGCGCATAGAAAACTTTCCTATTGACTTTTATAGATGACAAGTATAATCTTAATTTAGATGTTATACATCATCTATATTAAAAGGTGATTTATAACTCGACTTCATCGTGCCATGACTGAGCAAATTCTGCTGGTTTATGTTGTATTTCACGATTAACTATAGGATAAATATATGAAAAACATGATTATAGTTATTTTGGGTTTGTTAGGTTTAACTGCACAGCCCGTCTGGTCTGGGGACGTTAAGCCTTATGAAATCCTGAAAAAGCTCGACGTGGCCCCCGGCAACATCACGGTTACGGTTGATGGGCGGATTATTTTTAGCCAACACCAATTCTACCAGCCGGATTATTCCGTCGTTGAACTGACCAAAGAAGGCAGCGTAGTACCTTTTCCAAATCTGCAATTAAATGCACGTTCCAAGGAAAACCAAGGCTTGCATCTGGATTCTGCGCTGGGCATCCGTTCGGATAGCCGTGGCATTGTTTGGATGTTGGATAACGGGATGCGCAGCAATGTCGTACCCAAGCTGGTTGCTTGGGATACCCGCCTTAATAAGTTGCATCAGGTGATCGAACTGCCGATTCCAGTATCGGTGAAAGGCAGTTTTGTGAATGACTTTGCCATCGACGAGCAACGCCAACGCATTTACATCGCTGATCCGGCCAATGGCAAGAATGCCGCATTCATTGTCGTCGACTTGAACACAAAATCGGCACGGCGGGTGCTGCAAGGCCATTCCAGTGTGGTACCAGAGCCGATCTATCTCAAGGTCGAAGGACAGCAAGTTGCCATCAAGAACGACGACGGCACTCTCATAAAGCCATTGATTGGCGTCAACCCCATTACCTTGGACCATAACAATGAGTGGCTATATTACGGCGCGATGTCAGGGACGAGCCTATATCGCATTAAGGCGCAAGAGCTGGCCAACCTTAAAGCGCAAGATTCCGAATTGGCTAGCCATGTCGAACGCTATAGTGAAAAGCCGCTCTGTGACGGCATCACCATAGACCAAGCCAATAACATCTACTTAGGTGAATTGGCGGCGAATGCTATCGGGGTTATTTCGCCTGACCGTCAATATAAGCACTTGGCTGAGTCCAAAGAACTGGCTTGGGTGGATTCGTTCAGCTTTGGTGCTGGTCGGGAGTTGTTTGCCGTAGTCAACCAATTGCATCGATCAGCAGTGCTGAATGCGGGCGAGAAGACTGCAAAGCCTCCATTTTTAATACTCAAAATGAATGCCTTGAATGAAAGTGTCCCAGGCCATTAATAATGGCATTATCCAAACTTTGTCTACGTAACTATTTTATTTCAATGAGGTGACAACATGGTTTCTCAACCCACGACTATCAGCAGAGCCGCTGAAATTGTAAGGATTTCACGAATTTTCGATTTTCTCTTATTGGTTCCGATTTTATTGGTCATCATCGGCACTTACCACTTGTCGATGATCTTGACTGTGGGCGACTGGGATTTCTGGCTGGACTGGAAAGACCGACAATGGTGGCCGATAGTAACGCCACTGATGGGGATTACCTTTCCAGCGGCTATCCAGTATGGCTTATGGAAGCATCTTCGCTTACCGATTGGAGCGACGGTTTGCACGGTTTGTTTGTTGCTGGGGATGGCTATTACCCGCTGGTTTGCCTACCACCTCTGGACGAATTACCCCATTAACCTTGTGTTACCGGCAACGCTGATTCCGGGTGCCTTATTGCTTGATTTTGTCTTGCTGACCAGCCGTAGTTTTTTTGTCACGGCCATATTGGGTGGCATGTTGTTCGGTGCCGTGTTTTACCCTGCCAATTGGGCGATCTTTGCGCCTTTCCACCAGCCTGTGGAATATAACAGTTCGTTGATGACCTTGGCCGATGTGTCGGGTTACAGCTATATCCGCCCAGGTGTGCCGGAATATCTCCGCATCATCGAACGGGGTGTGCTGCGTACTTACGACACGTATGCAACACCGCTGTCCGCATTTTGTGCCGCCGTGCTTGCCGTACCGCTGTATGGGTTATGGTCGTATATCGGCAAGCTGTTTTCGACCACCCGCTTTATCGACAAGTTTTGATCCCAAGCTTTAACCAAGGATAACGCCATGAACATATTAACCAAGCGAATCATTAAATTTGGGATTTTTGCCCTATTGCTGTTCAGTCCCGAACTCTTTGCCCACGGCGAACGTGCGCTAGAACCCTTCATACGGATGAGGACAATCCAATGGTATGACATCCAATGGTCGAAGAACACTGTGGATGTAAACCAGGAGATTGTCTTGAGCGGACGGTTTCATGTAGCGGAGGATTGGCCAAACGCGGTGGTGAAACCCGATTCCGCTTTCCTTAATTTGGCGATACCCACGCCGGTATTGGTACGTACCGCCACCTATATCAATGGGGCTATCGTAAATAACTCGATGGCCTTGAAGCTAGGTGGCGATTATGACTTCAAGTTGGTGCTTAAAGGACGGGTACCTGGGCGTTATCACATCCATCCCATGATGAACTTGCGGGACATCGGCGTGATTGTGGGACCAGGGATGTGGATAGACGTGCAGGGAGCGGCTGCGGATTTCAAGAATCCGGTCACAACCCTAGCTGGCGAAACTGTCGATTTGGAAACCTACGGCACGGCCAATGGCATCATGTGGCATTTGGTCTGGCTGGCAATTGCTGCTATTTGGCTGTTATGGTGGATACGTCGACCCCTATTCATACCCCGCCACAAACAAACCCTTGCCGGTGATGAAGACGCTTTAATTACTTCATTGGATCGTAAAGTGGGCGGCTTCGGCATTATCGGTACATTGATGTTGATAACCGCCTCTTTCGTCCAAGCCGACCAAAAATATCCAGAAAGTATCCCATTGCAAACAGGCCGCACAGAAATTGAGCCGCTGCCGATGAAACACGACGTCGTTGTCAAAACAAAACGGGCGACTTACAGGGTCGTCCAGCGTTCCTTGCAACTTACAATGGAAGTCACCAATAAGTCCGATAAGCCAGTCGAACTGGGCGAACTCAATTCGGCAACTTTACGGTTTTTTAATCCGACGTTGCAGCGTTTTGACAGCAATTATCCCAAAGAGCTTGCGGTCGAAAAAGGCCTGGATGTGCAACCCAACTCCCCCATTGCCCCAGGAACAACGACTACGCTCACGATTAACGCGACCGATGTCGCTTGGCACAATCAAAAACTGGCCAGCATCACCAAAGACACCGACAGCAATTTCGGGGCGATGTTGTTTTTCTATGACAACGCAGGCGAACGCTATTTAGCCAGTATAACCGCGCCTGTCATACCTGACTTCGGCACCAATTAATCTAACCCTAAAATAGAGGTGAATCATGTCAACCCAAGCATCAGAAATAAAAGCCAATTTATCTGCCAACCCTAATCAATATTGGTATTTGCGGGATGGCTACAAATACGGCCTTGCCCTTTTGGCGGTGTGCGCCATGTATGTCGGCATCCGACTGTACCAAGGCGCTTATGCGATGGATACCGGCTTGGATTCGACTATGCCGATATTCGACGTTTATTGGCGAAGGCTGTTTTATATAGAAATCACGCTGGAGGTTATTTTCGCAATTGCAGTCGCCAGCTACCTATGGCTTACCCGCGACAAGCAAATGCAAAACTTGTCAACCCGCGAAGAAATCACCCGTTATTTTACTTTCATCATGTGGGGCGGCGTTTACGGCATGGCGGTGTACTGGGCAGGCAGTTATTTTGGGGAACAAGACAATGCCTGGCACCAGGCCGCCGTGCGTGACACGCCGTTCACCCCAAACCATATCGTGGTGTTTTACCTGGGCTTTCCGCTTTACACCATTTTGGGCATGGGGCTTTGGTTGTATGCACGGACACGGCTTCCGTTGTACGTCGATAAAATATCTGTGCCGTTGACTTTGGCGGTCGTTGGCCCTTTCATGTTGCTGCCCTCGGTCGGTTACAACGAATGGGGGCATACCTTTTGGTTCAGGGAAGAACTCTTCGCCTCTCCCGTGCATTACGGTTTCGTGATTTCAGTCTGGTTCGCCTTGGCACTTGAAGGAACGATCTTACAAATCATCGCACGTATGTCGGTGTTGCTGGACAAATTTGCGCTGGAAAACCAGTAAGGTTGATTCTCTCATTCGGTGAGGGAATGGTCATCTTGAGACCGATTTTACGTTGAATGCCCAACCTAGTTATTACGCTACAGATTTTGAATAAGCGTCAAAGGAGAATAAGTGTCAATTCTATCAGCAAATCCTGAACGCCCAATTTTCAAAGAGTTGCTTGCAAAATATCCGCGTCGGGGCATTTTGTTGTTCAAGCTATTGGAGGACAGCAAAAGTAATGGCTCTGCGTTAAATAAAGGGGTACAGGAAATGGTCATTACGTATGTCTCAGCGTTGAATGACCCAGATTCCGGTGGTTTAACCCTTGAGGAATTTGCATCTGACGTGGATGTTGATGGGCAGGATGTCAATCAAGCGGATGCAAGCAAGAATAAAGCCTTAACGCTTGGGAAATTATCGCCAATATTGACGTTTTTAAAAAAACTGACGTTAACCCCAGGGCAGATTAATGATGCCGATGTTGAGCCGATTTTTGCGGCGGGATGGAGTGAGCGCGATGTTCTCGACTTGGTTTGTCTATGTTCGGTCGTCAATTGCATTAACCGCTTGGCGATGGGTGCCGGACTTGATCGAAGATTGAGCATTGGATGAGGAATCCTTACTCAATCACCTAATCAATTTCAAGCACCCGTGAATAAAGAACATAATTTGAGCAATCAAATCATTTAGATCAATCTTTTTAAGGAATGACTATGAAACTCGATAACAAAACCCTCTTTGTGACCGGCTCTAATCGTGGCCTTGGTAAAGCCCTTGTGAAAGCCTTGCTCAAACACCCTGTCAGCAAAATATATGCGGCGGCTAATCCATGCCGACCGATTGTCGATCCAATACGCCCTGCTCGGAAGCGTTGTTCTTTTGGTTTAGTAGAAATGGCAGCCATGTCATTTCCCTGACGTGTATTTTCATAAAATGGAGGCCTAGTCATAAATTAAACGCAGGTTAATCATTAACCCCCTTCATGATTGCTAGGCTGTTTCCCTAATCGATAAAAATATTTTCTGCGCAATACTCTGAAGAGGAAGCCTGTGTTTTGGCCCCAATGCGAAAAACTAATTTATGAATATCTGCGAAAGATGGCGGGAAATTACCGCCTTGCATGCAAACGCAATCTTGTTTCCTTGAGTTTCGGCATCAACCAGCAATACCTTGTTTTTAAAGCTGCTTCTGATTCTTGAGGTATAAGTAGCATAATAATAGTCTTTTAAAAGGTTGACAGCCATGACTCCGCCATCGTTGAGTTTGGCGTAACAATTATTATAAAAGTCGGCACTGCTAAGGGACTCGGGCTGCCCATTCAATTTAAACCCATCAATGAGGAGTACATCGACTTTTTCAGTGTGGTTTCGGACGTAATCCGCCCCGTTAGCACAAATCACTTTGAAGTGTCCATTCTCCGGAGGGATGCTGAATTGGTTCCGCAAAGCAATTACCTTGGGATTAATTTCGATGGCAGTAAAGTGCGCATCGCTTAAATACCTTAAACATTACTTGGCAAGCGTCCCCCCGCCTAATCCGATCATCGCAATGGATTTAGGATTCGGCTGAAAGAACAAAAACCCCATCATTGTTTTGGTATAACCCAGCGCCAAAAATTCAGGGTCATTTTTGATCATCAAGCTTTGTATTGCGCCTATGTTGAAATGCAGGATTAACGCCGAAACTCCCTCAGTCAGGAAAGGGACGCCAAGTGGGTTGTGGGAAGTTGCCATACGGTATCGTGATAGGAAGTCTTTTAACCTAAATTTCATAAGCCAGATTATCAATTGATGTATTCACTTTTTAGCACGACCATTTGATTTTATATAATGCTAATAATAGTAACATTTTATGTTAAAATATAATTTTAATTAATGCACATAATTCCTTATGGAAACCAATACTGCCCGTTTGACATTGTTGATCGGCCCAGAAAAAAAACGGCAATTCGAGCAGATTTGCGCCGCCCAGGATTTGACATCATCACAGGTCGTGCGCCGTTTGATCCGGGAATATATCGAGCAGCATGCCGGTTTAATTAGTCAGGAGGTTTTGGCCGGAGAAACCGATGACCACTGAGATTCGCGCATTGCAACCAGACGATTTTGCTGCCGTCGATGCGTTGTGGAGTTTCATGAAGGGTGTCGTGCTGCGTGAGGATGATACTCTTGAAAGTTTCAGCCGCTTTCTGGAGCGAAACCCCGATTGTTGCTACGGGGCTTGGCAAGGCCGTGACCTACTGGTCGGAGCCATCATGGCCGGCCATGATGGCAGGCGTGGCTATTTGTATCATTTAGCGGTCAAGCCCAGATTCCGCAGGCAAGGTATTGGTCGGCAGATGGTCGATAAGTCGTTATCGGCCATGCAGGCCCAAGGCATCAATAAATTTCATGCCTATGTTAAACGACGAAATGTCACGGCTTCATTGTTCTGGAAAAATATGGGTTGGAATTTGCGGTCGGATATCTGTATTTATTCTTCGCTCAATATATGACGATGTTTTACAAAAAAAGGGGGCATGCGCCCGATATGCTACGGACAATATTCTGAACAAACGCCCTACACGGCAACCTGGGTTGCTTTGGATAATATTGAAAGGACTGAAATCCCTATGAATGAACCTTCTCTGTCCACACTTAAACAAACTGGCATGGTTAGCTTAAAAGAGAACTGGCAGGCGGACTTGCGTGCTGGTTTCCTGGTGTTTTTAATTGCTTTACCATTAAGTCTGGGGGTTGCTATCGCTTCCGGCTTTCCGCCATCGGCAGGCATTATTTCCGCTATTGTCGGTGGGCTTTTGGTTTCGCAAATAAGTGGCTCGTATCTGACAATCAACGGCCCGGCTGCCGGGCTAATAGTCGTGATATTGGCAGCCGTGCAAGCATTGGGCGAAGGCGATGCCTTGGCTGGTTACCGCTATACCTTGGCGGCTATTGTTGTCTCCGGCGCTTTACAAATAATGATGGGGAAATTTAAGGCAGGCCAGTTGAGCGCATTTTTTCCCGCCTCGGTGGTGCATGGCATGTTGGCCGCGATTGGGCTGATTATCATTGCCACCCAAAGCCACGTCATGCTGGGCGTCACGCCGGAATCCGGCAGCCTGCTTTCGATTATCGTACAGATCCCGCATAGTGTGCTTAACATGAAGCCGGAAATTTTTCTCATCAGTTTTTTAGGCCTATTGTTACTGGTTATTTGGCCGCTAGTCGGAAGCAGAGTGCCAGCACCTATTATTGTGGTGCTGGTGGGCATGTTATTCTCTTGGCATTTCGGTCTTGGTCACGTTAGGGCCGCCAACGGATCGAAATTCCTGGTGTCGATATCCGATAATTTTTCAGATGACTTTCATTTGCCCGATTTTTCCAAACTATTCACCGTAGCCTTTTGGGAAGCGGTTGTCAGCATCAGTTTGGTGGGCAGTCTCGAAACCTTACTGAGCGCGACAGCGGTCGATAAGCTGGATCCTTATAAACGCACTTCCGATCTTGACCGGGATTTAAGGGCCGTTGGGATCGGTAATATGGTGGCCAGTTTAATGAGCGGCTTTCCCATGATAGCGGAAATTGTCCGCAGTTCGGAGAATGTCAATAATGGGGCCAAAACCTCCTGGGCTAATTTTTTTCATGGTTTGTGTTTGTAATTGTTTTTAGCCCCGTTTCCAGGGCTGATCCAGAGTATCCCTTTGGCTTCATTAGCGGCGATACTGGTCGTTACCGGTTATCGTTTAGCTTCACCGAAGGTATTTGTGAGGGTAATGGATGTCGGCAAAGAACAGTTTTTAATGTTTGTGGTCACCATTATCGGCGTGTTGGCGGTCGATTTATTGGCAGGCGTCGCCCTGGGTATTGTGGTGAAGCTGGCTATTAATCGGGTGCGGGGCGTTTGGCTTAGCAACTTGTTCAAGTCCATTTCACACTCTAACAACAAGATAACGATACGTGGATTGTCAAATTATTATGTTCTGCCCTTTTTTCAAACTTTCTGCTGTTAAAAAAAGCGCTTGCCGGACTGGAACCCGGCAAGACGATTATTTTTGATTTCACGGACGGTTACCTGATTGACCATACCGTCATGGAGTTTATCCATGATTTCAGGCAACACTATGAAGCCCAAGGTGGGCACTGCCAGAAAGTAGGCAAAGCATTGGAAACGTTTTCAGACCATGCTCTCGCTGGGCGATTAATGACTGCGGATGATAGGGAATGATTATAGAAGCGAATTTAGCCGCCCTATGGCAGCAAGCAAAAGGGACACGGGGCGGCTAAAGCCTTCCTGCAACTACAACACTAATTGAGAATTTCATGATCCTACTATTGGCTTATGGTGCGGTGCTGTTAAGCTTTGCCTCCGGCTTGTTGGCACTGATGATGAATCAGCGCCAGATGCTGCTTGATCTTTGTCAGTATTGGTATAAAAAATTTCCGGATAGACATAAATTTGGCCGGTCTATATTTGAAAACGCCCTGAAAGAAAGGCGTTACCCACACTTGCTTCGGCAAGTGGTGTTTGTGCTATTGGGGTTGTCCGGTATTTTTGCAGCCCTGGCCGGCGTGAGTGTGATGCTGGGCCAAGAAATCATTACCGATCAAATTGGTTTAGGTTTGCCCTGGCTACCCTGGCATGTCCGTTTTGACAGTTTGTCCGGGTTCTTCTATTTGATTATCGGCATTGCAGTGACTGCGGTCAGTCTTTATGGTCCCGGCTATGTGCATGCTTATGACGAAAGCCAGCATCCTTTTGCCGTCTTGGGTCTATTTACCGGACTGTTCGTTTCCGGCATGTTGTTGGTGTTGCTGGCCGATGATGCCTTCTTCTTCATGATTGCCTGGGAATTGATGTCGGTTGCCAGTTACTTCTTGGTGGCGTTTCAACATGAAAATCCGGCTAATCGCCGTGCTGCATTCCTGTATTTATTGATGGCGGAAGTCGGCGCATTGGCCATCATCCTTGGCTTTGGCGTACTGGCGAGTTTCGCTGACGGCTTTACATTTGATGCCTTACGTGAGGCCAAGTTATCAACCACCTGGGCAAGTATCGCTTTTGCGCTGGCCTTGCTGGGGTTTGGCATGAAGGCGGGGGTTGTCCCCATACATGTATGGTTGCCGGAAGCGCATCCAGTGGCACCGTCACATATTTCCGCGCTGATGAGCGGCGTGATGCTGAAGGTTGCACTCTATGGATTGATCCGGTTTTGTTATGATTTGATCGGCGCTGTGCAGTGGCAATGGGGTGTCGTGCTATTAATTGTAGGCACTATTTCGGCACTGGGCGGCGTCTTGTATGCCATGATGCAAACCAATTTAAAACGATTGCTGGCTTACAGCTCGGTTGAAAACATCGGCATTATTTTTATGGTGCTGGGTTTGTCGATGATTTTTATGGCTAATGGCCATCCGCAACTGGCTGCACTGGGTTTGTTGGCGGCGCTGTTTCATGCGTTCAACCATGCGTTATTCAAGAATTTGCTGTTCCTGGGCGCAGGCATCATTCAGCATCAAACGCATGAATTGAATATCGATTTGATGGGCGGACTCATTAAACGCATGCCGCAAACCAGCAAGTTATTTTTGGTAGGTTGCATGAGTATTTCGTCCTTGCCCTTGTTTAACGGTTTTGTTTCCGAATGGCTGGCTTTTCAAACCGCGTTACAAGTCGATATATTGGATAATGGCGTGTTGCGCAGCTTGATTCCAGTCTCTGCTGCGGCTTTAGCGTTAACCGCGGCGTTGGCAGCAGCCTGTTTTGTCAATGTGTTCGGCATGATCTTTCTGGGCCAGGCCCGCTCCCGGCATAGTGAAAAAGCGCATGAAGTTAAAGAGAAAGGAATGCTGGCGGGTTCTGCCTTGTTGGCGGGTTTGTGCTTTTTTATTGGCATTTTTCCTGGTGTGATCATTCACTTAATCAACAGTGTTGCCGGACAGCTGTTAGGACAAACCCTGCCGAATGATACTGCTTTGGGTTGGTTGTGGCTAGCGCCAGTTTCTTCTGAGCAGGCATCCTATTCGCCACCCTTGGTACTGATAGCAGCACTTATTGCTGCCGGCATCAGTTTTTGGTATTTACGTCGTAATCCGGCAACTGTCATGCGCAGGGCTGAACCTTGGGATTGTGGTTTTGGTGGATTGACTTCACGTATGCAGTATAGCAGCAGTGCTTTTACCATGCCTTTACGGCGGATTTTTGCTGGAGCATGGATCATTGAAGAACAGATTGGCAAAGAGATGCAGGGTGCCATGAACCAGGATGTGGCAACTATTCGTTATCAATTACAGATACAGGATCATAGCTGGTCAAGGTTATACCAACCGATAGCACAAGGTGTAAACAAATTGGCCAAACAGGTCGGACGCATTCAAACGGGAAATATCCGGGTCTATCTGGGCTATTCGTTTGTCACGTTACTCTTCATGTTGTGGGTGATTAGCTAATGGCTGCAAATTCAGGAGAAACGCGATGAGTTGGTTAATAGCCATTTTACAAACTATGTTATTTGCGACCTTAGCCCCATTGCTGGCGGGCTGGCTAAAATGGTGCAAATGTCGCCTACAAAACCGCAAAGCACCGTCCCTTTTTCAGCCATACCGGGATTTAATCAAATTAACGAATAAACAACCGGTCGTTGCAGGACACGCCTCGTGGCTATTTACTATCGCACCGTACATTATTTTTTCGGCAACGGTACTGGCGGCAACCGTTGTGCCGTTGATTGCTGTTGATTTACCGACATCTGCCAGCGCTGATGTCATTGTCATGGTGGGTTTTTTTGCGTTCGCCCGCTTCTTTCTGGCATTGGCGGGACTGGATATTGGTACTGCCTTTGGCGGCATGGGTTCATCCAGGGAAATGACCATTTCATCACTGGCGGAACCGGCGATGTTAATGGCAATTTTTACGCTGACCATGACCGCTTCAACGACAAATTTATCAGTTGCTATCAGCCATGTGCTCAATGAAGGCCTAGTGTTACGGCCATCGTTTGTATTTGCCTTGTTTGCCCTGATACTGGTGGCTGTCGCTGAAACCGGACGTGTTCCTGTTGACAATCCTGCAACGCATCTGGAGTTGACCATGATTCATGAAGCCATGATCCTGGAATACAGTGGCCGACATCTTGCGCTGATTGAATGGGCAAGCCAACTCAAACTCATGCTGTATGGCGTACTGATTGCCAATATTTTTTTCCCTTGGGGCATTGCTGAAACATTCAACCTAAAAACATTGGGCTATGGCTTACTGGCCATCATGGGCAAACTTGCCGTTTTAGCGATATTTTTGGCAGTCTCAGAGACACTGGTTGCAAAAATGCGCCTGTTTCGCGTACAGGAATATCTCGGATTTGCCTATCTATTAGGGTTGCTCGGCATGTTGAGCCACATTATTTTGGAGACATCGCGCTAATGAATATTGGACATCAGGATTTTTATACCCAAGCCATTTTGTCTATGGCTGCATTGGTGGGACTCACCTCTTTTCTCATGCTAGGACAAGGGCGATTATTACGGCTGATCTTCGTGTTTGCCTTGCAAGGATTTTTATTGACCTTGACGACAGCATTGACAGCGTATAGTCTCGACAATCATCATTTGTATATTTCTGCCGCGCTGACTTTGGCGCTGAAAGTCATGTTTATACCCTGGATGTTAAGGCGACAGGTGCTGCTTATGAACATGCACCGGGATATTGAGGCGTTAAAAAATAACACCGCTGTTATGATGGGCGGCGCCAGTTTAATGGTGTTCAGTTACTACGTACTGCATCCCATCGTGCAAACGTCGTCCACGATCATGTTGAATGCGCTGGCCGTCAGTCTTTCCGTGGTACTGCTGGGGATGTTGCTAATGATTTCGCATCGGCAAGCGGTCGCGCATGTGGTAGGGTTTATGTCGATAGAAAACGGCCTGTTTTTTGCCGCCATCGTCGCCACCAACGGCATGCCGATGGTAGTGGAATTAGGGGTCGCGTTTGACGTATTGGTTGCGGCGGTGTTGTTTGGCATCTTTTTCTTTCATATCCGCACCAGTATCGATTCCCTGGATGTTGACAGGTTAAACCGCTTACACGAGGTGGATAAATGATTGCCGCCTATTTGGTTTTATTAATCCCTTCGGTCGGCATTTTGGTTTTTGTTTTAACGGGACACAAGACAGATACCGGGAAATTAAATGTCAGGTTTAACGCAATTTGTTTGCTTGCGACTACCTGGCTGGCGATTAATGTGCTAAATCAAGGCACTATTTTATCATCCGGCAAGGCCTTTTTGATTGACCCGTTTAATGTCTATCTGATTGTGCTGACCGCATTTGTTGGCTTAACCACGTCGATATTTTCAGCACCTTATATGGCGCATGAAAAAGAGCTCGGCAAGCTCACTGATAAGCGCTTAAAACTTTATTATTCAATGTATCAGGGTTTTATGCTGGCTATGTATCTAGTGCTGACGACCAACAACATGGGTGTAATGTGGGTAGCAATGGAAGGTGCGACTTTGGCTACGGTGTTGCTGGTCAGTTTGTATCGGACGCCTGAGTCCATTGAGGCAGCTTGGAAATATTTCATCCTTTGCGGTGTGGGTATTGCGCAGGCGCTGTTCGGCACCATTCTCCTGTATTATGCAGCCGTACAGGTCGGCGATGTCGAAAACTCCCTGCTGTGGTCAGTGCTTTACGAAAATGCCAACAAATTAAACCCTGAAATACTTGAGATTGCTTTTGTTTTCATGCTGATCGGTTATGGTACTAAAATTGGCTTAGTGCCTTTGCATAACTGGTTACCCGATGCGCATTCCGAAGGCCCGACACCAATGTCGGCGGTGTTATCGGGCTTGTTACTCAATGATGCGTTATACGCAGTCGTACGCAATAAGATGCTGGTTGACGGGGCAAGCCATTCCAATATGGCCGGCCTTTTAATGATGGGCTTTGGCCTGCTTTCGTTTCTGGTGGCGGCATTTTTTCTGCATCGGCAGAAGGATATCAAAAGGCTTTTCAGCTATTCCTCCATCGAACACATGGGCATGATGACCTTTGCCTTCGGCATTGGCAGTTCGCTTTCCACCTTTGCGGCATTACTGCACATGACGGTTCATTCGCTGACTAAATCGGCCATTTTCGTGACCGTAGGTCATGCCGCACAAGTTGCCGGTTCCCAACGCATAGACAACATACGTGGGCTCATTAAAACCCAACCCAGGATTGGTTGGGGCTTATTAATAGGCACGATCGCCATTGCAGGTTTTCCGCCTTTCGGCGTGTTTACCAGCGAGTTCCTGGTATTGTTGGCAACCATGCACAGCTATCCCTGGTTGACTCCCCTGTTGTTGCTGGGTATCGGGATTGCCTTTGCCGGCTTGTTCAGGCATATACAACCGATGGTCTATGGTGATAAACCCGAAAGTCAAATGCCGGTTAAAGCTAATTTATGGCCGGTGATGATTCATCTGGCCTTGGTGCTTTGGCTCGGTCTGGCGATTCCCGGTTTTCTGGCCAACTGGTTTTCACAGGCGACAATCCTGATCTCAGGGAGCACCCCTTTATGAATCACGCACAATCAGATTGGACTGTGGATTTTTTAAAACAACTCAATACCACTGGTTGCGAAGTAGAACAGATAGACATTGCGTCAACAGCCTTGTGGCAAATCGAAAGCAATCACTGGCAACAATTTGCAGAACTGGCGTTACAGCAAGATTTGCGTTGGGTAGCCGGATGGGCGGAACATATTCAAGACCGGTTTTTCATCAATGCCTGTTTTGAAAAGCAGGGCGTTTATGTGTTGTTGAGAACTATTGTTAACGCCGCTAAACTGGATCTCCCATCACAAGCCACAGTTTACCCTGCCGCTAGCCGCAGCGAACGCCACACCCAAGATATGTTCGGGATTAATTTTATCGGCCATCCCGACAATCGGCGCTGGACGCGGCATAAGGCTTGGCCTAAACACAGTTATCCGCTACACAAGGATTTTCCCGTTCAGGGAACGCCAGAACCCATAACCCTGCCCGATATGGATTATCCATTTATTAAAGCGCATGGGGCAGGGGTTTATGAAATCCCGGTAGGCCCTGTCCATGCCGGTATTATCGAACCAGGACACTTTCGTTTTCAGGCGGTAGGCGAACTGATTTTAAATCTTGAAGAGCGCCTGGGTTATGTCCACAAAGGCATTGAGAAAATTGCTGAAGGAAGGACGCCTGAATCTTTAGCCCGGTTAGCCGGGAGGGTTTCGGGTGATGCGACGATAGGACATTGCTGGGCAGCTTGTATGGCAATGGAACAAGCCGCTGGCATCGAAATTCCACCACGCGCGGCCTTAATACGAGGCATTCTGGCCGAGCGCGAGCGTGTTGCTAACCACTTGGGTGATATGGGGGCTATTTGTAATGATGTCGCTTTTATGTTTGCACAAATGCAATTCACCCGCTTGCGGGAACTTTGGTTGCGCACTAACGCCAAGGTTTTTAATCATCGCCTGTTAATGGACAGGATTATTCCGGGCGGCGTAGTGTGTGACCTATCCGATTCATCCTGTGCCTTGATAAAACAGGACATTGTTCAGTTGAGGAAAGAACTGTCAGATATCTTGCCTGCGGTAGACCTCAACTCATCATTGGAAGACAGGCTGTACACAGCGGGTTACTTGCCGCCGGAAACCGCCGCCGCCTTTGGTACGCTAGGTTATGTCGGCCGCGCCAGTGGCCAAGATAAGGATGTCCGCCGCGATGCGCCCTATCCGCCTTACGATCAGGTAATCTTTAAAGTCCCAGTGGAAACGCAGGGTGATGTTGCCTCCAGATTCTGGATGAGATACAAGGAAATCAAGGTGGCATTAAAACTCATCGAACAATTTATCGCGCACCTTGCGTCCGGTGACATCCTTGCCGAATGGCAAACACCACCGACCGGCAGTGAAAGCCTGGGAATGGTTGAGGGCTGGCGTGGTGAAATTGTTACCTATATTCGTTTCGGTGCCGATAACAAAATCGCCCGGTTCTATCCGCGTGACCCCAGTATTTTAAATTGGCCAGCCTTGGAAAGGCTGGTGCTGGATAATATCGTGCCGGATTTTCCCGTGTGCAACAAATCCCTGAACGGCTCGTATTCAGGCAACGATTTATAGGGCAAAACAAATGCTGAGACTATTTAAGAAAATCCTGACCACAGGTATTGTCACCGAATCCTTTAAAACCCCGAAAGACGATGAACTGGAGCAACTGGGCATAGAGATCAAACGCCATCTTGACAAAGAATTTTCTGGCAGTATCGCAATACGTGAAGTTGATGCCGGCTCATGTAACGCTTGCGAACTTGAAATCCACGCGCTCAATAATCCTTTTTACGATATAGAACGCTTTGGGATACATTTTGTGGCATCGCCGCGTCATGCCGATGTGTTACTGGTGACCGGCCCCGTTTCAAGACATATGCAAACGGCATTACTGCGGACTTACGAAGCCACACCGAATCCGAAATGGGTGGTCGCAGTTGGCGATTGCGCAGCCTGCGGTGGTGAATTCGGAGTTTCTTATGCCAGCTGCGGCGCCGTGTCCAATGTTATTCCTGTGGACGTAGCGATACCCGGATGTCCGCCTACGCCGCTGGCACTGATGAAGGGATTGCTGGGGCTTATGAAGGGATGAAAACTAATTATTTGTCAGCTAAAGTAAAATACATTTCATTGAAATTGATAGCCTTTCACACTGTGGAGGGGAAAGTTGCTTCTTGTAACGTTGGAATTTAAACGCCTTCTAAAAACAAACTTGATGTCCGCAGTGGATCGAAAATTACAAATATTATGAAATTTCAACTAATTGCTTTGCAAAGATTATTTTCATAATACAGCCGGATTTGGCTCGCTAACTTCCTTAGCGACGTTTTTTCAGAAACTCTAACGGCCTCGTTATAAGAAACACCTAACGACTAAAGCTAAGCATAACAAAATCACCTCTGGCGCAAACTTGCCAGGCTAAATTAATTAGCTGGTGTTCATTTGACGGTCGGCTTTTGAGGCAATAAGTCATTCGGCAAAAAGTAATGGGCTTCCGGAGTGGGTCGGTTTTGACTAATTTACATTGTGTAAAAAGTGATATTGGCGACTGGCCGCTAATGATAAACTATAGCTCTATGCCTTTAGTTCAATAATGCTAAAGGATGGTAACTTTCCAGAAACTTCTTCTCAGTTTTAACCTGTGGTGTATTTAGGATGATAAAAAATAAGTTGCTCATTTCCACGTGGTGATTATCATTAAAATTTCGCCAAAAACAAATGATATGAGAATCACAAAACTCCATAATGCCTGGTTGTACTCAGGCCAATTAGTCGCCCGAAACTTTGTTTTCTCAAACATAATAGAGACAGAATTCGTTATGTTTGTATGGCATCGGGTTTGTGACAACTAAAAATAAAGCTTATGATCATCCCGTAAAAGGATGCTTAGCAAAAAATTGATTTATTCAACAATCCTTCGATTATATCGACGACTGAATCCAACTTATTTAATCTAAATGAAAGTTTTAGCCGTATACAGCGAGCTAGGTTCGCGTCGCAGCTCGATAGGCATATGTGTTGCCACAAGCGCACAGCGCACTTATGGCGACTGCCGCCGTGGTTCTGAAACCCTTGAAAAAAGCTTCCAGATTTGCAGGGACTTTGCGCTTAAGCCCAGTGTCCATGACAACGCAAACGCAGAGTGATGTGAGTAATGCCCCGACGTAGTCACAAAAGCGACAAAACCGATGCGGTCTACGCAATTCAATGCGCTGGCAATATTGCTATTATGAATTTCCGTTATTCCGGCAATCGTGTTTTCCTCCTATCCGATTCAAATGAAACCCGAATCCACTCCTGAACTTATGCAAGCCGATCCCGGGCTCAGCGTGTTTCGACTCGCGGCCTTGTACGCGGGTACTGATGGGCGGCCTGATGACGAAACCCTGGAACTTATGTTCGAACAAGTGAGTTCGGGGGTGATCCGCGACCTGGCTCCACTCCAAATCTGGCCTGAACTGGCTCGCGGCCTGATGGCGTCGAAGCCTTCGAACATGTTCCGCGCACTCTATGCGTGCGGCGCATTGTCGATGATTTTGCCTGAGGTCTCAGCGGTTTTCGGGGTTCCGCAAATTGCCGGCGATCCGCCGCAAGTCGATATCGGACAGCATCTGCTGCGGGCCCTCGACGAGGCCTCGTTGTGCTCGGCATCGCTACCGGTACGCTATGCCTTAATGGTGATGAATATAGGCAAATCGGATTCGCCTCTGGAACACCTTCCGGTACATTACCGTCATGTCGAGCGCGGCGAACCCCGTATCCACGCACTTTGCGAGCGCTTCGGTGTGCCTTCCGACTGTCGCGATCTGGCATTGCTCGCGTTGTCCGAATGCGAACGCGTGCATCGGGTATCGGAGATACGTGCGGGCCCGGTTGCGGCCATGCTCGAACGTGTGGGTGCATTTGAACAACCCGACCGCTTTGCCGATTTCATGTTGCTTTGCACCTACGACTTTCGCGCCTATCCGGGCAACACGAACAAGGAATATGTCAAGGCTGACTTGCTGTACCGAGCCCTGGCTGCCTGCGCCGAGATCGATGCCGACGCAATCAAGGCCGCGCAAGGGAGTTTGCAAGACGCGCGGGCATTCGCAATCGCCGACGCGTTTCATTCGGTACGCTGGTCCTAAGCCGACACCCTGCGTTATCGCGGAAAAAAGTTGGGCTCAGCACGACAAGGCCGCCCCGATGGTAGCGGCGTATACCCGTTCCACTGAAAAATTTAAGGATTTTGATGGCTAAAGTACGAACCGCTTACCTGAAACACGAACAAGTCCCGACCCGCATGGCATTGCAGGATGCGATTAAAAATCTGCGCTTCAAACTCATACTCGATGACAGCTATACCCCCTTCGAATGCACAGGCTACATCCCGTGTACCCTTGATGGGGAAGATGCCGGCGTTGAGATCAATTTCGGTGAAACTGATTTCAGCGCGCTCGCGCCCACTGTCAAGGCTGCGATCGGTGACCGGGATACCACAATTAATATTCGCTCCGGAGCTGACCCGCGTGAAATCGTGAGCGCGGCCATCATCGCCGCAACGCTCGCGAACAGTTTTGAGGCCCTGATCCAGAACCAGGGCGAAGACGCTTTAGAGAATGCCGAGGAGTTACTGATTTCCGCTCGTTCAACGTTCCGCGAACTGTCCGAATTTTAAGAAATTGATGATTCGTTTAACAATACCTGCCGTACTTGGAAAAACCGTCAAAATCGAACGAAGCACAGCTTTGATTTTGGCGGACAATGGCCAATGGTATTGGCCATTGCGGTAAGCGGAAAAAATCCGGGATGGATGCTTCCCCCTTGATTCAACCACACTTGGATAGACTCGAAATGGCCGATTACATGCCAGAGCTCAGTGAATTGCGTATGATCGCCATGGCTCCTGACCGACCGATGGACTTCGGCACCGACCGAGAATACATCCTTGGCTGTTTGCAGGAAGTTGAACGCAGCTTCGGGCTTGACGCGTTTCCGGGGATTGCGCCCGAACACGTTTCGGCGCGCGCGCTGATTAAACAACTGATCACCTGGTGGCGCACGCTGGAACCTACCGACCTGAACCAGCAGAACGCGTTTGGCCGCATGCCCGGTGCGATCCGACTGATCGATACTTATTCGTTATGGGTCGGAGAGGACAAATAAAGTCCATGAGCGTGACACGGAAATTTTTGTTGACACAAAGCTTGCGCAAATCCAGGCGGCAATGAGTGATTTGACTAATTCCCCACCGCGCCCGGAGCAATGTCTAGTCATTGCCGAGATGAATACTCATGCGTTTATGTTCCGTGGCGCGGGAGAAACTCGTGATCGCGCACGCAGTGCGTTATTGCGTGCCTGGACGCGGCACCGCACGGATCTGCTCGCCCAATACCCGGAACGCGAAGCCACGATTCCCGAAGCGCAGGAAATGGAACAGCACTTTCGAATCGTTTATCTGGAATTTGTTCTGGATGGGGGTTATCGTGATCTTAATAGAATTGCGTAGCCTGTAATGGGGTCAGACTCCATCAATATTTGCCAATGGATTATCAGCCTGTAGGCTGGGTTGAAGCCTTAGCGCAAATCCTTTACATAGTCACCCGTGATCGTGATTACTGGTTTACCAATCCAGCCTACAGACTATAAAATGCTCTACTGGCGACGGCTTTGACACCCAAGCTGGCTTTTGCCATCATTAAATTTGTAACTTCCAAAAATTCTGATTGCTATAACGATAAGTTTGTTATGAGCGTCCGGTTTCTGGAATATTTCCCTGATCTGTTTAAGGACCGAAAAGGGTCGGTAATTACAATTCCTTGAATCATAAAATTGCAATTGCCCATGTGGCCGGTATCGGGGAAAATAAAAAAGGTTCTAGACTTGCAAGAAACAAGGTGAAAGCCCCTAGAAAAATGTTCATAAAATGAGGGGGCGTGTATTTTGCTTCCGTTCGGTCACGGGTTGATCTTCGAGATCCATAGGGAATTCATCGTTTTCATAAATGAGTGGAATAATTGTGCCGTAGTTTATGGCGTACCGAATTTCTCTTGTTGTAAAGCCGATTAAATTCAAGATACCTAATGGATGGCGTAAAAAAGCCCGTAGTTCACACGGGCTTTTTAGCGAACGATTGATATCAATAGGTGTTGATTAACAACCCCATACGGAAGGCTGAGCCGCCATCGCGGTTGGCATAACGCTTTACCTTAATGGTATAAGTGCCGCTGACGCTGGGGGTGAAATTGACCACTTCATAAGGGTTGTCCCAAGACAGGGAGCCGCCAACGTATGCGCCGGTTGGCCCATACACGCTCAAATCCAGGTCTTGGCCGATGGGGTGGGCGTCGCCCCGGTGGTCATAAGTGTAAGTGCCCCGGTTTTGCCAGGCAATG
>NZ_AYLO01000153.1 GCF_000496735.2 Methyloglobulus morosus KoM1
ATATCAGCCCACTTGTGAATTGCGTACTCTCTTTCGTATTCAACAAAAAAGGCTTTTCTAATCTCGATTAATCCCTCCAAATATTTCCCCTGCTCTTTCAATTCACTCGCAGTTTGGAGATACGTTTTAGCTTCGCAGTCTGGGATAAGGTCGGATAGCAGAATGTCTTGAAGTGTTTTTCCTAGAACTTCAGATAAAATGCTCTGAATTAGAATATCTGCAGCTTCAGCATAGTTGCGTACAGAGGCAGGTTCAGCAAGCTGACCATAATGCTTAATGATTACTCTTTGTTTATTTAGTGCCTGTATTGTTCCAGACTTAGGAATAGTGACTCCAGATTTCTTCAGTTCACTTAAAAGTTCATCAAATGATTTTTTTTCAAAACTCTTTATTTCATCCACGCCTTTCTCGACAAGTAACGCCAGCACCACTAACTCGATACTATCTTGTAGCAATATCAGGCCAGCCGAGCAGGAATGTTTATTGCCAGAATAAACTAAAGGCTTCGCCTCATTGTAAATGGCTTTGGCCGTAAGAAGCGTATTTATTGTTGATTCTTTCAATGACTGACCATTTAAGGGTTAACTTAGATATTTACGGGGATAACTTTCGTATAAAAAACTAAACTTGCTGTATAAAAAATATATTCATAAATTATAAGGATGCCCCGCCTCAAACCCATGCACCTTAGCCTTAGTCGAAAACGGCGCTGGCGACCAGGCCGCTTGCTCTTGCCCTGCCAGATAACTCGCCAGCCACAGGGCTTGGCTACGGATGGGCAGGATGAAGGCGTAGAGCTTGCCGTCCGGCAATTCAGCCACATCGCCCAGGGCAAAAATGGCTTCATCGCTGGTTTGTAAGTAGTCGTTAACCTTAATGCCCCTGCCGACATCAAGGCCCGCCTGATGCGCCAACTCGGCACGTGGCTTAAAGCCGCAAGCGACAATGAGGGCATCGAATTCGGTCGTCACGTCCGTTAGTACGCACACTTTGCCGTCTTCTTCGGCAAAGCCCTGTACTGACTGCTCCAGCAATACGTCAACACCAGATGCCTGCAATACACTTAGCAAGGCGGTTGAATCCTCCGCGACTAATTGCCGCTCCATCAGGCGATCCATCATGTGATAAATCGTCACTTTATCGCCCGCCACCGCCAAATCGGAAGCGACTTCGCAGCCGATTAAGCCGCCGCCGATGACCGCCCAATGCGGGTGTTTATTTTGGTTTAAGAATGGCTGGCGAAATTTTCGCATGGCTTTCAGGTCGGTCAGGCTGTTTAAGCTGAAAAAAAGATTTTCAAAAGGCCTAAAAGGCGGCGGCACGAACGCTGCCGATCCTTGCGCCAAGATTAACTGGTCATAAGCCAAGGATTTCTCCTGGCCTGGGCCGTCAATGGCAATTGTCTTGGTATTGCGGTCAATCGCGGTGACTTCCGAGCCGGCAATCACATCAATGCCATTCTCACGCAGCTTGGCGAAACTTTTCAGGATGATGGACTGCTCAATATCGGTCTTGGTGAAGCCACGGGACAGTAACGGTCTGGAATAATAACCGTCATGTTCGGCAGTGACCAGGACGATTTCGGTATCAGGGGATAAGGCGCGGTACTTTTCGGCGAAAGTCACTCCTGCAATGCCTGAACCAACGATGACGATGCTCATGACGACCCCCTGTTATTGTTATAAATAGTATAGGAAGCCTTGGGTTTGTTGAGGCATAAGCGGAATCAACTTGCCAGGGTTCCCTTGAGTTAAGCAATCAATCCATTAATTCAAAATCGCCCTTTTCCACGCCGCATTCTGGGCAACGCCAATCGTCGGGGATATCTTCCCACAACGTCCCTGGCTCAATGCCGGAATCGGGATCGCCCACTGCTTCATCATAGATATGTCCACAGACGCTGCATTCGTATTTTCTGTAATCAACCATTTTCCCCCCTTAAAAAGTCCAAATTTTTGTCTGGACATTATAAAGCAAGCTCAAGGCTGGGCATCCATTTTTCAAGTATTATCTTTTGAACGGCAAATAGTTTGTCGCATCGTCCTTATAAAACTGCACCGCGCTTTTTTCCCTGAGCAAAAACTGTTCAATCGCCTTGGCAAAGCGTTCGTCCTGAAACCAGTGCGCGGAATACGTCGTGACCGGTTCAAAGCCACGGGCAATCTTATGTTCGCCCTGTGCGCCGGAGTCAAAACGCTGCAGGCCGTGTTCAATGCAATAATCCAGCCCCTGGTAGTAACACGCTTCAAAATGCAAGGCGTTGTATTCCTCATGACAACCCCAGTAACGCCCGTATAAGGTATCGCCGCCCACAAAACTCAGTGCCGCGCCGACATACGTCCCGTCTTTCAGGGCAAACACTAGCAGCAGTTGGTCGCCCATCCTTTCTGCACATCTCAGGAAAAAGTCGAGATTCAGGTAAGGCGGCATCCCATGCTTAAGATAGGTCATTTGATAGAAATCATAAAACACCTGCCATTGCTGCTCGCTGGCTTCTTTGCCTGATAGGCGAATCATCGTTATCCCCTGTTCGGCAACCTTACGCCGTTCCCGCTTCAGCATTTTGCGTTTGCTGTGGTTGAATGTGCTTAGGAAGTCATCAAAGGTTTGGTAATTTCTGTTAAACCACTGGAATTGCACCCCTTCGCGGACCAACAAGTCGAAGTTCCTCAACTTGTCCAGTTGTTCGCCGACCGGAAACAAGCAATGCCAGGAAGAAATGCCCGCTTGCTCCGATTTATTTTTGATGAAGTCGACCAGTAATCCGGTAATTTGGTGTTGGTCGGTTGGATCTTTGACTGCAATCCGCACTCCCTGGCACGGTGTAAACGGGATGGCCGTCAGCCATTTAGGGTAATAATCTCCCCCATTCTGACCGTAGGCATAAACCCATTGATGGTCAAACACATACTCGCCGCGCGAATGTCCTTTAAGGTACAGCGGCATTCCCGCCACCAATTCAGCATTCTCCCAAACCAACAGATGTAATGGCTGCCAACCTGTTTGACGGGACACACAACCGCTTTCCTCCAACGCCAACAAAAACTCATGCCGTATAAAGGGATAGCCATCTCCGGCAAGCGCATTCCAGGCTTGGCTGTCAACTTGGTCAATGGCGGTGATTTGTTTTATTTCCATTCGTTAATGTACAAGAATTTCATGATCCTATGCGAGAATAGCATCAGATGGGAACTAAGCAAAACTTCGCAAACTATGAAAAAGAAACTCAAACAAATTCCTGCATTTACCAATGAAGCAGAAGAACGAGTTTTTTGGGAAACGCACGACTCCACCGACTACCTTGACTGGTCAAAGGCACAATCGGTTGTGCTGCCTAACTCGAAACCCAACACAAAAACCATTTCCCTGCGGCTTTTGCAACACCTGCTTGACTCAATCAAGGTCGCCGCCAATGCCCGTGATGTGCCTTATCAATCGCTTATTAAGGTGTGGTTGCAGGAAAAATTGCATAATAAATAAGACTTGCTACAAATTTAAGCCAATTTAATATTTGATATTAATCTAGATAATCAAAGACTTTCATACTATATATCTAATATATAAACCTGATTAAGATAGATAAGATTATGAATTTACTTAACAGATTAAAAATACCGAGTGCATTTAGACACAAAGTATTTGTTAGTTATCATCATGCTAATGATCAACGATATAGAAACTATTTCGAGAACTTATTCTCAAATATGCATGACATTATGGTTTCTCAATCAGTTCAAATTGGAGATATTAATCCAGTTCTACCGGCCGATACGATAAGGCAAAAAATTCGAGACGAATATCTGAGGGATTCAACAGTAACTGTCGTACTTATTGGAAGTCAAACCTGGCAGCGTAAGCATGTTGACTGGGAAATTGGATCAAGTATTCGACAGACACAATATAATTCGAGATCAGGCCTTCTAGGCATCGTTCTACCAACATACCCCTGGCATGATAT
>NZ_AYLO01000154.1 GCF_000496735.2 Methyloglobulus morosus KoM1
TGATTCGTTGTTGAGGGCCCCATTGTGATTTAGGGCTTTAGGTTACATTTTATCGATTAATCAGGCGGCGGCGCTTTTCTCCGCGTTAGCGGCTTCGTCCAACACCTGCTTTAAGGTGTGCACCATTTCCACCAGATCAGACTGGTGTTCCATTACAATGTCGATATCCTTATAAGCACCGGGGATTTCATCGATCACCCCACTGTCTTTGCGGCATTCAACGCCATGAGTCTGGCTTTCCATATCATCAATAGTAAAATGCCGTTTAGCCTTACCCCTACTCATTACCCGTCCTGCCCCGTGAGAGCTGGAACAAAACGACATTGGATTGCCCAAGCCACGCACAATGTAAGACTTTGCCCCCATACTGCCAGGGATGATGCCCAGTTCACCTGCTTTAGCGCTGATTGCACCTTTGCGGGCAACCCAAACTGAAGCATCAAAATGCTGTTCCCTAGCCACATAGTTGTGATGGCAATGGATCGCTTCTTTGGTGATGCCGAATTTGGGTAACTTCTTTTTCAGAGCGTCACAAATCAAGTTCATCATCTCTCGGCGGTTTACCATAGCGTAATCCTGTGCCCAACTTACGGCTTCCAGATAATCATCGTAATGCTTCGCACCTTCCTTGAAATACGCCAAGTCCTTATCCGGCAGATTGACGATATGTTGCCCCATATCTTTCTTGGCCAGATTGATGAAATATTCGCCGATCACATTGCCGATACCACGACTACCGGAATGCAGCATCACCCACACATCGTCGTTTTCATCCAGGCAAAGTTCGATGAAGTGGTTGCCGCCGCCCAAGGTACCCAGTTGCCGCACCCAAGTTTGGTAAGGTTTCTTCTGCATGGTATTAATCTTGGGATGCTTGCCCAAAATTTTATGCAATCCTACCGATAAACCCGTCACCGTCGATTGTTTGACGGGATCGTGCTTGTGTTGGTTGAAGCCCACCGGAATCGCCGCCTCAATCAACAAGCGCAACGACCGCAAGTTATCCGGCAAGTCATGCGCCTTAATCGACAAGCGCAAGGCTTTCATGCCACAGCCGATGTCCACGCCGACCGCCGCCGGAATAATCGCGCCGACAGTGGGCATTACCGAACCCACCGTCGCCCCTTTACCGCAATGCACATCCGGCATCACGGCAATGTGGCTATGGATAAACGGCATCTGCGACATATTCAGCAACTGTTGGTACGCTTCGGCCTCAATGTCATCGGTATAAATTTTTACCGGCACTTTGCCTTTGGTAATAATGGTCTTGATTGGCATTAGCCACCTCCTTTACCGACAACACCCGCATACCTGAAACGTAACACCGGTGTATGTTTTCGGTTCACTGCCTGCGCTAACGCGCAACGTAACAATCCTTGCACGCGCTTTAACGCTGCCAGTATTTCATCGCCTGAAACTTGAAGGTCATTTCCATTATGGGCAACCGTCACACAGAGTGACTGGCCTTCCTGTTCTGGCACAACCGATAACACGTGTAAGTCACGCAACAGCGGATGTTTGGTTTCGCCCGCTAACACCAACGTGACGATACGACTGGCTTCTTTGCACAGTTGCAAGGTCTTATGTGGCGTTTTCGGGCGCGATTCTTTAACAAAATAACGTGGGTCAATGCCATCTTCTTCGCCGAATTCGACGCAGAGGGAAGCGGCACTTGATGCCCAACGGGTTTGGTTTTTCATTAGAAAACTCCCACAGACCGAAATCTTAGGCAAAGCAAAGCCTTGACCCCATCGGTCGAATTAAAAAAATTGGTTTTTGTGTGTGGAAGCCCGATCCGTTGTCAGATCGGAAGAGAAGGTCTACCGGGGACTAACGAATGCAAGGCTGAATTTAATTGCACTATCGAACATACAGCCTCCTACTTTGTGGTTGGTTAAAATTAAGGGCGCGATTCTACGCAGAAATAAATGGTTGTCAAATATTATTTTCTTACTTATTTGACGTTAGCGTTACCGCAAAAGCGCCATTGCCCAATTTTTGTGTTTGAATAGCAATCGGCAAGAATTTTTTAATGATCTCCGCATTGGTTGCCGCATGTTGGCTCCATTCAGTGGCGGTAAAAGAACCGCCGCCCGCTAACGCCATCGGCAATAACAATTGATCTGCCAAATAGGTATCAACTGCCGCAGTGCTGGCTAAGTATTTTTGCGCTTTGGAAACCGCACCTTTTGCCACAACTTCTGCCGCCACGCCGCGTTCGGCAAAGCCGGTAAACACTTCGGTGACCTGTTCATGCTCCAAAGTGATTAACAGCACGTTGCCCGGACCTTGATTGCGGTTGATTTCACGCAGCAACAATTGCCCATCACTCCAGGACAGCTTCTGCTTAACCACGGCGAGTTCACGTTCAGCAATATGGGCAGGTAACCCGGCAAAGTAGCTTTCCGCATAAGCCTTAACCCGTTCACCTCGGCTTTCCAAATGCAACGGTATAAGCTGAGCGCTGGGTTTAATCGTTGCGATAATTTCTCCGCCGCCCGCCGGATAAAAGCCGAAGCGGTTTAGCTGCAATTCCACCGGGGCGCCCATCCGCTTTAACAGCGGGATAAATGCGCGTTGCAAAAAATGGAACGGCGGGCTCATCGTATTATGCGTGCCGCCGGTTATAACAAGTCGACTTTCCTGCTCTGCCATCAACAAAGCCGGTAACACCGTTTGCAACACCAAGGTACAACTGCCTGCCGTGCCGATGTTAAAGTTGTAATCACCGCCTTGCACCTTGCTTGGATTAAAACTTAACTCTGTCGAACCGACTTGTGCGCCATTGATTTCCGCACCAGAAATCGCCACCGCCGCATTCACGGCAGTCAAGTGTTGCCGCATTAAACCGGGTGTTTTGCGTTTGGCGCGGATGTTTTTTATCTGGATGGCTTGTTCGGTGATGATGGATAAGGTCAACGCCGTACGTAAGATTTGGCCGCCGCCTTCGCCTTGTGCGCCGTCGATTTGAATAGTCATGGTTTAATCTGTTCCTTGAAATTGGTAGTAATTAGGCTGATTCTCTAAAATTAAAAATTCGTCAGCTACGATTTACAGTCCAACCATTCTATTCCAATCATTTACATACATTTCAATACGTTGAAACTCTCCTGGAAGTAATAGTCTATTATGTGCGACATAATTTCTAGTTTGTTCCAGTTCATCCATACGTTGCTTTATCCAATGTTGGCTTGGAACAAGGTCTGAGAAATCTTCCCAATTCGCAATTAT
>NZ_AYLO01000155.1 GCF_000496735.2 Methyloglobulus morosus KoM1
TTTCTTGTCCGTAAATTTTCTCCATCTTCAGAAACCAACACATATTCACCATCGAAAATATAATCGTCGATATAATCAACAATTCCTGATGCTCCGTAGTATGGGAAAGTCCCTCGCTTCTTAGACCTCTCCATCGAACTAAGTGGTATGCGTTTTTGATTTTGAATCTCAGCAAAGTCCTCTATTCTGAATTCCTTCCAATCACTCACAACTGAATCCTCGCCAAATTTTCAGCTATGGCCTTATTCAACCCCTCACTCATCACCATCCCTTTCACGCTGAAATTCCAGCCGAGCTTTGGCCTCGCAGGGCTTTATGCAGCTTGGCTTGCAACACTTCTTTAGAATATGTTTTCAGGTCGCGGCGCATTTATTCCACATCATCGCCAACCCGTTTAAGCCCATAAGCTGGGCTTATAGGATGCTGCCGAACGAAGGGAGGCGCATCGTTCGCGATTGATGCGCCGCACGTTGTTTGGCACATCCTATTGAGCTGAAACCTCATCAATTTATCAGCAATAACCTTAACCAACCCCTCACTCATCATCGTCCCCTTCACGCTGAAATTCCAGCCGCGCTTTGGCTTCAAGCAGGGCATTATGCAGATTGGCTTGCAATACGGTTTTGGGGCGTAGGGGCAAAAATTTTTTTGCCCCTACCCGATTTGCATTCATTGTTTAATCCTCGCCAAATTCTCAGCAATGGCCTTATCAGATTCAGCGTCCCGGTCATAAATTACCACCCCCACGCGGTCAATATGGGCAATTAAATCGGGATTGCTAAGCTGTGAATAATGCGATAAATCCACGGTGTAGGGCAGGGATAAGTCATCAATCTGGTCTAGAATTTGCGTTAACTCGGCGAAGTCAAGGTCGCCGCCTTTGATGGTCAAATCAATGTCGGAACCAGGGCGATAGTTGCCTTTGGCACGGGAGCCGTAGATCAGCACTAAACCAATGCTGTTGTGCTGCCGAAAAATGCTGTTGAGCTTGTCCAGCGTGGTTTGCGATAAACCTAATTTATCCGCCGTTGTTGCGTTCATGGCAGGTGGTTTTCCATTTCTGTCTGCAGGGCTTCAAACAACGGAAAATAAACGGACAGAATCGCGTCAACCAGTTGTTCGGCAGTGTGTTCATTATAAGTATGCGACGACAGGTTTCGGCTCTGGATCATCGCCATCCATTGCTCGCCGTCGGCTATCAAAGCTACCTTAAAGGCTTCGCGGGTGGCATCTTTTGAGCCTTTTACCGCCTGGTTGCCCTGGTCTTCCAGGTAGTCCTTCAAGACATTCCAAGCCAATTCATGTGTGACCTCAAAAGCTTGGATAACGCCCTGTTTTTCAAGTTGCGACAAGGCACGTTGTTGACTAAGTTCCACAGCGCTTTTAAGCTGTGCCAAGGCTTTTTTATAGTTGGCGAAGCGTTGTTGCCAACGGTTGTCTTGGTCATTCATGGTGTAAACCTCGCAAAATTCGCATTGGTTAGTTTAGTTGGCTGTAAGCTCATAACGCATACTGTCCATACGCTAAAGTGCGACCAGCACAATTGTTGCGACAGTGTCGCAACAATTGTCTGTTCAGGCAGGTAGCTATAGAATTTGATCATACGGGTTAAGCTGGAATAACTAAAGCCCGCCCCATATTCTTGCTGTAACTGTTGCGCCAACTGTTTTAGCGTCGCTAGCCCATATTCGGATCGGGCATCTTGCAGCAGATCGGTTTTAATGGTTTTGCCGATTTGCCAGTAAGTCAGCACCAACGCTTGGTTTACCTGGGTAGCGACATGGGTTTTGGCTGCTTCAATCAGTTGCCTGATGTCTTGGTACAGCGTATCGATGTTTGCTGTGGTCGGCGGGTTGGGTTGTGTCATAACTTTACCTTCGCCAAATTATCTGCTATCGCCTTATTGAGTTCGGCTTCCTCAAGCAACTGAGCTTCGAATTCCGTTTTCAACGCAGTGAAGCGTTCGGCAAAGTTGAAATCATCCTCTTCATCCGGCAAACCGACGTAGCGGCCTGGAGTTAATACATAATCCAGTTCTTTAACCCGTTCGATGGATGCAGAACAACAAAAGCCTTTGATGTCTTCGTAAGTGGTCGCTCCCGGCTTCCCGCCTCCCGCGACATTAGCACGTCCCTGTGCGTCACTATCAGGATTTCGCCAGTTATGGTAGGTGTCGGCGATTTGTTTGATGTCGTCTGGGGACAGTTCACGGGTACGGCGGTTGATGAGATGCCCCAGGTTGCGGGCATCGATAAATAAAATCTCGCCGCTGCGGTTTCGGAATTTGCCGTTGTTTCGGTTACGGCTCATAAACCATAAGGCGGCGGGGATTTGGGTATTCAAAAACAATTTGGCGGGCAAGTTAACGATGCAGTCGATGAGGTTGCCGTCTTCAATCAGCGCTTTGCGGATGTCGCCTTCGCCGCTGGTTTTGGAGGTGAGCGCCCCTTTGGACAACACCACGCCCGCTTGGCCTGTTGGTGCGAGGTGATAGGCAAAATGCTGCAACCAGGCAAAGTTGGCGTTACCGGCAGGCGGTGTTCCGTATTGCCAGCGACCATCACTGCGTAATTGGTCGCCGCTCCAGTCGGAATCGTTGAAGGGCGGATTGGCGATGATGTAGTCGGCTTTCAGGTCTTTGTGGGCATCGTTGAGGAATGAGCCTTCGTTGTTCCATTTGACCTGATCGCTGGCGATGCCGCGAATGGCGAGGTTCATTTTCGCCAGCCGCCAGGTGGTCTGGTTGCTTTCTTGCCCATAGATGCTTATGTCGTTAACGCGGCCTTGGTGTTCTTCGACAAACTTTTCCGATTGCACAAACATTCCGCCTGAGCCGCAGCAGGGATCGAATACACGGCCTGAATACGGTTCCAGCATGTTGACCAGCAGTTCGACAATGCTGCGCGGGGTATAGAACTGGCCGCCTTGTTTGCCTTCGGCCAAGGCAAATTCGCCGAGGAAATATTCAAACACATGCCCTAACACATCGGCACTGCGGGCTTTGGCATCGCCCAGGGCGATATTGCCGACCAAGTCGATCAAGCCGCCTAAACTGGTTGGGTCAAGGTTCTGCCTAGCAAAGACTTTGGGCAACACGCCTTTGAGAGAGGTATTTTCCTTTTCGATGGCATCCATCGCTTCATCAACCAACGTACCAATATTGGGTTGTTTAGCCTGGGCTTGCAGGAACGACCAGCGGGCTTCCGATGGGACGAAAAAGATGTTTTCGGCGCTGTATTCGTCCTTGTCTTCCGGGTCAGCACCGGCATAATCGCCTTCGCCTGCCTGCAATTTGGCAAAGTGTTCTTCAAACGAATCGGAAATGTATTTGAGGAAGATCAAGCCTTGGACGATGTGTTTGTACTCGGCGGCATCGATATTCTTACGCAGCTTGTCGGCGGCTTTCCAGAGTTGTTTTTCGAGTGGTTCTTCGTTGGCGGTTTTGGCCTTTGCCATAATATTTGTCGGGAGTTATTTTTTAATTATGTTGAGCATAGTGTTCTTCAAAATGACTGAGCTTCTACTATTTTAAGTGTACCCTACTTAGTACTTATTTTCATAAGGCGATTAAGCAGGGTGGTGACTTACTCAGAGGGTAAGTATTGGTATTTTCGACAAAATTAATCGCATAAAAGCAAAGGGGTTGTTTGTGGCAATGTTGGAAAAAGTCTGGTAACGTTCGTGATGCCGAAACATTTTTCGGACGGTTTAGGGCGGTATTCAACTTTTTATTATCCTCCAAGCTATTGATTTAATAACTAACAT
>NZ_AYLO01000156.1 GCF_000496735.2 Methyloglobulus morosus KoM1
ACAGAGTTGTTCATGACCTACATCCTGAAAGCGACGGTCATCATTCTTATGGGGATCGATGAACTCATCGTCTTGGTAAACGAAGTCGTTACCACGCTGTTCGTTATGTTTCACCATACCAATAGTTCATTCAAGGGTGAGCGTTGGTTGGGCTATGTCTTTACGACACCATCGCTCCACCGGACACACCATTCGGTCGAACGTAAGGAACATGACAGCAACTACGGCGCTATCCTGTCGATTTGGGATCGGTTGTTCGGGACGCTATTGGAACGGGAACCCGCTGCAATAGGTATCAACGGTTATTCGCCACTGGATTTTATCAATCTGGTTAAGTTTGGCTTTGTCGAAAAGCTGCCTCCTGCCCCATTACCTGTCAACTTGGATTTCATGATTGCCGAAGCGGCCTATTACAAAGCCGAAAAACGGAACTTTAAACCGGGACAAGAATGGGACGATTGGTTGGAAGCCAAGCAAGAAATCCTTCATAGTGTTTACGGTAACAGAAAAACCCAGGTGACTCCGTTCATTACCGTCCAACGTAATGCGGCAAATTGGCTGAATAGGCTGTATTGCAGTTTGGGTATTCGCGATGAACATCGCCACAAGTATTCATAGTCAGAAATGGTTGGCTGTATTGTTCAAAGTTAATGATTTCAATTAAGATGCTAGGCTCAAACACTGGGCTAGGCGACTATGAACGATACAGCTGACATAACAAAAAGGGAAAAGGCTTTACAGGAATTGCTTGCCTCACAGCAAACATTATTGCTATCGACGGCATCAGTCACCGGTATTCCTGACCTTAGTTACGCTCCCTTTGTTCGGGATGAATCGGGTTGTTTCTATGTATTCGTCAGTGAGCTTGCGGCGCATACGGATAATTTATTGAGTAATCCACAGGCTTCGGTGATGTTTGTTCGCCCGGAATCCGAATCGAACAATCTATTTGTCCGTGAACGGGCAATATTCGACTGTTCCGTTAAAAAAATAGACCGGAGTGATGACGGCTATTCTACCCAGTTGATGGCTTTGCAAAATCAGTTTGGCGAAATTGTCGGGGTATTACGTTCATTGTCCGATTTTCACTTGTTTGCTTTAGCCCCCATTAGCGGCCGCTATGTCGCGGGGTTCGGACAAGCCTTTACGATTAACGTCAAAGATGGCTCACTTTCTCCGTTGAGAAAAAGTCATAGATAACCCAATCATTAATTCTTTATAGCCATTAAACCATAACGGCTAGTATTCCAATGTTAGCGTAAATACCGAATTTCACTTGCAGGAGTGAAATTAAACTGCACGCATCATTTACCGTATATTTCACTTTAAGCATCACAAGAAGGCCAAAATGGTCAATGTGTCAGGATATTTAAAGAAATTTCATTGTCCTATGAATTTTGTTGAATTATTGCTATTTGTTTTCCAAGCAAGAATAATGTCCCGTAGAATTCAAAATGTTGCTACTTTCTTTAAATACCTGAAAAACCAACTTTCCTACTAAATATCTCCAATATATTGAATAAGTTACAAACTCAAAATAATAATCAACAAGCTATTGGAACCATAATTGAAGCCCACGGGCCTGTGGTGATTATCGATTGCACCCAGCTTCCACCCTTGCGACAGGCCTTATATACGCGTTTTGACCATACCACTTATCTATTTGAGGTACATCAGCACCTTGATGAACGCCATATCCGGGCGATAACTTTGCATGGCACTGCCGGATTAAGTCGAGGCCTTTTAGTTTATGATACAGGCGCGCCGTTACAAGTGCCCGTGTCCAAGGAATGCTTGGGCCGCTTATTGAATATATTCGGTGAACCGCTGGATGGGCAAGCACCTTTAGCGCACGACGAATTCCGGAATATTCACTCAAAACCCTTGCCCCTATCCGAAGCAATCGGGATAACCGGTATTCTTGAGACAGGCATTAAAGTCATCGATCTCTTATGCCCCTTCGTGAAGGGAGGGAAAACCGGATTATTCGGTGGTGCAGGCGTTGGTAAAACCGTCTTGATTATGGAGTTCATCCATTCGGTTTCCGCTATCCATAAGGGCGTTTCGGTTTTTGCTGGCGTTGGCGAACGGATTCGTGAAGCGCATGAATTATGGCGGGAAATGCAACAAGCGGGTGTCATGTCGGATACCTTGATGGTGTTCGGACAAATGGATGAGTCGCCGGGAGTACGTTTCCGCGTCGGCTTGTCGGCATTAACTTATGCGGAATACCTGAGGGATACCTTGCACAAGGAAGTGCTATTTGTCATGGACAATGTCTTCCGCTTTGTCCAGGCAGGCAGTGAAATATCCAGTCTTCTAGGACGAATGCCTGCAACAGTCGGTTATCAGCCGACACTAACTTCTGAAGTCGCAGAATTGGAAGACCGGATATTATCTACGCGAGAAGGCGCTATTACCTCCGTCCAGGCCGTGTATGTCCCCGCCGATGACATGACCGATCCAGCCGTCAGCGCCATCCTCAGCCATCTGGATACGACGGTTATCCTTTCCAGGGACCAAGCCAGTAAAGGCATCTATCCGGCAGTCGACCCGCTCCGTTCCAGCAGCAAGCTCATGGACAGGCAGACTTTGGGCGACCGGCATTATTCGGTCGCCCAAGCGGTGCGTGAACATCTGGCGCGCTACGACGAGTTGGAAGATATTATTGCGATGTTGGGCGTAGAAGAGTTGTCCGAAGCCGACCGGCTTATCGTCATGCGCGCCCGAAAACTGCAACGCTACCTGACCCAGCCGTTTTCGGTTTTAGCCCAGCACAGCAAACAATCCGGCGTGTCCGTTCCGCTTAAAAAAGTCCTGACGGACTGCGAAGCATTTTTGTCGGGGCAATACGATAACCTTAGTGAAGGGCAATGCTACATGCGCGGTTCGATGCAGGATTGATCATGGATTCATTTGTAATGAATTTATATGATGCTACCGATGAGCTTACCATTGAGGATGCAAGCGCTTTTGTGGGCATGGATGCATCGGGGAGTTTCGGCATTCAGGCCAATCATGCCCGATTTATGACCACGTTAGTATTTGGTTTGGCTCGGTTTCGTCGACAATCGGAACAATGGCAATATCTGGCGCTGCCAGGCGGCGTGTTGTATTTCAAGGATAATATCTTATCGGTAAGTACCCGGCATTTTTTGATTGACACTGACTTTGACCGGATCAGCACTTTATTGGCCCAGCAGTTAATAACCGAGGAAGACAACCTACGGGCAACCCGTCTTAGCTTGCACAGAATGGAACAGGCCATGCTAAAACGTATGGTGTCCTTGCAACGTAAACCGAGCGGGTGGCGATGAAAGATCTGCATACCTTGAAAACCAAGATTGAAAAGCAGGTCATTCGGATAAAAAAAGCCGAACACGACCGCCCTAACCTGTTGTCGCAAACAATTTATATCGGTACGTTGGGATTAGTCATGGTTCTGCCGGTTATTGCGGGCGCTTATTTAGGGAGTTGGCTGGATGGGATGATGGCAGGATATTCCATGCGCTGGACGCTCAGCTTATTGCTCACCGGCGTGGTCGTCGGGATTTTAAATGTGTATTTTCTCATTAAAGATTAGCGGGTAAGATGATGGAAAATGGTTATTCTTTTGCGGTGGGTTCCTTAATTATTAGCCTCTCCGTCATTACCACATGGGGTATCATGTTGGTATTGACCTTGACTGCCTGGCTTTCGACCCGACGGTTAACGTTATTTCCCGGTGCAATCCAAACCGTTGTCGAAAGCATCGTCGCCGCTATCGACGAAGCGATCCTGGCGGTAGCGCCGGAACATGGCCGACAGATTATGCCTTTCATCGCTTCCTTATGGATATTTCTCACCATCGCCAATCTGGTTAGCTTGATACCGGGATTACATTCCCCAACCCGCGACCTGTCTGTCACCTCGGCGCTGGCGGTATTGGTATTTTTTTCGGTACACTGGTTCGGCATCAAGACCCAGGGCTTAAAAAAATATCTCCACCATTACCTGACCCCTAGCCCAATACTGTTGCCTTTCCATATCATTAGCGAATTTACCCGCACCTTGGCGCTGGCAATCCGTTTATTTGGGAACATGATGAGCTTGGAAATGGCGGCTATGTTGATTTTACTGGTGGCGGGCTTTCTTGCACCCATCCCTATCCTGATGCTGCATATCATCGAGGCACTGGTACAGGCTTATATTTTCGGTATGCTTGCACTAATCTATCTGGCAGGCGCGATACAATCCCAGCAACTCAATTCACAGGAGTAATTATGTCCGATATTTCCATGATCGTTTTAGGGTCGAGCGTCGCCGCCATTTTCGGGATTGCCATCGGCGTCATGTTGCCGGCATTGGCAATGGGCAAAGCCATCAGTAGTGCATTGGAGGCGCTCTCCCGGCAACCCGAATCGGAACGGTCGATTATGCGCACCTTGTTTATCGGTCTGGCAATGATCGAATCCTTGGCCATCTATAGCCTGGTTATTATCTTGATTGTGTTATTTCGCAATCCCTTGCTTGAGTACATTGTTAAATAAGCGACATAAATCAGCATGGAATTTAACACCACAACTTTTATTTTAGAGATCATCAATTTCCTGGTCCTGATCTGGATTTTGCAGCGGCTTTTCTATAAACCGATTCTGGGGACGATTGCCAAGCGCAAACAACATATCGACCAATCGCTTGAAGAGGCTAAAAAACTTCATGATGAAGCAGAAGAACAACGCAAACTCTATGAAAACCGTCAACAGCTTTGGGAACAAGAGAAAAAGGCAGCTCAATCCGAACTGCACCAGCAATTTGAAGCAGAAAGAAGCACGCAATTGGAAAAGCTCCGAAGCGAACTTGAACAGGAACGTCAAAAAGCCAAAGTGACACTCACCCGCCAGCAAGAAGAATTTCAACAACAAGTTGAAAAACAAGCATTAGAGAACGGCGCCCGCTTTGCAGGCTTGTTATTACAGCAGACGGCTGGGCCGGAAGTGGAAAATCGGTTAGTTGCAATGCTAATCGACGAACTTAACGCTTTGCCTGAGACTGCTAAAATAAGCTTTCAGGCTACGGACACAAAAAAATCGCTAAACGTTAAGGTAACCAGTGCTTATCCGCTTACAACTGATTTGGTGCAACAATTGGAGCAAAAGCTGGGACAATTAATTACCCGTCCCATGAGCTTTCAATACCAACAAGATTCTGCGCTGATAGCGGGCATCCGTATCGATATTGGCGCTTGGGTCTTGCATGCCAACGTGGGACAGGAACTGGCCGGTTTTGCCGAAATCGCATATGAGTCCGAATAGCTTTAAAGGCGCTTTAGAAAAGCAGGCGAATTGGCTATCCAGCTATCGGCCTGTATTGCAATTTACCGAGCAAGGAATGGTCGTTTCCGTCGGCGACGGCATCGCCTGGATTAAAGGCTTACCCTCAGCGGCTATCGAAGATATTTTGATATTTGCCGATGGCAGTCGCGCTATGGTGTTCGACCTGAACCGCGACAGGATTGGCGCCATCTTATTGTATGAAACCGAAAACCTCACTGCTGGCACTTTCGTCCGTCATGCCCGCCATCCCCTGAGCATTCCGGTTGGTGACGATTTTTTAGGACGGATAGTCGATCCTCTGGGGATGCCACTTGATGGAAAAGCTCCACCGACCTCTCTCGGTAGAGGCAATCTGGAACAGAACTCACCACCCATCATAGCTAGGGATTTTGTTAATAAGCCCTTGTATACCGGTATTAAAATTATCGATACCCTGATCCCGATTGGTAAAGGCCAACGGCAATTGCTAGTGGGCGATGAAGGGTTGGGCAGGTCATCGATTGCCATCGACACCGTCGTCAACCAAAAAGATAAGGATGTGATTTGCATTTATGTCCTGATCGGCCAAAAACGGTCGGCTGTAGTAAGCACAATAGAAACATTGAGATCGCATGGCGCGCTCGACTACACCGTATGTGTTGTCGCCGAAGCCAGCGCATTGCCCGGCTTACAATACATTGCCCCCTTTGCCGGTTGCGCATTGGCCGAATACTGGATGGCTCAGGGGCGCGATACCTTGATTGTCTACGACGACCTTTCCACCCATGCCAGAACCTACCGGGAACTGTCGTTATTATTACGCCGCCCGCCCGGACGTGAAGCTTTTCCCGGCGATATTTTTTTTGTACATTCCCGGTTATTGGAACGTTCAACCAGCTTGAATGCAGAAAACGGCGGTGGCAGCATGACTGCGTTGCCCATCGTTGAAACCAAGCAGGGCGAAATCGCAGCTTATATCCCTACCAATCTGATTTCGATCACCGACGGTCAAATCTATCTGGATATAGGCTTGTTTAACGCTGGCTTCAGGCCTGCCATCGACATCGCCAAATCGGTGTCGCGAATTGGCGGCAAGGCTCAACATCCGAGTATTCGGGATCAAGCCGGACAAATGAAGCTCGATTACCTTCAGTTTTTGGAACTGGAAGCCTTTACCCGTTTCGGGCAACGACTGGAAGCGTCTATGGAAGCGCGGATCAAACGCGGACGGCTATTACGCGAAATACTGAAGCAGGATAGGCTTAAACCGTATAGCAGTTTATTTCAATTGGCTTGGCTGACCGCATTTAATGGAGGTATTCTCAATACCCTGGAATTCAATGAATTGTCCCAGTGCCTGGCAAAATTAGAACATGAAGTTGACACCACAACCTTGTCATTGGGCAGCAGTCCGGCGCAATGGATGCACGCTGTAACCGACTGGCTATCGCTTGATAAGTCGCTGCCGTCATGAGCCAAAGTCATGAGCTACGTCTTCATATCACGCAGCTGGAGGAAATAAGGACCATATTAAATGCGATGAAGAACTTGGCATTTATGGAAATTCATAAGCTTTCCCGTTTTCAGGCTATGCAAGGGAAAGCAGTAAGTAACATAGAAAATGCAGCGATCGATTTTTTAAGTTTTAATCCCGAACTGGCTATTGAAGAAGGTCATGACAAGCATATTGCTGTCTTAACTGGAACCGAACGCGGTTTTTGCGGCGATTTTAATAAAAGCCTTGTCGAATCCCTCGATGCCAACAATTATATTGGTGTGATAGCTATTGGTTCTCGGCTTGCAAATAAGCTATCTGATCATCCATTGCACGTTATTGCGGAAATAGCCGGTGCCAATATTGCAGAAGAAGTCCCATCCGTTATTAATCAACTGATCGATGTGCTTAACACAAGCGAGGAAACAGGCAAATCCCTTACCTTAAGCCAACTCGCAATTCGATTGACCATTATTTACCATGATTATGCAACCGGGCTTATTACCCAACGGCAAATATTTCCCCCTTTTTCACAACAACCCAAAGCGGTACGATTCGCTTATCAGCCGATACTCAATCTTGATGTTGCGGAATTTTATACTGACCTGATAAGCCATTACTTGTTTGCGGTACTCCATGAAATTTTTTATATTTCTTTAATGGCCGAGAATCACAATCGCTTGCAACATTTGGAAGGTGCCGTGATGCATCTGGATGATGAAACCGTTAACCTTCATAGAAAATTACAAATCTATCGACAAGAAGAAATCACTGAAGAAATAGAAGTCATCCTGTTAAATTCTGAAAGCCCTTAGACTACTTACCATTATTGCCAGTAACGAGGTCAACTTTATCGACATCGAGGCCATCAGCAAAGTACGCTTTGTGGTGGAGCTTACTTTTGGCAGCCAACAGCACTGGTTTGACGGAAAAATCTTGTATTACCAGGGCTTGGCCAAGTCCCATGCTTAGCACATTCCTAATGACCTGAAAAAAACCCGGAGATACCCCGTGTTTTGAGATCTTTTTAGCAAAATTTATAACAAAACCCCTATTTTGGGGAGGCCGTTAATTCGGTTATTTACAGATCGGTCATAAAATTGGGCCGTTTTGCAAAAGTCTCGGAAGGATTATCAGGTTTTTTGGCCTGAAAATTGAGTTTTTTGTAACTATTCAGATACTTATTGCAGTATCTGTCCTAGCAGAAAAATGGGCGGGGATTTTAAGCCCGCCCTGTTTTGATCATCGTGGTAATACGTTCTCTTTGAATCTGTTAATTTTTAGGGCATTAAGGATTAACTGTTGCGTTAGAAATATTACCATCCGTTAAAGCTACAGGCACGACGAGCTTGTTCTCGGGATTTTGTGTTTCAGCATTCAACTCCAAACGATGTTTCACCGGATTATTGCTGGGATAACTGTATATCGCAGGGCCGTAGGCCGTATCGACATACTCAACATTAAAATCGGTTTCCTGAAATGCGATTGAGCTAGGGTAGCTATAGATTGCAGGGCCTTTAGCGTTGTCTACGTAGACAATTTTCGCAAAAATGGCTTTCGTGTCGCCAACTGGATTAGGTGCATTAAAGATCGCTTGAATATAACCGCGATTGTCATAATATAACGCCCCCCCCTCCTCTGTGTCAGCGGCTTGGACGTTACCCATGTTCATAAAGCCAGCCACTAATGCTGACATTACAATTAATTTTTTAGAATATGTTTTCATAATTATTCTCCAAAGTGTGTCATCAAATTAGACTCGCCGGGTCATCCTAAGTTTAATAATCCTTAAGATTTATACGGCTTGTGGAATACTTTAGAGAAAAAATTACTATATGTATAATCGATAGTTTATATATTAATAATAGACATTACCAATGGTAAAGCTCTATGTTGGAATGGGTTACCTATAAAGTCATAAATAACCCAAACCGAGATTAGCATAGGTCGGTAAAGTCCCCAATCGCTTATCCTCTAACGTCTTCCCCACGGTGAAGCGATACAACCTCTGGCAAAGCATTAGAAAATAATTCAGCTACAAAGTCATGCCGATAAACAGCATATTTTGACTAACACTTAGCTTGCAATTAACGCAACACGTTTGCTGACTCCTCCCCAAAGGAAAATGGAATATTTGGTTCATCAGGCTACTGCTGGCAACTTGAACACACCCACAGACTCCACTAAGCTACCGGAGAAGCCCACCAATCGTTCGGTTTGCTGACCCTGTTCTTGCAACTGCTGGAAAGTTTGTTCTGTGGCTTTTAGAATTTGTTCCGCCCGGTTCCGTAACTTCTGGGTGGTTTCGGCCTGTGCTTTGGAGTTATCGGCAATTCTTTGGACTAATTGCACCAATTCCGCAGTGGTATCCCGAGTTTCGCGCATTTCGTTGCCCGCTTGTTGTGCCAGGGTTGTCCCTTCCACAACTTGGCTGATAGCCTCGTTCATCGTGGTTACCGTATCTGCAGTTTCTACCTGGATGTTGTTAACCAAATTGGAAATCTGCATGGTTGCCTCACGGGCGTTTTCTGCGAGTTTTTGTACTTCGTTAGCAACGACCGCAAAACCCTTACCGGCTTCACCGGCGGAAGCGGCGTGCATAGAGGCGTTCAAGGCAAGAATATGGGTACGTTCAGCGATTCCATTAATGATGGTCACGACAGAACCAATTTCTTGTGACCGTTCACCCAAGCGTTTAATCCGTTTTTCCGTTTCGCGGATAGTGTCGCGGATCGAGGTGATGCCTTGTACCGTGCTTAATACGGTCACCTCAGCTTTATCTGTGTTTTGAATTGCTCTTGATGCGGCTTCGTTACAAGAAATAGCCAATTTTGCAATGTCCAACATCACTTCCGAAGCGGCATTGAGTTCGATAGATGATTGTTCCACGACACGATTTTCTTCACCAGCAATGCCAATGACGATGTCGGACTGTGCTTTGATTTGTTGGGATACCTTGGATACTTGACCGGCAATCTTAACCACCTGGTTCAATACCTTGGCAGTCTCATCGGAAAGATAGTTCAAAGCGTCACCCACAGGGCCTGTGATGTCTTCCGCCACTGGCGCTTTAACCGTCAAGTCTCTTTGTGCCAAAGCGGCCACCGCATGCAGCAAGTTAATGATAGAGTTATTCAGTGTTTCGTTTTCTTTCTGTATCGTGGCACTAGCCGCTTCGCGCTGATCCACCATGGAGTCGAACTGGCGCGCCAATAGCCCAATCTCGTCACGACTTTGGATATTGGAACGCACTGTCGTATCACCGCGCGCCAGTTGTTGCATAACGCTAACCAAATGTTCAACAGGTACGGTAACACTTCGCGTGACGAAATAAGAAATAATTAACGATATAATCGCCAACGCCAAAATTCCTCCCGCCACGATCAACAAGTCCTTTAACAAGCGGATCTTTCTGGTTTCCAACACCCTTCCCAATTGCTCTACTGTCGAGGTATCCAACAAGTAAAGCCCTACGATGGTAGACTTTAGATCGTCGTTATACGTATCGGCATCGTAGTCGAACACCTCTTTGCTCAGGATTTCATTTTCCGTTAACTTAATCATTTTATCCAATCGCAGCCAGTTTTTGGTCGCTAACGACTGCAACTCATCCTTCATGGTCGAATTCATGTCCAAGGACTTTTGCAACTGACCAAAACCTTCTTTCTGCCTGGCTTTTGCGAGGGATAAGAATGATGTGATTACCGCCCGTTGAGTTGAGTCGGCTTTTTTGTGAGCTAACACTTCGGTTCCGATATCGTTCGTCCTATCTAGCGCCTCTATGAGTTCAGGCAATGCATAGATACCTGACCGCATCATGTAATAAGAATCCGCATCTGGATCCAGCGGCAAACCTGTAAAATCGGCTATTCTATCGGTTAATGCAAAGTAATCGTTTAACAGGTTGGTATGGGCGGCAATGGCTTCGGTTGCAGTGATTTTTTCGTTTTTCACCTGATCCAGCAATGTCTGCCAATGGATCTTGGCATTGCCCCAATCTTTGTTAATGGAGGGATTGCCTAGCTGGATATTGATCAGCGGATCCATGGACGCAATCGCTTCCGCGATTTCTTTTTCTTTTGTGACCCGCGCAGTCGAGCTGGCCGACTCGCCAGCCAAGGTTTGCTCCGCTAAGACACGATGTTGCTGCGTCAATTGCACAAGTTTTACTAGGTCTAGAACCGGTGATATACCCTTTATTTCAGTTTTCGTGATATTGATGTTTTTTTGCACGCCAGCAATATAAAAACCGAGTGGGATCGCAACCATGATAAAAGCGAGGAAACCCAAGATAAGGAACTTCTGGGACAACAACAAGCGGCTGAAATAGTCTCCCTCTTCGAGTTCTTCATCCTTTTCGATAGCCTTGGACACTGGTTCGTAATAGTGGCGATCGCTATCATCATTGTCGTCTATAGGGGCTTCCTGTCTGAGATAATCGGACTGTTTGGCTTCCGTTAGGTCCTCTGATGCCTTGTCATCTTCAATGCTGATATTTTGACGTGCAAATTCCTTTATACGTTCGTATGCCCGACTAATCTCTTCCGGAGTCCAGCCTATCGTGTTGATCTCTTCTAAAACATATTCTTCATTCATGACGTGTTGTTCCTTGATGTAAGATTGTTTTAACGCTTAAAAAAATAATTTCATCTAATGAGTTAGTTTGATTTGTTAAAAAATTACTTCATTAGACATACCCCAGCTATTCCAGAAAGAATTGATAATTATGACTTAATGTCATTCAGCAAACCTTGCAAATCTAACCTGCCAAATAATAGCAGGGGATGGAATTTGTTATTGTGACCAGTTTCACGAAAGCTGAGCAATATTCTGTGCTTGCACGTTTCCTGTTTGCTGAGCCATCAAATTTTCCATTTCCGTTAACAGGTCTTCTTCTCGCACAGGCTTCGTAATGTAGGCATTAACCCCTGCGTCTTCCGCCATTTTTTTGTGCTTCTGCGTGGTCCGTGACGTAACCATAATAACCGGCAATGAACTTGTGTTCGCATGGCTACGGATATGTGCCGTCAATTCTATGCCGTTCATGCGCGGCATTTCGAGGTCCGTTAAAACAACATCCGGCTTGAAATGCGCGAGTATATCTGTTGCTTCTATGCCATCACGGGCGCTTCTTACCCGATAGCCAGCATCGGCCAACAATTGTTCCAAAGCACGCCGCTGGCTGAGTGAATCATCCACCACCAGGACGGTTGGTAGATTGAGTGTGGGATCGGCCATTTCCACGGGGGCTACATAATCCCCAGTGAGCACACGGACGGGCGCTCGGAGTAACTCAGGGATGTCCACGACAGGTGTTACGGTACCGTCGCCTAAGATGGTTGCGCCGATGTATCCCGGAACTTTTCCGAGATAGCGGCCCAGTCCCTTGATTACCACTTCTAAACTGTCGAAAATGGCATCTAATAGCACGGCTGTTGTTTGGTTTTCATTTTGCACCAGCAAGATAGCGTCATAAGGGCGAGGAATCTTGCGATGATCGGCAATATGTAACAAATCGATCAATCTTGCGACTGGGTAAATGACACCCTCCAATAGCAATGTTTCCTTATTGCCTTCAAGAATAACTTCTCCCTCCTTGGAATAGACGATCTGATTGATGCCTTTATTGGCGACGGCTACCCTGTAGTGGCCTACATATGTCAATAGCGCGTAGGTCATGCTCAGAGGTAATGGCACCCTAAGTTCAATGGTCATTCCCTGTCCCTGCACGGAATGTAAGTTCAGTGTGCCGCCCATATTGAGAATTTGTGCACGCACTACATCCATTCCTACACCTCGCCCGGATGTTTGGGTGGATACGGTCCGAGAGGAGAAATTGGGGCGCATGATTAAAGACTTTAATTCTTCATCGGTAACATCTTGCCCGGATTGCAATAATCCGCGTGATTCGGCGGCTGCGCGAATAGCCTCATAATCCAAGCCCTTCCCATCGTCGCGGCAGCGTACCAAAATATTGTTGCCTTCCCTGTCAAATTCGAAAGCTATCTGACCAACCGGAGGTTTTCCATGCGCTCGGCGTTCGTCCGGGCTTTCAATCCCGTGATCAACAGCGTTGCGTAATATATGCATCATAGGGTCAACCAAGGCGTTTAGGACATCGCCATCAATCATGATAGTGTCGCCTTTTACAGTTAACTCACTTTGCTTTCCGGTCATCCGGCAGGTTTGCCTGATGCTTCTTTGTAATCTTGGGGCAATCGTGGAAATCGCCACCAGACGCGTCTGCATGACAACTTCCTGGGTGTCAACGACCATGCGCTGCTGGCTTTCTAAAATTTCACTGACTCGGTCTAGCTCTTTTGTCACGTCCAGGCTTAATTCCCTGGCGTCAATCGCAGCTTCAGCCATCCGGCGACTGGCTGTATGGAGTTCGTTATATTGGTCCATTTCCAATACGTCGAAATTGGTATCAACCACTCCGAAAGATCGGCCCGTCAAGTCCTTAAGGTCAATTAACTGTTCCAGTTCGGCGCCTAGTTCCTGCAACAGCGAAAATTGCACTTTCATGGCATGCATTTGTTTTTTCATCCGCCGCATGCTGTCACTTGCTTGACTGTTGAGGATAATACTTTCGCCCGAAAACCTGAATAATTCCTCAATTTGCTCACTAGTGACCCGAATCATGGTAGCTTGCAGTTGGGATGGGGAATCAGTTTCTTCGCTTTCGGTCACGCCCCTTTCTTGTGCTACTGGCGAGGTTGTTTCATCGTCCCTTTCAGGCAAGCCCACCTTATCGATCAGGTTCGCCCAATCGAGTATTTCCTGTAAGATCACTTTTGCATCACTAGGCGGTGGGCTGACACCTAAAAGTGATTCACTCATACTTTCCAAACAGTCAGCGGCATTAATCAGCGAATTTGCCAAAGCGCGGTTTGGCAACTTTTGCTCATTGGCGCATGCCAACAGGATATCTTCCAGCTGGTGGGTCAATACGGCTATGCCCTTAATGCCCACTGTGTTTGCCGATCCTTTGAGCGTATGCGCTACCCGTTGGGCGAGTTGCACGTCCTGCTCGCTGCCGCCTGCATGCAGGCGTTGTACTGCTTCTGAAAATTGTTGCGTCTGTATCGGAAGTTCCTGCAACAAGATCTCAAGAAGCTCCTGATTTACGTCGCCAGGCAAGACGAGTGAAATGTCTTCGTCGGTCGCTTTTTCCATGCGGGTCAGCACTGGATCTTCCCCAACGACTGAGCTTTCTGCGCGTATCTGTTGTAGGATGGCTACCATTTCCTCGAAAGGTAAGGGCATTGGCCATTGTTCGTCCGTTAAGCCCACGAGGATCAATTGACCTGCGTCACTGTCATTGAATGAAGGCAAGTATTCTTGAACTTGTCCTGTCCAGTCCAACAAAAGGTCGAGACGCTCAGTGGTAAAACCCTCAATGGAAGCTTGGAAAGATTGTACATTGCCGGTTACATGGGTGGCGACTTGTGACAGCCCCCCAAAGCCAGCAGTCTTTGCCATATTGGAAAAACGTTCCAAATCATCGCCGACTTCTTGTAAACTATCTAACAGCGATTCGTTGTTGCCAATCGTAATGCTTTGTAGGTAATCGCGGATTTGCCCGATTTGCATCAACAACAAATCGACCAGTTCTTGGGCAATACGGGACACTCCTGAAAGAGAATTCTTATCGCTAGATGGGTCTCCTTCGGGAATTGATTCGACGGCCTGGATATCGACAACTTGTTCTTGCGCGGTTACATTTGCCTCGGCTTCCGTTGTCAACTGTTCTTGCAGCATGGCAAATTCATCATCACCCATGGGTATTTTCAGCCCTGGATGACGAAGAAAATTGATAAGGGCTTCCGCCTTGACCCTGGGTTCTTTGCGGTAATCAACCAACAAATCATGCCAGCCTGAAAGTGCTGAAATTAAGCCTGAATCGACGATAGCGTCGCCACTAAGTTCCCGTAAGGTTTCTGCCAACAGCAGGTTGACATCTTGCAGCCCATACAACCCTTCCGCAGCGGCTTGATTGGCCAGTTGTTCTATATAAGCGACTTGTTCGTCCGTTATGTGCTGTTCAGCTATGCTTGGCGTAGTTCTTGCCACGGTAATATCCGAAGCTTCATTAGGGCTTAGGGCCGCTGCGTTTGCATCGTTTAAAAGCTGCTCCCCAAGCATGGCGAATTCTTCGTCCTCCATCGGAATATTCAATTCGGGGCGACGAAGATAAGTCGTCATTTCACTAGCTGTTTGTTTGGGTGCCTGCGTGAATTTTTCAACCAAATCGAACCATTCACCAACCAAGGGAAACAAATTGTTGCTGGCAGGATTGTCTGACTGTAGTACACGTACCGCTTCTGCCAGTACCAAATTTGCATCCTGCAAGCCATAACACCCCCTCTGCGCCGCCTGGTCAGCAAGCCGCTCAAAGTAAGCGGCAAGATTGCCCAATTCATTAAGGTCAGGTTTTTTCATATTGCCATTCCCTCACTCGTATATTGATGACGACCCAATGTCTTGAACAAGTCCTCAAACTTGACATCCAGCCACACTTGGCCTGAGTGTTCATAGCCGCCAATAACAAATCGTTGAAATATATCCGGCAATTTAGGCAGTTGCCGGATAGGCTTCATGACTAGCTTGTCTTTGATCTCTGGGTAGTTGTCTATCCAGAGGGCTATCGCCTTTTCGCCTTTATCAATAGCAAACAAAAAACGTTTATTATTTTCACCCGTTTCCCTCAGAACCAATTTCAAATCATAAATCGGCACCAAGTTTCCGCGTAAATTAAGCAACCCACTTATCCACGGATGAAGATTAGGGATAGGATTGACTTGCATCTTGTCCAACACTTCACAGAACCTGTCAGCAGATACCAGCAAGCCCACACTTCCAACACGGATGCCAAAAACTGGCTCAACTTTAACTTCCGGATTTGCCGAACCGATAGCTGTTGACGGAAAAATAACAGCATTTAAGGAATTATCCGCTATAAGCTTGTCCTCTCGCATAGTTCTTTCTCGACATGATTGTGAAACATAACGGGCTGATTTTTATCGAATGTCAGTTAAAGTCATTGATTAAATCAGAATTAAATTCGTTTTTAAGTAACTGCGTTATCCGTGCCAGTAACATGCCAAAACACGACAGCACGCAATTAAAGCGCACTTAATTTGTCGGTGATCTCTTTGGCTTCAAAAGGTTTTGCAATCAAATCTTTCGCGCCTTGCATTTGTGCCCAAACGCGGTCGGCTTTTTGGTGCTTACTGCTGACAAAGATAACAGGAATGCTCTTGGTTTCTGGGTCGTCACGTAAGGCGCGGCAGGCCGCATAACCATCCATTCCGGGCATGACAATGTCCAAGAAAATAACGTCCGGTTTCTCCGATTTAGCTTTTTGGACGACTTCCTCACCGTTGACCGCAGTGACTAAAATGCAATCGGTACCATCCAATGCATTTTTGAGATTTGCTAGGTCGGTAGGAGAATCGTCACAGATTAGGATTTTTTGAATTGCCATATAATACCTCGGTTTATGAAAAATAATTGTTAAACATCCATTTATAATCAGTATATTACGATCATATTTTCTTTTGCTTCTCCAACCAAGACAGCACCCGAATACTTAGTTTTTGGAACGCCTCTTGCTGCACCGGCTTGGTCAGGTATGTCGTGCAACCAGCCATGACTCCTTTGACTTCGTCCAAGGGCGACGTTTTCCCCGACACCATGATGATAGGCGTTTTTTTGTATTCAGGTTTTTTTCGCAACCGAGTACAGGTTTCGTAACCGTCTATCCCTGGCATCATAACATCCAGAAAAATAAGGTCATATTGCATGACTTCGGCTTTTTCTAACGCACTTTCACCGGTATCGGCAAAATGAATCATGCTAATTTGCGATAGGGTAGCAAGGTTAATCTGTAAAGATTTTTGGATCGCGGGACTGTCATCTACAACTAAAGCACGATAGCCATCCGTATGGGTTATTACGGGAGTAGATTGTGTTAGGGCCAAATCGAATGTTGACGATGGCTTGTCCACTTCCACAGTGGCAACCTGGGCTTCTATCACAGGCTTTTCTGCAACAGGTGTTGGTACAGCAACTGGCGTTATCATCTGCGCTGTCGTTTCAGTAGCGACCGCAATCTGAATGGGCGGTGTAGGCGGCTCTTTATCTTGTGCCGTTGGGGCAAGTTTTCCGGCAACCAACTGCGGGGTATCCACAATCACCTCTTGCGGTTTTGCTGCAACCGTTTTTGGTGGCGGTTCTACGGTAACTTTATCGAGGACATTTAAAACCCTGGCAGCAAATAGCATTCCGCGTATATGGTGGACTGGCTGCTCATCCAATGGCCCCCGGCTTACTGCAACCACTTGTATATGGGGAAATTTACTTACTATCGCATCCCGTTCTGCTAGCGCGGCAGGATTATCGTAGTTCACCATGAGAATCTCGGTGCCAACCCCATCGTCTACCCCGGTTGCGGCGAGATATTTGCGATGATAAGGCCGCAATACCTGGAAAAATCGCCTGAAACTTTGTTCATCTATCGCTTCAAAACCCAGAATGGCTACCGACAATGGCGGCAGTTCATGCTCGTCTGTACTTGCTGCTAGTAGGCTATTTTGTTCCATGCTCTCGGATACCAATTCAATAAGTTAATGGTTAGCGCAGAAATAAAAAACATTAAAAAAGAAACTTAATTGCACATACAGATACTTCACTCGAAACACATTAAAAAAACATCTAAAACCAATGTTTTTCAACTTAAAACTCAAAGAATAGTTGATAACCTTTGAATGTCAAATATTGTACTTTCTTATATAAATCAATATAGCGAAGTGCGTCACGAAAACAGAAAAAATGGGCGGGGATGAGCAGTATTTTTGAAAAAACCAAAACTCAAATTATGCCTTTAAGCAAGTTAAAGGCTAACTGAACCCGATTTAATACACTAGAGCCGAAGGTTTTGAAACAAAACTAGAACCACATTGGTTGGTATTTATATAAATATCCGCGCGGCTTGGTAAGCTATATACAAAAAGCGCCTAGGGGATATTGTCAGTCCTTTTTCAACCGGCTCAGATCGTGAACACTAAACACTATGTAATTTATAACGATAGACTTTATTCCAATAAACCTGCGACACTTTCCGCTGCCCGTTTGACATCCAAGAAAATGAGCCCTAACTTCGCGTTAGGCTTGGCCAATACTGTCAATACGGCTTCTGTACCGGCATAAGTCATCAAGACATAACCTTTAGCGCCTTTAATTAGCACCTGCTCCAAAGCCCCTCTTGCCAACTCTTGGGCAGTCCTGTCACCTAGGGAAAGCATGGCTGCACTCATTGCACCCACCCGATCCTCATCCATACCAATCGGCAATACGGAAGCGATCATCAAGCCATCTGTCGAGATGATGCCTGAAGCTTCAATGTCCGCCGATGTTCCATTCAGATCTGTCAATACAGAACTAAGCAAGTCTGCCCGCATAATTTTTCTCCATTAAGATACGAAATAAAATAACATTTATATGCCTTCATCAGCATAACGCTTCGATAAAGCCCAAATCAAATCAACGAATTCCGGTTGGTTAAAATGCGGAACGCCTGAAATAATAATAATAAAGCGATACTGGCCGATAAAAAAAGGCCAAAAACCAATCTGGGCGTTTCCGAACACATCGATTATACCCCAGGCATTACTGGCGATACCCAAATTGTTCATTAACAATCCAGACCGACGCTCGTGAATCGTTGCAAGATCCGCACTTAACGCCGCCAATTCTTCTGCAACCTCGTGAGGAAACCCATGGCTAGCAAGATAAAAACCTTGCATGTCGGCCAACAACACCTTATTGCTTTCAGACATGCTGCAAAGCAACCCCGGCAATATATTTTCCAAAAGATCAGAGGGATATTTTCGCTCCGTATCCAACCCTTGCACCCAATTCAATTTTTGGCAGCGGTGCAATAGCTCATAACATTTTTGCGGGTCGTCAATCCCTGTAAGCTCATGTAAACTATCGATATTCAAGCGAACGGTAGATTGTTGCTGAAGGATTCGCCTTAGAAATTGCCTGGGTTTATCCATGTCGTTTGAGCAAACGGCATAATAAGCACCCGCCGGTGTAGGGTACAAAAATAAACCTTCTGATAAAATATATTTGTCGCTCATTATTATTCCGCCAATCCTGGTTCAAGTGAGTATAGCAATGATTACACTAAAGTTGATAAATCGTCCTTAACACTCACGTCAACCGTAAAAATCGGCAGCTTTACGTTTGCAGTTTGTGTTTCTGCAACAAAATTCTTAAATGATTCCCCAAAGCCACTTATCCTTGAACGGATCAGCCCACGTATTATCCAACCGCAAAACTAAGCCGCAATGTTCATTCGCAAATTGTTTAGGGGCATTGACATCGATGCCTTCAATTTTGCCAAAATAACCACGTAAGCTATTTTCGCCCAAGCGCATCACGCGTTTGATACTTTTATCCACATTAGTCCATGCTCAATCCACTAAAAAAGCTTTTAACTGTTCCCAGCCAGGGGGCAAGATTATTTGCTTGCCCAATAACTCCGCATACATCCGGGAAAACTTGGGCCCATCACCCGTTGAACGATAAAGCGACAGCAATTCGGTGTGTAATTCCGCCCATTCTGGTTGCTCCAAGATGGCTTGCTCCAAAACTTGAGCTGCTTCATCAAGCTGGCTGACTTCAATATAATCTCTCGCTACAGTCAAGGGATCATACTTCTTGTCATTGCCATTACCTGTGACATGCATTAAAGCATTTGTCGATAACATTCCATCGGCAAAAACGGAATAACGGTTGAATGGCAGTGGAGTACCGCTAGAATGCTTGCTTTCGAGGTAATTTTCCAATGCCTGGAACTGGGTATCAGTTAGCCTCGACCTGCAACCGACAATCATCCGCCGACTAAGCGCGTCACCGCTTTTGTTCAACACAATCAACAGATCGACAAGGGCGCCATAAAGCGGTGCGTCCAATTGTTTTTGGAAACAAAAATAAATCCGCTCTAAATGGCCTTGTAAATATTTTGGGTTCTTGGAAAGCCTGAAAACCAATCTCTCTAAGCCTTTTTCAGGTGACCAATCATGCCATTCATAAAACCCGGCGGCATCTTTGTCCAGGAAAAAATCCAATGCACGGGATGCATTATTTTCTTGTGGGCGATCAGATTGAATCAAAAGTTTATGCATTATGATGGGCAACCCCTAAATATATTTTTCTTGTAAGCATAGTTCACTTAAAGATTAACAGGCGTAGATTTTGGGCTACATCAATTGTAAGATAGTCCTTTAAGGATACTAAAAAATGGTTATGCATGCATGGCCTTATGATTGTTAGGTTAAAGCAATCAGATAGTTAGTTACTAAAAAGCAATTTAAAAGAATCTGACGTTCGTTAACAATAGATTATCATTCGCATAAAAACAAGTCTGCTCAAATAACTAGGTAACAATACCCATTTCTAAAGTTCAACAATTAAGGGCCAATGAATGGAACCCGATGATTTCATTACAACCACACAGGGCATTAGGGTACCGAAATTACTTTACGGCACGGCCTGGAAAAAAGAGCTTACAACGGCCCTAGTAGAACAAGCGATTCGTTTGGGATTTCGAGGGATTGACACGGCTTGCCAACCCAAACATTACCATGAAGCGGGGGTTGGGGAAGGTATAGCCGCTTGTGTAAGCCGTGGTTTAATTGACCGACCAGGGCTTTACTTGCAAAGCAAATTTACTTCCTTGAACGGGCAAGATCCCAATCGTATCCCTTACGACCCGAAATCTGGCTTAAGTGAACAAGTCGCCCAATCGTTCCAGGTTTCACTCGCTAATTTGCAGACAACTTACCTCGATTGTCTCGTGCTGCATTCGCCATTGGCAAACCAGCAGCAAACTTTTGAAGTTTGGCAGGCGATGGAAAAACTCGTCAAAAGCGGTGGCGTTAAACAGTTGGGCATCAGCAATTGCTACGGCTTGAACACATTAAAAGATTTATATCATTATGCTGAAATCAAACCGGCAGTCATCCAAAATCGCTTTTATTCAGATACCGGCTATGACCGCACTATCCGGGATTTTTGCCGAGATAACGGAATCATTTATCAAAGTTTTTGGACACTGACCGCCAATCCCCGCATCTTGGCGGATTACACTGTAAAAAACTTGGCAACACAATATAAGCGTACTGCGGCACAGGTGTTTTTCCGGTACTTGACCCAAATGAGTGTTATCCCGTTAACAGGTACGACATCGATTAGGCACATGCAGGAAGACTTAGCGATATTCGATTTTGAACTGAAACCGGAAGAATGTGCATCAATAGAGGCCTTGCTCTGAGTAAGGGCTAAATAATCTAGCCAATGCCGAATAATGCCACTATGAATCTCTCGAACTAGTGCCTGCTGCTCCCTATGACGTTTAAGAAATATTGGATATTATGATTGCACTTTTATCAATATCGCCTTTAGTTTGAACGATTAATTGATGATCCATGAAGATCGGTTCAGGCTATTGTCGGGGCGTTGTCGTGTATGGCAGGCAGGTTCGCCTAGGCATTTTGGCATCGACATCCGAATATATGCACAATAACCGATAGCGACAGAGGAACGTAAGCCGGTCGAATGTTGAATATTTCCCACATCTGAGGTAAAGAAATTTACATACAACGGAATCCTAACCCATTAATATGAAAGCGCCTTAAAGATTCCAGCTTCGGATTCCGTCGCTCAAGCACCTGAAAGTAAATCTAAAAATTTCGGTTATCCCTGGGAAGGAATACAAACAAAATCAGGGAAGGATTCTTTCGCACGGATTACGCACTGTACCTATAACATTTGTGTGTTTATCACACATTAAATATCAGGAGATCCCAATGAGCGAACTAAGTCACGGTAATGTCGGTCGACGCGAGCAAAATTTTAATTCGCTGTTGCCTTTACGCAAAATCGGTTACAACCCGCAAGCCCTTGCCGAGCTTGCCGGACAGATGAAAGGCGAAGTCGATACCGTCAAAGACGGGCCTGACCCCGAAGAAAACCTGCTGGTGTCGGCGGGTTACACGTACCTTGGACAGTTCATCGACCATAACCTGACCTTCGACAGCACTTCTTCCCTGGTTCCTAACGCCACGGCTTCACCAACAAACCTTAGGACACCCCGCTTCGATCTCGACTGCTTGTATGGGGATGGGCCGGCCGGACAACCCTATCTGTATGACGGTGATAAACTGCTCTATAAAAAAGGCCCCAAATTACCAAAAGCACACGACCCTGCAGAGCAAGACTTGCTGCGCAACCCACTGGAACGGGCGATTATCGGCGACAAGCGCAATGATGAAAATTCCATCGTCGGCCAAATCCAACTGGCCTTCGTGAAATACCACAACGCAGTGGTAGACGAACTCAATCGGCAAGATCCTAGGGATTGGAACAGCCCACACAATTTGTTTGAGTCGGCGCGCAATGAAGTGCGCTGGGCGTACCAGAAAATAATCGTTGACGATTTCTTGCCACGGATCATTGCTCCTGAAGTGCTTGATGACCTTAGGGGTGACGATCCAGGAGCACGCCAAGGTAATTACCTGCTTTACCCTGAAGATAAGCGCAGCAGCTTGCCACGGGAATTTGTGGCGGCTGCCTATCGTTTTGGCCATTCGATGGTCAGGACGGGTTGCCGTTTGAACTCGGGGCTAAAAAACAGGTTTGAGATTTTTCCTGCCAGTGACAAAAATATCCATACCGCCGGAGCGGATAGCCTTTTGGATTTTGATCCGGTAACCAATAATCAGGTCATCGATAGCTGGGGACGGTTTTTTCCGGAATCTTTGCCTGGCGTGCTTCCGCAGGAAGACCGTTCAAAAGCGGCTGGCAGTGCCAGAAACGGAGCGGAACGCCTGCAATTTGCTTACAAAATTGACACCACCTTGGTCGATCCGTTAGCCGTCTTACCCAGAAAAGAAGTCGCTGGTGAAGACACGACACAGCAAGCAATTGACCAGACCGGCCCGCTACCCGATACGGTAGGGCAACCGCCCCGCCCTTCTTTAGCCTTGCTAAACCTGTTGCGTGGGAATGCTTATAAAATCCAAAGCGGCCAAGTGTTTGCCTCATTGCTTAAAAGTAACGGATTATACTTTACGCCCATCCAAAAAAAGCACCTGGTCACCCGTGAAGCATTCGACAAGAAAGGCAAAACATTTTTTAAATACGTCCTGATTCCTAATGCAATCCTTGATGACACCCCGCTTTGGTTCTATGTACTGGCCGAAGCCCAGGCGCCGCTAGTCGATGAGATCGCAAAGCGTGACCAACTGGACAGCTTTGAGGAAACCTTTTTGTTGAATGACGACAAGGGACGACCACACAGTTACGCGGGGTTGGCGGACGTATCGTGGCCGAAGTGTTCTATGGCTTATTGGACTCGGATGCCGAATCTTATGTCAATGCGGCCCCAAGACACTGGACTCCGATATTAAGGGGCGAAAACACGGTCTTCAGGAGTTTGCTTAAAGTCGCAGACCCTAATATTGCCTAGTGTCATAAAAAATATCACGCTCATTCAAACCAAGAAAAGGAAGTATGGGTTATATCCTATATTTGATAGCTTGAATTCAGAAACGAATTT
>NZ_AYLO01000157.1 GCF_000496735.2 Methyloglobulus morosus KoM1
CACCCAGGGCTTGTAACACCTACCAATCATGAACGTACTATGCAATTAGCGTATACATCAAAGCTCAATTCTGGATGCATTTCAAGACAAGTTGGTGCGGTAGTAACTGATAGTTTTTTTTCAATAAAAGCGGTTGGTTGGAATAACACTCCTGAAGGGCAAGTACCTTGCTTGTTAAGAAAAGCGAATTATTTGATGAAAGGACAAGATAAAGAATCCTTCAGTAGCTTTGAATTAAACGATAAAGAATTTAGAGATGAAATTCAAAATACCCTTATTCAAAACAATAGCGTAGAAACATTAAAAAAACTTAATGGAAGACATCTGTCTTTTTGTTTCAAAGATGCAAAAAATTGTTTAGATTCAAAAGGTAATCAAGTCCATTCTCGATCACTTCATGCCGAAGAAAATGCTTTTCTTCAAATATCAAAATACGGTGGCCAACCTTTAATGGGAGGTTATTTATTTACTACAGCTAGTCCTTGTGAGTTATGCTCTAAAAAAGCTTATCAACTAGGTATAAAAGAAATTTATTATATTGATCCTTACCCCGGTATTGCCGAGAAACAAATTCTTGAAAGCGGAAAAAATAGACCAAAGCTATCACTTTTTAGCGGTGCAATTGGTATGGCCTACCATAATTTGTATCAACCTATTCTCCCTTACAAAGACGAATTAAAAATGCTACTTGGATATAAGTGGCCTGATAAGAAAAACGAAGAAATTGAAAAACTGAATGAAGAAATAGAAAAATTAAAAAGCGAAAACAAAAACCTTAAAAAACAACAATTACCATCTAGTTAGGCTGAAAGTTTCACGTATGTTGGTAATTTTGTATCTCGTATATTGGGCATATTTTAGGTTGGAGCTGACGTGGAAGCCCAACAAACCATCACAAAACTCTAACTTAAATCCACTGTTTTTGGTTTAACGGTACGCCTTGGCTGATGGTTACAAAATCGCTGTCATCATGGATTAATAATAGCCGGTTCTCCAAGGCAAGCTGGGCGATGCAGCCCACGTAGCTCCGATTAGCGATGGCGTAATCGGAGGGATGCCATCAACAAAATTCATGCGTACGATTACGCTATCGCTAATCGTATCTACGGCTCTGGGGCAAATAATTCGAGAATTACTCCTTCATCACACTGTCTATCACCAGTTGATATGGTTGTGGGCTCACACTGAATTCGCCTCGAAATGGGTTATCCATGGCGGCAATCAAAAATATAAGCGAGCCCAACAACCCACCACATAGCACATTAACGACAATATCGAGTTTTTTGTTAGCAATTACCAATAACCAAGTCAGGCAAATCACTACAAAAGCACCCACAAACAACACCAGCCATATCGCGGCAGGCAAACCCTCCTGCACAATGTTAACGCGCTCACGGCGCATATCACTTAACTTATTATTTTGATGAATAATTTCTGAAAACATAATTTTATCTTTTTCTGTTTCAAATTTATAGTTGATTAATGCATGCTCAAAACGATTGACGATTTTGCTGGTACCAGTGGGCACAATACCTGCTTGTTGGTCTTTCCACCCTTCGCCTACCATGTAATAGGCATAATCTTTTAAGATAATTTTAAGCTCATTTTTTTCAGCGCCATCAAGCAAATTTACATCACGATACAATCCGCTTAGTGCTGTTGCTTCTTGCGAAACAGCGGTCTCTGCTTGCTGAAAATTTTCAAATGTAGCGACGGAAATCAAGCCCAAGGTAATGCCATAAAACAAACCGCTCACCGCTAAAAAATTGCCTATCACCTCATTGTGCGCAACCGTCAATCCCATCAATTTTTCAAAAAATTGCCGAAATAAAAATGCACCAAGCAGCGAAAAACCAATGAAAAAAACTAAGCAAAAAATTAAAAACTGCCAGTTCGGTAAATCATAAATCCAATAAAAATCCATGTGCACCTCGGGATATTTTTAATTATATTGCAAGTCCAAAAACCCAGTTCCACAAATCCAGCGCTGACGTACGATACACTGCAACTTTCGTCAATTGTACTTGAGCCGGCTTTTCTTACAACTTGCTTTGGTAAATAATTTTGCAATATTCACGATTTTTTATCCCGTATGTTGAGCATTTTGTAGGTTGGCGCTGACGCCAGGAAGCCCAACACCCCTATTTTTTGGTTACAATTGATAAGGCACTCTTACCCCTGGCTCATCCTGGGAAAAATCCTTCGTATTACGTGTAACGAGTATGCGTTTATTGGCTTGCGCGGTCGCCCATACGATAGCATCGGGCAGTTTAATGTTATGTTTTTTCCTTAGTTTTACGGCTGCTTCGCTAACCTGTTCTTCTATAGGCAAGATATCGAACGTGTTTAAAAACGCCCTGATGATTACTTCTGTTTCCGGTGTTGCGCCTACCATGACTTCCATCCAGGTAATGACGCAAATGGCTTTGTCGCGATAACGCTCCAGTTCGGTTTTAGCTTGTGCCACGCCATTGAGGTAGTCGATTAGTATATTGGTATCGAACAGAGCACTTACCATTCAGCCCGCACCTGTTCTTGATAAGCCAAGCCATCGACCTTATGGTCTTTCCAAAGCCCGAATGCATCATCTGATTGCGGTTTTTTCTTTTCAAGATAATAAGCAATCGCCTCTCTAATGACTTCGGCACGGGACACTTTTTCAGCTTGGCTTATGGCTGTTAGTGCTTTAATCTGTTTTTCTGGAATGTCGACTAAGGTACGCATGGCTTTCCCCATATTGAATATATGATATGCATAGTATATATCATATCTAAATCGGTTCAATGTAATGAATCTTTACATGCGGGAAAGAACCTTTACCCTTCATCATAATTACCTTATCACGCATATTGGGCATATTGTAGGTTGGCGCTGACGTTAGGAAGGCTAACAACCTTCCTTATCACTTCAGCATAGCCCATTGTTTTTGTTTTAACGGTACGACTTGGCTGATCGTTATAAAATCACGGTCATCGTGTATCAACAATAAGCGGTTCTCTAAGGCAAGCTGGGCAATGCAGCAATCGATTGGGCTACGCACAGTGAGACCTTGCTTCCGCAAGTTGTAATAGATTCTGGCCGCTGCTGCCCAAGTGGTCGGTTGCATTTCGATATAATCCTGGCCTTCAAGATATTCGCTTAATAAGCCCCATTCGAGCTCGTCCCGGCAGCCTTGCAATAATTCCAATTGTTGGAAGCGGGTTAAGACGATGTCTTGTTCGCCAATGAATTCATAAAACCGTTGGCTATATTGTTGGGTTTTATCCCGTAAAACATTGATCCAGATTGAGGTATCAATCAGTATCATGCCGCAACTCGCGCAGTTGCTTATGATCGTAATCATCGGCAAACTGGATTTTACCGGCAAGGTCGAACAAGTTCTTCTTGCGGCGTGAGCGAATCAATTCCCGCAGTGCCAAATCGATCAATTCGCGTTTCGTGCGTACACCCGTTAATGTGGTCGCTTCGTACACCAGCTTTTCATCTAAAACAATGTTGGTTCTCATGGTAGTCTCCTATACACATTGATAGGTGTATAATACACGAAAATTTATAGGAACTGTGATTCACTCTCTGAATAAGTGCTATGCCACCACATATCAAAAAAGGCCGGGGTGCATTAAGTAATCAGACCGGTCGCTTTGAACAATTAACAAAAGAAGATCTCGACGACGGCTGGGATGACCCCGATAAATATCCGGCGAAAGTCCCCACCCAGTTATTCGTCGATACGGCTAAGACCGTTATTACTTATAACCAATCGCCCGATGTACCTTTTGACCGCTCCATAAATCCCTATCGGGGTTGCGAACACGGGTGCGTTTACTGTTTTGCACGCCCTAGCCATGCCTATTTGGGTTTGTCGCCCGGTCTCGATTTCGAAACTAAGCTGTTTTACAAACCGAATGCGCCGGAATTGCTAAAGGCTGAACTGTCGGCAAAAAACTATCGCCCTGCGCCTGTCGCGCTCGGCATTAATACCGATGCCTATCAACCGGTGGAGCGACAATTAAAATTGACCCGGCGACTACTTGAGGTGCTGAATGATACGCACCATCCAACCTCGATTGTCACCAAATCGTCCTTAATCGAGCGCGACCTTGATTTATTGGCTGCGATGGCGAAGGACGGGCTCATCCATGTTTGCCTGTCGATTACCACCTTAAACCCGGATTTGACGCGTCGGTTAGAACCCCGTGCCACTACGCCGAAGCGGCGACTACAAACCCTGGCTACGTTGGCGGAAGCAGGCATTCCGGTGTCTGTGCTGGTTGCACCGTTAATCCCCATGCTGAACGATAGCGAACTGGAAACTATCTTGCAGCAATGTCGGGCGGCTGGTGCGCTCGATGCCGGTTATGTGCTGTTGCGTTTGCCGCATGAACTTAAGGACTTATTTACCGAATGGCTGCAAACCCATGAGCCGTTAAAAGCCGATCATGTGATGCACCGCATTTACGACTCGCGCGGCGGCAAAGCTTATGACTCGACTTTCGGTGTCCGGATGCGCGGTACAGGGCAATATGCCGACCTGCTTGCCCAGCGTTTCCATTTGGCTATGAAAAAACTGGCATTTCCTGGTTCTCCACCACTTAACAGTAGCCTATTCAGGTCGAAGCTAATATCTGGGCAACTGGATCTGTTTGATGGCGATTAAAAAACATGAATGGTTGAAGATTTGGCAAGTTAATTGATGGCTTAACCGTTAAAATGCCGGATAACAAATAACTTGAATGCTACTAAAGGAGTTATCGCATGAAAATCATTTCCTGGAATGTCAACGGCATCCGCGCGGTTCAAAACAAAGGCTTTGCCGAAACGCTGGCGCGCCTCGACGCCGACTACATCCTGTTGCAGGAAACCAAAGCGCAGGCGGAGCAAATCGACAAGGCTCTGGAAGGCATCGACCATTACCGTATTTATTCTAACTGCGCCGAACGTAAGGGCTATTCTGGCGTGACGATCCTGTCCCGGCAAGAACCGCTGCAAATTGTCCCCGATATTGGCATCGCCGAACATGACAAGGAAGGTCGGGTGATTGTCGCCGAGTTCGAGCAATTTTACCTGCTCGACGTGTATGTGCCGAACTCCGGCGAGGAATTGGTGCGGCTGGATTACCGCAAGACTTGGGATGCGGAATTTCTGGCCTATTGCCAGCAGTTGCAAAGCAAGAAACCGCTGATTGCTTGCGGCGATTTTAATGTAGCGCACCAGGAAATCGACATCGCCCGCCCCAAGCCGAATTACAACAAATCGGCAGGCTATACCCAAGTTGAAATCGATGGTTTCAGCCAGTTTCTGGATGCCGGTTTTGTCGATACATTTCGCCATAAGCACCCAGACACGGTTGCTTATAGCTGGTGGAGTTTTCGCGCCAATGCCCGTGCTAACAATATCGGGTGGCGTATCGATTATGTGTTGACCAGCAAAGTCTTGGCCGACAAGGTCAAGCAAGCCTTTATCCTACCCAATATTACCGGATCGGACCATTGCCCGGTCGGTATTGAAATTGATCTTTAAGCCCGACCGCGAACAGGTCATGAGTGTAATCCCTTGCCTCTTTATTTTTCTTGATTTAATCCGGCAACAACCCGCTTCATCGCTTAACCGTCTTGACTGCACGGTTATAAAAAACTCCTTGTCATTCATTATTCATGTAGTCTTTTTTACCCAATTCAACGCCATGATGCCTGAGTATGGCGTACGCCGTAGTGACGTGGAAATAGAAATGGGGGATGACCACATCCAGCAAATAAACCTGTGCCGTATAAACGACTTCTTTGTCATATAGCTTCATTGTGATGGGTAGATTGTAGCTGTTGTCTATCTGTTCGCTGTCAAAACCCTGCAGAAAAGCGATAGTCTTGGCGATTCGGGCCTGATAGTCTGCAAAAGTGGTTTCGTTATCTTCATAACGGGGTATTTCGACCCCGGCAAGGCGGGCAGCGCAAGCTTTCGCCATATCGGTGATTATCCGTATTTGTTGGCTTAGCGGGTACATGTCCGACGCCAAACGAGCTTGGACAAAAACGGATTCGTCGATATTTTTTGTTTCGCAATGGGCTTTGGCCTTATCGAGTATCAACGACAAATTGCCCAACATGAGGACAAAATGCGGAATCGAGGCTTCATACATGGAAATCGACATGTTTTACTCCATTTTGCCCATTCTGTTGTTAAGTAAGCATTCATTTTCAATTCGGTAGAATGTACACCAAAGCATAAGAAAAAAGAATGCGAGGAATCGTCAGCAACTTGTTCTGGGCTTCCCTTAGCAATAAAGACAACAATGAAACAGGAATAATGCCATGAAGAAAATAATTTATATACTCCACATAATTGCCGTTGCAGCCTTATTTTCTACCGCCGCGTTTGCAGACGATGACGACTGGGGTGGGGATGGCTATGGGTATCCCCGCTGTAATCGAAACGGCTGGGGCGGTTACCCGCAACAGCAAGTGAACAATTATTATCCCCAACCGCAGGCAAATTATTATTACCAGCAGCCCCCGGTTGCGTCCTATCAACCGCAACCGCAGTATTATCCGCCACAATCCCAGTACAACAATGGCGGTTATTACGACAACCGCTCCCACCAAGGTTTGGCAGGCAGCGTGGTAGGTAATGTGCTGGGCTATGAACTGGGCAACGGAAACCCGCTGGCTGCCGGCATTGGCGCAGTGGCCGGTTCACTATTAGGGAATGGTGCAGGTTGGCGTTACTAGGGCGTGCCAAGGCAAAGGTTTTTTAGGCCTGGTTTGGCTAAGCCTAAACCAGGCCTCACGGCTATCCAATGCCCTAAGCTTCATGGTTTGTCTTCATACCTTCCCTAATCTGCTGGTACTCGAAGCATCGTTACGCTAACCAAAGCAGGCAGGTAACAGCACTCATCATGCAAGACCAAAAATTAGCCCCGTCACTCACGGCGCGTAAAATCCGACCGACATAAACAAACCCTTCACTTGGCGTAACCCGGCAAAAAGCTAAAGTTTGATGCCTTATTGACGCTATCAGTCGCCACATTATGACAACCAATGCATGAGCCGGGCTTATCGGTGCTTGGCTTTCCGTTGACGATGATGGGATTGAGTTGCAGGTAAGTTTCCAACGTCGTGTTCGTCAAGTAGAACGGGGCAGCAAACGGCATGACCGGGCTTGGGAACTCCGTTGCATTGGCTTCGGCCCATTGCGCCCCAACCAGCATATAATTCGCCCAAGGCGTTCCGGCTAATGCCGCCTGGAATTGAGCGGTGACGTTTTTAGCGCTATCGTAAATATCCCAGCACCTTACAACCTGGGTGCCGTACTTGCCATCCATAAGATAAGTTTGGGCAAAGGGCGGTTTCTCTTGCCACAAATAATTGGCATTTTTAGCTTTGCTGGGGATTGCGGGAGGCTGGTTCGGCGTGCAACTTGCCCCATTGTTGGTACAGGACGGGGAAAAGAACGAATAGCTTGAACCGGGCGCCGTCGGTGCGGGACAGGCCTGTAATGGATCGTAACTGTTTTTTTGTGGTGCCGCATTTTGGTTCGATTGGCTCGGCGTGACACCCTGTGCGGTTGGGGCATTGGCATTATGCTCAAAAGTCGCCCACACCCAGAAATTGGAGAACGGCGGCGGGTTGGTAATTTTTTGCATAATGTGCATGCCGACCAAGCCAACCGTCACGTCCAGGCACATTTCTTTGCCCGTAACACTGTTTTGGGCGGGTACGACAACGGTGGCCGGTGAGGTAAAAAAATTACTATAAGACGCAGGGTCGGTCAAGATACGCCAAGCCGTCTTAAGCTCTATGGCGCCTTCGGACGTACCGAGACCGGTTGGAAAACTATAGCTCCCGGTAAATTTTTTCTGGCCTGCTGTTGTCAACAAACCATTTTTTTTAAGGTAATTGACTTCCACCGCCCCCATCCTGACATCGTAAATCACATAGTTGCCCGCTTGGTCAATTAAGGGCCACGGTGTCGTCGGCTCGATAAACGAATTAGTGGAAAATTTCGACGTGCGGAATAATACCAAGCCTTTTTTATTGGCGGCGCACGATTTAGTGTTAATGCCATTCCCTGGAAAAACTTGGTCAGGCGATTGAAAACCCTGCCATACCCTTGGGGCGCTGGGGGTTTTCCCGATCGGCCCAGGCAAAGGTTTGCCGCTACTGTCGGCAGGCCAATTCAAGGCGATGAACATCTGCCAACTGAACCAATCGAAATTGTCTTGGGCGACATTTGAAGACGGCGGAGTCGTATCGGTTTTCGGAAAATAGCCGGTTTGGATAGCCAAGTTAGGCAAATCCACCGGTAACGTCGAACAAAGCGTCGATTGGCCATTTACGCACAGTGCGTTTTGCGGATAGCCTTGGGCGTATAGTTCTCCAGGGAAATGGCTGAAAACCAGCAATAGCACCGTCAACCGTGTATATCTATTCATCGTATTGTCGCGTGTAATACTCCGCCTGTTGCGGAGGGGTAAGCGCTTCGGCGGCAAGACCGACCTGATACACGCATCTCCTCTTTATTGAATGGCTTACTTTATTGTTAAAGGAATGTTGGCTACAGAACTGCGGTAATGCGAACTAATACTAGCTGGTCATATCGATAGTTCAAGGGGAAACCGGGGGTTATAGATTCGGCCTTTTAATGTCTGAACCGTTCGTGCTGAGCCCTTCGACTAAGCTCAGGAGAGCCTTGTCGAAGCACACACCGCCTTTCGACAGGCTCAAGGCGAACGGAAACTTAAAACTTCACAAGGCCGAATCAATAGTATTGTGCTATGTTTCAATGCATACCTTGGGGTCGGTTTCGCCTAATTTGCTTCAAGCCAAAAATGACAATGGCGATAGTCCGCAATGGAGTAGACAGATATTGGCAATTCCT
>NZ_AYLO01000158.1 GCF_000496735.2 Methyloglobulus morosus KoM1
GTTGCCAGGCATGGAACCGGTTTGCCAGCCAGCCCGACACTATTAGAAATCTGTGTACCCGACAGTGGGCTTTATTAATATAAGAAACTATTGGCATTGGTATTACTTCACAGACAAGGAACTTAAATATTTTTATATTAGAACCAGTTTCAATGTTGTTTCGATTTTGACACGTCGGCTAATAACCAACAGGATTATCAAATAAATGCTGGATAAGCCATTATCCCTATAGTCGGTTGAGGTTCCTAATAAGCCTGTGGCGTTAGATAGGACCTTTAAAAAGCGCCAAAATTGCACATTAAACTAGCACTGCGATTTTGCTTTCTATTGTCGCTAACTGTTGGGAGATAAAAATGAAAGGCATTGAAGTCTTGGAAATTTTGAAACTCGGCCTTCCTGGGTTGGTATTCTTATTGTCATTGTTGTCATGTTGGCTGCTGGCGATAGAGCAAAAAAGGCCAGTCGCTCGCGAGGCCGTACTCAAAACCATCCGAAAATATATCTACATTAATGCGGCATTTGTTGCTTTAACAGTAGTAACCCCTATTGCGGAATCTAAAAATTCTGGCAAAACCCAAGAATTCGCCGTTAAGGCAACTACGCAAGCAGGCATTAAGAAAGGGGATGCCGCAGTCTGTAGCGGAACGAACTATGCGGAACGCTATTTACTCATCAGGAATCCAAAAAACTTAGGAAAACTGATACAGGTGCAGGCTAAGACTGTCATTCCATGCCTAGGTGATTCGGTCATTAAATTAAGCCCTGAGGATGCCGGACAACTGGGGTGGAATTTCGGAATTAATAGTGATGATGTTGTCGTTGCGGCGGCTATGTCGGGAACCATGTTCGTTATGTAAGAGGTGCCAAAATGTTTAAACCTATCTTTTTTATTTTACTTTTAGTGTTGTCCACACCGACAATGGCGGACTGTTCGTACAATGGAGGGGTATATCCTGAAGGAACCGTTATGGGGCCTTATGTTTGCGCAGGTAACCAATGGATAGGCAGGTAGTTGTCCCAACTATTTTTGGCCAGGAAGTACTTCTGTGGGTGGCATATACTTGAAACCAAATGTCTCAGCCACCCCTGGATGGGTGACTTGTCCACGATACGTGTTTAGCCCCAATTGCAATGCCGGATTTTCCGACAGCGCGCCAATGCCTTGGTCGGCCAATAAAAGGACATAATCGGTGGTTTGGTTATTGAGGGCAAATGTGCTGGTGCGCGGGACTGCGCCTGGCATATTGGCAACGCAGTAATGCACGATACTATCTATTTCAAATGTGGGATTGCTATGCGTGGTGGGGGTTGAAGTTTCCACGCAGCCACCCTGGTCGACGGCAACATCGACAATGACGGTACCTTTTCGCATCCTGGGCAACATATCACGGGTAACCAGCCAAGGTGCTTTGCCTCCTGGAATCAACACGGCACCGATCACCAGGTCCGCTCCGTAAACCGCTTCCTCAATCGTGTGTGCGTTGCTCTTTCGGGTTTGGATACGACCATTATAGAGGTCTTCAAAATACGCCAAGCGATCATAGTTGACATCCAAAACTGTCACTTGCGCACCCATCCCGACGGCTATGCGGGCAGCATTTGCCCCTACCGTACCGCCACCCAAAATAATCACATCGGCTGGGGCAACGCCAGGAACGCCTCCCATCAACACTCCCCGCCCACCCTGATTCTTCTGCAAGATAGTCGCACCGACCTGTGTTGCCATACGCCCGGCCACTTCGCTCATGGGCATCAACAGGGGCAATTGCCCTGCGTGGTTCTGCACGGTTTCGTAAGCGATTGCTGTTGTGCCGCTGGCAAGCAAGGCTTTGGTCAGCAGTTCATTGGAGGCAAGGTGCAAATAGGTGAACAGTATCATTTCCTGCCGCAAACAGGGATATTCTGAAGGTAATGGTTCTTTGACTTTCACAACCAAGGCCGCTGACCAAGCATCTTCTGCGTCAGCCACTATCTGGGCACCGACAGCGCGATATTCCTCATCGCTAATGAAACTGCCCTCCCCCGCGCCTGTTTCCACCCTGACCTGATGCCCCTTGGAAATCAGTATTTTTACTGCGCCCGGAGTCAAGCCGACCCGGAATTCGTTGTCTTTAATTTCTTTAGGCAATCCTATAATCACGGTCAATATCCAGTTAGGGTCTAGCGATAATATGCTTTAAGAATCCCTGATTAATTCCTGCGAATCCCAGGGCGAACGGTAAGCTGTAGATTCCATTGTAGCGAGCCGCCCGACGTATGGACGAAACCGACTTAATCAGGAAACTCCTTTAGTAGTGGGGTGGCTGTTCGTTGCCTTCATCATTATTTTCAAGCCGGAAACTATTCATACGTTCATGCAACAACTGGCATGTTTTTTCCAGAAGAAGAATTTGGTGCTGCTGTTGAGCGATTATTTTATTCAACTCTTGCAGCAAATCTTCCTGATAGGCGATTTTGATTTCCAGCTCAATAAGACGTTGTTCACTCATGCGTTGGGGAGTGCAATCAAGCACAACATTATTTAACCCATTCGTTAATGACTATTTTATGTACCGTGTGATCGGCAAGGTTTACCCCTTCAATCACACCGATCAGGTCTCCCGTTTGCGGCATAGCATCACCCGACTTGGAGATTCTTGCCAGTAGCCGGACTTGCTTAAAATGGGACAACTTCATATTAGGCATCATCGCCTGTGCATCTGTTAAGCTCACAGACAGTGGCAATTCGCCGGCTTTCTTGCGTATGATTGCCAGCGGCATCTTAGGCCCGGATAAGGCTTGGGCATAGATAAAGACGGAATCGTCAGGCTTAACGTCGGATTGTAATTCGGCAGCTAAACTAACCGCTACGTCAACAGAAACGACAGATGCCGTGGTAGGTTGTGGCGATGTTGCGGACGCGGCATGACCCAATTCGCTTTCTGTGTTCGCAATTAATTCATGGATTTGCTGTTTATCGCCAGATCCTTCGGGCAAAACGGTTTCCAATTTTCGTAAAAAGCCTATCGCCGTTTTCTTGTCCCCTTGCTGGGCGTTAGCCAATGCCGCAAACCATAATCCATTCAAATTTTCTGGTTCTATTGATAAGGCTTTTGTAACCAAATCTTTCGGTAAGCCTGCCCAGTCGCCGTTATTGGCAAGGGCAAGGACTTCAGCATAAGGCAGCATGACTTCGGGCTTATCGCCAGCCAATTGATAGGCATGGGTAAAAGCTTCAACGCCTTCTGGATAACGCTGGAGCATTTTGTAGGAACGTCCTAACATCAACCAACCTTCCAGGTTATTCGGTTCTGCCTTTAATTTATCGGCCAATTTTGCCACCATTTTATTGATGGCTTCTGGGCTGGGCATAGCGGCGTTTGCCTGATTCGCTTGTGCCGTTTGGTCAACCTGATTCGGTTCATTAATTCGGGTTATGGCTTGATAATCGCCCAACGTCCCATAAAGCGATGCGGATAATACGGGGATGGCAACAACCAGCACATAGGCTAGCCAACGCCCCTGCTTTTGGGAATGGGTGATCGGATTTTTGAGATCAAGGTCGTCGCTTAACGCCAGTTCAAGTTCGGCAACTTGTTCATCGTATTGGATTTGGCTTATCCCGCCAGCGGCTTTATTGGCTTTCAGTTCAACCAAGCGGTCTCGCGCAATCTTGATATTGCGCTGATCCAAATCATCATCTGCCACAGCACACTCTTGTTTGCGCCATAACGGCGGCACAATAATCAGCAAGGCAACCAGGATCATGGTGGCGGCAACCAGCCAAAACATAAGGTTCAAGATTGATCTCCATCACCCAGCAAGTGGCGGATTTTTTCCTGTTTGTCTTTATCGATTATTGTCGGCTCAGTTTTCTTTTTGCGGCGGATAATCCAACTTATCATGATGAGCCCCGTTAATAAGAAAGCTATCGGCCCCAGCCAAAGTAAGGCCGTTTTTGTTTTCAACGGGGGATTGTACAAGACAAAATCGCCGTAACGGTCGGTCATGAACAGAACAATCTCATCCTTGGATTTGCCTTGTTGCAGCATCTCATACACTTGCCTACGCAAATCGGCGGCAAGTTCGGCATTGGAATCGGCAATAGTCTGGTTCTGGCAGACCAGGCAACGCAGTTCGGAGATAATGAGTTCGTAAGCCTTTTGCTGCTCAGGATCAGCCAATTGATGGTCGTCAATCGCAAAACCTAGTGTGGAAACCAGGAACAATAAGACCAGCAGCCAATGTTTCATCAGGATTCCGCCTGCAATTTTGCAATCAAGGGAAGCAATTTATTTTGCAGGTCTTCCCCTGTCACCGGTCCGGTGTGCTTATAACGGACGACACCCTTCTTATCGATGACAAAGGTTTCCGGCACGCCATAAACGCCCCAGTCTATACCGATCCTGCCATCGGCATCCATCACGCTGTCGTTATACGGATTACCCAATGAGGCTAGCCAGTTCTTTGCGGCTTCGGGGTCATCTTTGTAATTCAAGCCCACAATAATAACCGCCTGTTGCTTTGCAAATTTGTTCAACACCGGATGTTCTTCACGACAAGACACACACCAGGAGGCCCAGACATTAAACAACCAAACCTTGCCTTTCAAATCGGCAGGCGATAGTTTCTCGTTGGGTGCAGTCAGTTTGGGGGCGGAAAATGCCGGGGCAGGTTTGTTGAGCAAAGGCGACGGAATTTCGCTGGGTTTGAGCTTTAACCCGACTGCCAAAAAAACAGCTAGTACGATGAACAAGATCAGTGGGATGATATATTTAAGCATTACTTATTAGTTGAGCGAGAAATACGCTTGTAGTTAGCATGTTAGATTTTCAACCTGAATATTGAATACTTTGTAAAAAATTTTCAGCACCCAGATAACTTCTAATCGTGGTAAAAAAAGCAGGCCAATACTGTTGTGCGTTTTTTCTTAGTTGGGCTTTTGTGACATTCGACATTGCCTGCTCGATGGATAAGCCGCGTGAAACTTCTTCTTGGATTTGCTCATTTAAAGCATCCATAGCTTTTTTCCTAAGCTCTTTTAATTTTTCTGAGTTTAAATTGAGTTTATCAGCAGCCAAGCAACCGTTAGCTTTGTCTATACTAACGTCGGCATTCCGGCAATTATCTTCAAGAACTGAAAAACTACCATCTCGTCGATTTGCTTTGAATAATATGGGAAATGGTGGGATTGTAAGTGGATTTAAAATTTCATCATCTAATATGAACTCGCCTTTCAGTGTATCAGAATGTCTCTGTGCATTTATCGATATATATCGTTCTTGGGCATCAGTAACGTATCTTTCTGAACCACCGTGGCAACACCCCAACATATTCCGCCAATCTAAGCCCCAGTTGCGGCTAGCACCACTTTTAACTATATCCGACTTAGGATGAAAGTGTTCAACACGAAAATCATCTTTGCCTATGCCAAACGCTTGTCTAGTCTCAATTTCACAATAGCAACAAAGATTGCCTTGATCTTGCCTTAATTGACTTTGTACGTCCCTATAACCTTGTTGACATTCATTTTTAAACTGTTCCCAATTTGCATCAGGGTTATTGCTTTGATATTGTGTGAGCAAATTTGGGATTTTTCCCTTTAAACAGGTTTTCATGACTTACGTTGATACTCCTTCATGCGAATATCAATATCTGCCTTTACCAGTTCCGGCTCGTGCCCACGACCCCAATCGTCAAGTTCTTGGCGCAGTGTTAATGCTTCTGAAGTATCCCATTTATCATCATCGACTAACTTAAGATATCTGTTCAATTTTTTTACAATTTCCAAATGTTGCGCCCGCAATTCAACACCGAAAACTTCCTTTAATATGCGCGATGCTTCAGCTCCTTGTGTTCCCTCCTCTTCAACCGACAAAACATGATTACCTTCCAGAATTCTAATCTGATGTCCCGGTACAGTTGAAATAACTTGTGGGCTATGGGTAGTGACAATAAACTGAATTTTAGGGAAGGCTTTGATTAAATTTCCCAATATCGTTTGTTGCCAAGCAGGATGCAAGTGCATATCGACTTCATCAATCATTACCACACCGTGGCTTTCTTCGGCTGCATTTAAACCTAAATGGGGGTTTAATTTGATACAACGATAAGCAATATCGCCGACCATCGCCAATACACCACGAATACCGTCACTCAATAACTCGACTTTTAATATTCCATGCTCATCA
>NZ_AYLO01000159.1 GCF_000496735.2 Methyloglobulus morosus KoM1
TGTACAAGTTTCTGTAAAAAATTGGTATGACGAACTGGTTATGTTCATCATTTTATTTGCGGTTTGATAGGCTTTATCATAAAGAAAAATTTATCGTTCTCACTCCTGAGTTTGTAGGGTGCGTTTTACGCACCAATTTAGGTGCATGGAATGAACTCAGTGTGATGTGTCGAGGTACGAGGCGCATCCTATATTTTCCTCCCGAACCACTCATTGCAGCAATTCATCAGCCTTATCCGGCGCAGAAAACTCAAGCTCATACCCCGAATACTTACGCAAGTTAATCACCCCCGTATCCAGCAACAAATACTGGCCTTTGATGCCTTCGAGAATTCCCGTGACTAAAGGATTGGTATCCAGGTTGAAAGATTTGACCTTATCGGGATAACGGTTGACGGGGTAATGAAGTTCGACCGCTTGCTCGTCAGGTAAAAACTCAATCGCCTGCGCCCCAAAGCGTTGGATGATGTCAGTTAGTTCAGTTTTACAAGTCGCCAGCAATTTATCCCGGTTGGCAGCTAAATCAATCTCTTCGACGTTATTTTTCAGCATTTGTTGCCAACTGGTCTTGTCGCTGATGTGTTTAGCGATGGCGACTTCGACCAAGCCGCTTATATGGCGTGACTGCACCTTAAAGATGGGCAACGCTTGCACCGCACCCTGGTCGATCCAGCGAGTTGGAATCTGGTTCTGGCGGGTGATGCCGACTTTGATTCCGCTGGAGTTTGCTAGATAGACGTAGTGGGTTTGCATACAGAACGTCTCGCCCCAGACGGGTTCGCGGCAAGTACCGGCAGCGTAATGGCAAGTTTCCGGCTTCATGATACACATGTCGCATTGCGCCAGCGAGACAAAGCACGGGTAACAATAACCCTGGTTAAAGCTTTTTTTGGTAAGCCTGCCGCAATGTACACAACTAATCTTTCCAGCGTAAGTAAGCTTAATCGGCTTGCCAACCAAGGGGTTCAGCGGGACAGCCTGGTCGCTTAACAGCAATTCGTATTGCACCGGCTTGTCCAACTTGGAGCGCATTTTTCGTAAATGTCCCTGCATTCGTCTTCTCTTTTGAGTTAAAAATAACGGCCAGACTTACCTGGCTCAACTGCCCATTAACATTAATGCCGACAGTCCCTGATTAATTTTTCACTGTACAGGCTTGGCAAAAGGCTTCGCCAACGGTTCGCCGACGAAAATCCCCTGCCCCGGTTCGGCTACGCTTTTCCAATAGGCTTCAATCAGGGTATTCCCCCTCAAGTAATAATCCATCAACACGCCAGGATTAGAAAATTTTTCGGGGAAATTACAGGGTTCCACGACGGTGCCATAGCTACCTGTCGCCCCGGCCCCTATCCATTCAAGGATGGACATTTGGGAACCGCCAGTCAATACGCCACCCGTGGAAGTCAAATGATCGGCAACGGCGCCCGGCAAGTAGTTATTTCGGTCGATCCGTTGCACATGCATCAGTCCGGTAAAGTAGAACATCACGTCCGGTCGCTTTTCGATAAAGTTTTTTTGCAAATAGTTGACAGGGAAAACAGCGTCAAATTTTTTCACCACCTCCGGAAAAAAAACCGCGCGCGAACTTCGTGCCCTATCGGTGGTTTTAAGTAAGTAAGCAGAACCTTTGGGCTTTGAATAATCGGATGCGATACCTCGATCTATCAGTTGCCTTACCGTAGCGTAATCTTTAGCGGCTAACGCGATTGTCGGTCGCCAATGGAAATCGTTGTAAGGCCGCGAACTCACAGAATTAAAGTAGGGATTACGGCGCGTTTCGTTGCAGTCAGTCGCACAAAACGCCTTGTCGAAACCCACGGCAAAGGCGGTCGTTATCGACATACAATCCACACGAAACGGCAACAACCAAGTCAGCGCATAGCCTTGTACATTGGCAGGCGTTTGCTTGTCGACCTGTTGTTTGATCGCGGCGAATTCCGCTTCCGACAGGCTTTGAAGCCCAGTCTTGAAGTTTACGTGGATTATCTGATCCGGCAGAATCTTTCGTTTTTCTTGATAATACTTGGCAACCTGTACGCTTTGGGGATCACGGTCATTGACGATAACGGCTATTTCTTTTGCTGTCCAGGCGGGTAAAGCCCTAATGGCTGACTGTGCCTGTAGCGTAGAACCCACGCTTATCAAAAGCAGCCAACCCATTGACGCAAAGCCAACGGACGCCCATTTCGCGAGTGGCTTAAGGTTGCACATTCTTATAGCCATCGGTATTTTTTTCGACCCACCGCGTTTGGCCTGTATCCGAGACTTCCTTTTTCCAGAACGGTGCAGTCGATTTCAGGGTTTCCATGATGAAACGGCAAGCATCGAACGCATCGCCCCGATGCGCCGACCATACCGCCACCAAAACAATCGCCTCATCAGGCCTTATCTCCCCTACCCTGTGCACGACGTAAGCATCAATGATTTCCCACTGCCGTCCGGCATCACCCAGGATTTTGCCCAACTGCTTCTCTGTCATGCCAGGGTAATAGTCCAGTGTCATACTTTGCACACCGACACCGTCGTTATAATCCCTCATAGTGCCGATAAAAATGCTGGTCGCGCCAAATTTAGCTGCCGCTGACGGGAGTGCCGCTTGGTAATCTTGTATTGCTTGCCACGGGTTGAACGCTTCCGGACAAATCTCGACTTTCATTTCAACCTCCGGTCACGGGTGGAAAAAACGCCACTTCGTCGCCGTCTTGGACTTGCGCCTCAAGATCGGCATATTCCATATTGACTGCCGTCAATACATTATCTGGAATCGGTGCGCCTGACGTGGACAGCACCCAAATGTCCTTGACCGACATACCTTGGGCAAATTCCAGGTCATTTTCCGACCTCCCCAAATGCTCACCCAAACTTGCAAAATAACGGACTTTAATTGACATAGACAATCCCACGGACACACAATAATCACTTCAATGCGTGACTGTATAACCGAAATAAACCTTAATTTTACCCATAAATGACCTATACACCACATTTTAATCAGGCGGGTGAAGCGCATATCGTCGATATTAGCGACAAATCGGTTACCCAACGTATGGCAGTCACCGAAGGCTACATTGAGATGCAAGCCGAAACGCTGAAGTTGATTGTCGATATGGCGCACAAGAAAGGCGATGTCCTCGCCATAGCCAGGATTGCGGGCATCATGGCCTGCAAAAAAACGGCGGAGTTGATCCCGCTCTGCCATCCGCTGTCTTTAACCCATGTTGAAATTGACCTGGAACCCGAACTTGACAATAACAGGGTGCGTTGCCAGACTACCGTCAAAACAACTGGACAGACGGGCGTGGAAATGGAAGCATTGACCGCCACCCAGATTGCCTTGCTCACCATTTACGACATGTGCAAGGGCATGGATCGCGGCATGGTGATCCAATCCGTCCGACTATTGGAAAAAGCGGGTGGTAAATCCGGCCACTGGTTGGGCGATTAATGGTTTATTGCTACCCTACAAAGTGATCGATAGTTTTTAAGCTGACTATTCCCATACGCCAGAATGAGCCAATATCCTGAAGGCGATTTATATTTACGCCACAACGACCCATTTTTTTAGCTGCCTAACGGCGCAAACTAAGCCGCACTGAATATTTGTTAAACTACACGCGCAAAATTACTGTAGAGACCCCAATGCCAATTACATTAAAAGAACTCGCCGCCTTTTGCGATGCCCGGATTGAAGGCGGCGACCCATCAGCCATCATCCATTCTGCAGCAGACATCACCAGTGCCCAACAAGGGCAAGTCACACAACTGACTAACCCAAAATACGTTCGATACATCAAGGAATCCACCGCAACGGCTTGCTTTGTCGCTGAAGGTTTGCACGCGGGTGAATTTCCGGCTCACATAGCCCTGCTTATTTGCCCAGATCCGGAAATGGGTTTTATCAAAGCGGTCGAAAAACTGCATCCCGCCAAGACGTATCACAGCCACATTGCCGAACAGTCCATTATCGGCAACAGCGTAACATTAGGCCATGACCTGTTCATCGGCCCTTACGCGGTTATTGGGGAACACACCCACATCGGAGATCGGACGGCGATCCTGTCTGGCGCTTATATCGGTTGCAATGTGACTATCGGCCAAAACTGCCGGATTCATCCGTACGCAGTTATCTACGACAATACCATTATCGGCGACAATGTAACCATCCATTCCGGCGCAATAATCGGTGCTGACGGTTTTGGTTATAAGTTTAGGGGCAACGCCCACAGGAAAGTGCCCCAAGTCGGCAATGTGGTCATTGAAGACAATGTCGAAATTGGCGCCAACACCTGTATTGACCGGGGCGCGTTAGGCAGTACAACGATTGGCATGGGCAGCAAAATAGACAATCTGGTACAAATCGGCCATAACAATAAAGTTGGCAAACATGTCATCATGTGCGGACTTACCGGGGTCTCCGGCTCTTGCACTATCGAAGACTATGCGATCCTGGCCGGTAGCTCAGGCATTGCAGACCACGTCACCATCGGACAAGGCGCAGTGGTGATGGCGCGTTCAGGGGTGGCAGGGAATGTACCGGCTGGTTCGCAGTTTTTTGGCAGCCCTGCTAAAGACAAGAAAACGGCTTACAAAGAACAAATTGCCATCAGCAAATTGCCGGATTTGGTAAAAAAGATAAAATTGCTGGAAGAAGAGATTCGCCAGCTTCAAAACCGAGCTAGCTTTGATGAGTGATGTGACGTTAGGCGATGGCTTAATAACTCAACACCCAAAATGAAAATACCGTCCTCCTGGTTTGACCGGAAGGACGGTATAACCATAAAGCCTTACTTTGAGACGTCGTTTTTGCCGATTTTTGTATGCTGTTGATTTAATTTAGCATCAACTTCAGCATTACTTGCAGCAACAGCGCCGCTTTGCAAATGTTTGGTTTCATCTTTCTTCAGCAAAACAACCAACAAAATGATACAAGCGATTGCGAAACCAACCCATACCCAGGTATTGTCTTTTTCTTGTGCTTCAGCCATTTTAAAATCCTCTATAGTTATTAATATTTTTTTATCCCCCTCTTGCGAGGGAACAACTCAACAAATGTTGTGAGTAGGTTGTCGAAGTATTTTCAACGAGGTAATTTTTAACACGAGTTATGGGGTTGTGTCAAAGCTATATATAAAAAAACCGATGTGAAGATGATTTTTTAGCCGTCCACAACAGATAAACCCCAAACAATATCCCCAAAAAAGCGTTAGCCTTAACCGAAAGACACAAATTTTCATTTGTGTTCACCACGCAGAAGCCCCGTTCAAAAGCCGACGCTCATCAATTTCTGCCTGTAACCCAAAGCCTGAGCTTTGAATACAACCGGAAATTTGGGATGCATAATAACCCTGTAAATCGACTTTACAACAATAAGGCAACATCGACACGACCCACAAAATTGAATTTGTACTGCTCCATCATGACACGCACCAAACCAAGAGGCTTATTGTCAGTATTGCCTCCTCCATCACCCTTAAAGTTTATGTCCGTACAACATAATGTTAAGTCTGTACTTTCATATTCTCTATATTCGGATAAAATAGCGCATAATAAAAATTTGGCATCGCCATTGTGGGCAATACCAAGCATATAAGCATGATTTACCGAGGCAACCCTATGCAACAAAAACTCCCTGCCACCTTATGGGGTAGCGTCCTGCTACTGCTTATCCCTGTTGTCAGTTTTGCAGCAACTGATTTGCCCCCATCGGCTAAGGTTGACATAGGCCCAGTGGAACCCGTCTGCTCCAATTTCATTTCGCCCGAAGCCCGCAAGGAACAGGTTATTGACGGGGTGAAAATCCAGGAATCGCTGTTATGTGACCCTGATTCACCACAAGACATAGCGGCCTTCGTCAAAGGCACTAACAACATATCCATGGAAACCCTCATGTCAACCCAGTTGGCATCCGACGCTATCACCATGTCAGACGACGTGGATAAGGATGGTGACCCCGACAAAATTGTCATCAAACTGGAAGTCGTCGAAATCAATGGGCATTCACCCGATGTTAAAGAACCGATCACAACCTATGATATAGCCCCCGGCATACAACCCACTTTTTGGGTGTTTACCCCTAAAACTAGGGATATGTCCACCCGTAGCCTGTATGAACCGATCGCTAATCCTTTGTTGCGTGCGCCATCCCCCGTCATTCGTGTCGAACAAGACGATGTGATCTGGATCGTCTTGGAGAACACCCACTACTTGCCCCATTCCATCCATTTACATGGAATCGACCACCCATTTATGGATCATAGCGGAACAGGTAACGATGGTGTTGGCCAGACCAGCAACATGGATACCATGCCAGGCGAAACCAAAACTTACGTCATTAAACCCCGCCAAGCCGGCACCATGTATTACCACTGCCACGTACAACCGCACGTCCACATTCCTATGGGCTTGCAAGGTATCTTCGTCGTTGAGGAAAACCGCCCTAACAATTGGGTGCAAACTTTTAATGTCGGTGGCGGGCAAGTTCGCCATCCTTCTGTCGCCGTCTTAGAAAAATACGTCAGGGAATATGACCTACACTACCAATCCGTCGATCGGGAATTACATGAAGTATTTGCACGGTCGGCCAATGATCCGCGCCTGCTTGCCAAACATATAAACACCGAATATGACACTACCGATGCAACGGATGACTACTTTCTGCTGAACGGGCATTCTTTTCCCTATACCCTGCGAGATTCCTTGATACTCATGGGTAAGGATGAAAAGGTCAAATTACGGGTTTTGAACGGGCATACGGAATCCTTCGCCCTGCATATCCATGGCCATAAACCGACAATTACCCATTATGATGGCGTCGACAATGGCCCAAGTTCCTATATTACCCGTGACGTTCATGGCATGGTACCCGCCCAGCGCATCGACCTGGAATTGAGCGGTGTTGATGACGGTTTACACAGTTTCGGACAGGGTATTTGGATGTTCCATGACCATGTCGAAAAGTCTTTCACCACCAATGGGCTTGGCGAAGGCGGCGATATTAGCCTAGTCGTCTATAAAGGTTTTATTGACGACAAGGGCATTCCTTTAGCACATGGCATGAGCCTTGAGCCTTATTTCTCCAAAAACATGTGGAAAGGCAAATACCCAATCTGGCAGGATTACGATGCTTTCCGCAGCCTTGGGCTACCTGACCTGAATGCCGAGTACGAACCTGCCAGAGTTGCCATACAAAAAGCGCCGGTCCAGCCTGGAGCAAGCAGCACAACGATGCTCCCAAAAGATACTATCACAACCAAGTTTTTTTACGGTTTCCTGCTGGGTTTAATCAGCTACTTGGTCATAATAAAACGGCAAATAATTTTGACGGTTTTACGTCAATTGTTGAGGAAAGCAATGGCCTTATTACCCAAAAAACAACGCTGATTTTTTATAGGATGACCTCGCTGTTTCGTTTTTCGACGAAGCAGCAAAACAAACAAAAACAACGAGGATGATTGCTAACTACCCTGCCGTTTTGTCATTTTCAGGTCACGATCCCAGTGGCGGCGCGGGTGTCCAGGCAGATATAGAAACTTTAGTCAGTCATCAGTGCCATGCTGTCAGTGTCATCACGGCACTGACTGAGCAAGATACGCAAAATGTAAAAAAACTAATCCCGCAAACGCCTGATAACATTATCAATCAAGCCATGACCTTGATGGCAGACATTCCCGTCAAAGCCATCAAGATTGGCTTGATCGGTCACCCCGACACCGCGTTGGCTATCCATAAAATAATCAACAAACATCCGACAACTCCCATCATTTTCGACCCGATACTCGCTGCTGGCGGCGGTGCGGATTTATCGGATGATCGCCTTATCAGCACAATCAATAATTTTCTGCTTCCTCAGACAACCGTGTTAACGCCCAATAGCGCCGAAGCCCGCAAGCTAACCGGCTTGGATGACCTTAATGAATGCGGATTAAGCCTGTTGGAAAAGGGTTGCCAGTATGTCCTGATTACCGGCTCCCATGAGGCCACACCCGAAGTCAGCAACCTGCTGTTTCATAACGGCAACTGTTGCGAAACCTATACCTGGAATCGCTTACCTTACAGTTACCATGGCTCGGGCTGCACCCTAGCCGCCAGCATAGCGGCGTTAATCGCAAGGGGGTTAAGCATATTTGATGCTATCTCCGAAGCCCAAGAATATACCTGGAATGCATTAAACGCGGCCTACCAAACCGGCAAAGGCCAACATAATCCGAACCGTTTCTTCTGGGTGGATGATGAATGAAACCCTTTCCAAGCCGTGGCCTTTATGCCATAACCCAAATTCAAGGCAGCCAAACCGAACGACCCTCTATCGAAAGCCTGTGCGAAGCTGTGGATGCTGCGATTCGTGGTGGCGCAGTCGTGATCCAATACCGGGACAAAAACCCGACTGACGCACCTTTCGCCGCCCGAGAACTGGTAAAGACCTGCCATCAATACAACATCCCGCTCATCATCAATGACGATGTCGAACTCGCTGCGCTGGTAAATGCCGATGGTGTGCATCTGGGTAAAGACGACAATGAAATAGCCGCAACCAGGAAGCGATTAGGGAATGCCGCCATCATTGGCGTATCTTGCTATAACTCAATGGAACGGGCATTGGCTGCGCAATCTTTAGGAGCAAGCTATGTTGCTTTTGGGCGCTTCTTTCCCTCCTCGTCAAAACCTTTGGCCGCACCTGCCGATATGGAAACCTTACGCAAGGCAAAATCGGTATTACAGATCCCCATAGTCGCCATCGGCGGAATCCTACCTGAAAATGGCGGTCAACTGCTGGCGGCGGGTGCTGACCTATTGGCCGTTATCGGCGGTGTTTTCAACCAAAACCCCGAGCTGGCGGCGTTGGCTTATCAGCCTTTATTTAAGGGTTGAGACTTATCAATGAAGATAATCGCCATTAGTCTTGTATTTTTGCTGTTGCAATCCTGCACCCCTATCACACAAACGCCAATACCATCACCCAACGTAGGCAAACAAATCGCTTTCAGCCGCGACAAAGGCAATTGCCTGGCCTGCCATGCAATCGAAGACGGGGAATTTCCGGGCAATATTGGCCCTGCCCTGAAAAACCTGCCAACCCGTTTCAAGAACAAACAACAATTGCGTGAACAAATCTGGGATGCCACCCAGTTTAACCCTGAAACCAGCATGCCGCCTTTTGGAAAAAACAAGATCCTCAGCGAAGCTGAAATTGACCTACTCGTTGACTATCTATGGGAGTTAAAATGAACTTCCGATACATGGCAGAAGAACAATTATGAAAGCTAATCGCAGAAAGTTCCTGAAAACATCGCTAGTCCTCGGCACGGCTGGAATTGGGCTATTGGAAACCGGGGTTGCCAACGCCGAATGGAACGCCGCAGATTTTGCACCCAACCCGTTCGATGCGGCGATGAAACAATTGCTCAAGGGCAAAACCATTATCGAAACCGACAAAATCGACCTGAACATCCCTGAGATAGCGGAGAATGGTGCATTAGTCCCGGTGACCGTCACTAGCCGCATTGAAGGTATTCAAAGCATCGCCATCGTCGTCGAGCAAAACCCCGTGCCATTGGCAATCCAAGCAGAATTGATGCCAGAACTCGACCCTTTCATCTCGGCACGCTTGAAACTCGCCAGCACATCATTCGTTTACGCAATCGCCGAAACGGAAAAAGTCTGCTACAGCGTCAAGAAAAAAGTGAAAGTCACCATCGGTGGCTGCGGGGGGTGATATGTCGAGCATAAAAATACGCACCAAACGGCTGGACGGCAACACCCAAATCCGCACCCTAATTTCTCACCCCATGGAACATGGCCGCAATAAAGATAAGACGACCAATAAGCTTATCCCTGCCCATTTCATCCAAGTATTGACTGTCACTCATAATGGCAAAACCATCGCTACTTGCAACATGGGGGCGGGCATTTCCAAAGACCCTTATTTTGCTTTTCTACTGAAAGGCGGCAAAGTCGGGGATGTCATCAGCATTGACTGGGTAGATAACTTGGGCAATAAGGATTCTGAAAAACATACGGTCACGTAATGCTGATTTGTCATGCTGCAAAATGATTATTTTTCAAAACCTGGAATCTTGGGATTTTCTCAATGGTGCGGGGCGCTATTTATTAGCCTTAGTTTGCTTGTCGCCCTGCCCTTGTCCGCCACACCCGAACAAGACCAAGCCGCATTCAGGAAGCATTACCAAGAACGCTTTCCCAACTTAAAGCTCAGCGATTACTCGAATGGCGTTTACGCAATCGACCCGATTGCCAAACAATCCTGGCTGGCCATCGAAGAATTTCCCCCTTATGAAACCGCTATCGAAGCAGGAAAAGTTCTTTTCAACAAACCTTTTGCTAACGGCAGGCACTATACCGATTGCTTCCCGAATAAGGGTATCGCCAACGAATATCCTAAATGGAGCAAAATCCAAGGCGAAGTTGTCACCTTAGCCCAAGCGATCAACGACTGCCGGGCTAGTCAACATGAACCGGCATTACCTTATGACAAGGGTGAGATGATTGACCTGCTTGCGTTTCTGGCCTACTCCGCACGCGGCAAACCGATAGCCGTAAGCATCCCCAAGGACGCCCCCCGCGCACTGGTCGCTTACGAACAAGGCAAAGCCTTTTATTACCAGCGTCACGGCCAGTTAAATTTTTCCTGTGCCMCCTGCCATATCCAAAACGCCGGCAAAAAACTCCGTGCGGAAATACTCAGCGCGTCCCTAGGTCATACCAACAACTGGCCGACTTATCGCTTGAAATGGGGCGAAATGGGCAGCCTGCACCGCCGCTTTGCTGAATGTTTGACGCAGATAAAGGCCGAATCCTTTGCCGAACAAAGCTTGGAATTCAGAAATTTGGAATATTTTTTGGGTTATATGGGGAACGGCGTTCCTATTTCTGGGCCCAGTACGCGGAAATAATTACCTAAAAGGCCTACAAAGAGCTAAATTATCAAGGCTTTTCGAATCTGTCCGAAATATTTTCGAGTAATCGTTTTCCGTGGATGACTGCGACGACGAGAATTCGATTCTGATCCACTTGATAAACAACCCGATAACTGTATACGAACCGCTCCCTGATATTCCCATCTTCAATTTCTGGAACGATTCTTCCTATCCATGGAAAATCTGGAATGCTTCGCACCAGTTCTAAAACCTTTATTACAACTGCCCTGGCGTAGAATTCTGAATCTCTAGCGATATATTTTGCAATCGACTCCAAATCTTCAACAGCTTCAGGCGACCAAACTACTTTGTAGCCCATTTGCTCAAACGTGCCTCAACAGCTTCCTGGGAAATCACCCCTTCACTCTCAGCTCTTTCTATACCTTTACGCACTTTCTCAATCACATAAAGATGATATTGGATATCTTCAAATGTGCAGTCGTCAGGCAATTTTTGAAGCAATGATTGCATTTCAGCTTTTGCGGTATTCATAACAACCTCCAGAATTTTTTTAATTCAACACAAATAACAAATCATGATAGCCAGAGTAACTCCGATTACGCTATCACTATTGTATCTACGCCCCTATTCAAGCGCGGATGTTTGATTTTCAATAAGCTGTCGATAAAATTCCTCATTCTCAGCCATCTTTTCTTCAATCAAGTATCCGGCATAATGGCAAAGTTGATCTCCAAACTTTTCATCAGCGTCTTGTATTTTTTGAATCAATACTCGGGGCAATAAATACCAGTCATGCATTTTCTTAGCTACCTCATCCAATTCACCAACTGAATATTTCGGAAATTGACCCTTATGATTTATATCTAACTCATTTTCCTTAAAGGTTTTTGGCTTTGGGTGAGCCAAAGCATTTCGGTCATTTATTAGTTCATATAAATGCTGATATTCCTGACCACCCTTCGATAGGCTAAATTTATCGACAAGGGGAGGAATAATATAAGTCCACTTTATTAATAGACCGATATTATCTACTTCTTTAAATTGTTTTTTATCCAATTTCAGCGTTAGGAGAGTGTTGGTAACGTTTTCGAGCCAACAAGCGGTAGTAATGATAAACGCCACTTTTAGTGCATCAGTCTTGAACACTTGATCAAGATAGGGTTTGGTTAATTCAAGCAACTCAAAGCGTTTACTATAATCGTCCATTGGAGCACTCTTGGCTTCCTCAAATAAAACATTTTGATGTTTTAAAATATCTCTCAAAATTCGCGCTTCGTCTTTATAATTTTCAAATAACATCTTTGATGCAACTTTTAAAGACCTGTTATATTCCATTTTCATAATGTCTATCCTGTAATCCGTATCCTTAAAGCGAGCGTGTAGCCTGGATGAAGCCTGCTGAATCCGGGTAAGCACGTATTCGATCTTGGTATTAAGTTGCACTTCATACGGGGCACTTCCTAATTCTTAATCCCCGTCCCCTTATGCAACATAACCAAACTAAACCCTGCCAATAAAACAATAAACCCCACAATCATCATCAACGCCAACTGGATATCCACATCCGTCACTTCTATCATGCCGTAGCGGAAGGCATTAATCATGTACATGATGGGGTTGCCCATGATGAGGGTTTGCCAAACGCCGGGCAGCATGTCCACGGAATAGAACACACCGCCCAGGTAGCTTAACGGTGTCAGCACAAAGTTGGGGATAATGCTGATGTCGTCAAAACTTTCTGCCAGCACGGCGTTGATGAAGCCCGCCAGGGAGAATAAGGTGGCGGTCAGGATGGCGACGGCAATGGTAATGGCAGGATGCAACACCACGATGTCGGCAAATAGCATGGAAATTAAGGCAACCACCACGCCGACCAATAATCCCCGACAAATACCGCCGCTGACGTAGCCGCTGAGGATAACCCAGTTAGGGACGGGGGCGACCAGCAGTTCTTCGATGTTGCGCTGGAATTTGGTGGAGTAAAACGACGACACGACATTCGAATAAGAATGGCTGATGACGGACATCAAGATGATGCCAGGGACAATGTAATCCATGTACGTTGCGCCGCTAATCGTGCCGATGCGGTTGCCGATCAGCTTGCCGAAGATAAGGAAATATAAGGCGGTGGTGATCGCCGGGGGCAAAAGGGTTTGCGGCCATATCCGCAGGAATCGGGTGACTTCTTTCTTGACGATGGTTTTTAGGGCGATGGTGTTGTTCATTTTATTCCCCTCACCCTAGCCCTCTCCCTGGGGGAGAGGGGATTTTTTGTGGTAATTTGGAATCGATCAAATCCATAAATAGCTGTTCCAGACGGTTGCTTTTGTTTTTCAGGCTTAGCACCTTGATGTTATTGGCAGTCAATTGGCTAAAAAGTTGGTTCAGCCCAATCGCTTTGGGTACGGAAACATCCAACACCTTGTCGCTGATCCGTTCGACATGGCATCCTTCTAACGCCGGGGCAGCGGCGAGCGGTTCCGCCAAGTCCAGCATAAAATGGTCGACATTCAACCGTGCCAGCAGGCTTGCCATGTCGGAGTTTTCTACGATTTTTCCCTGGTCAATGATGGCAATATTGCGGCACAGGCTTTCCGCTTCTTCCAAATAATGCGTGGTCAGGATGATGGTCGTTCCCTGCTGGTTAACTTCTTTCATCAGTTTCCACATGGAGCGGCGGATTTCGATGTCTACGCCTGCAGTCGGTTCGTCCAAAATCAAGAGTTTGGGCGCATGCACCATGGCCCTGGCGATCATCACGCGGCGTTTCATACCGCCGGACAAACGCCTGGAAATGGTGTTGCGCTTGTCCCATAAATCCATCTGCTTCAGGCACAATTCTGTCCGTTCCAGCGCCAATTTACTGGGCATACCGTAGTATCCGGCTTGGTTCAGCACAATACCTTGTACGGTATCAAACTGGTTAAAATTGATTTCCTGCGGCACTAGGCCGATGCAGCTTTTGGCTCGTTCCCGTTCCTTAACCAAGTCATGGCCGAATATGCTGACCGATCCGCTGCTTGCCGTCACCAACGAGCTGATGATGCCGATCGCCGTAGACTTGCCGGCGCCATTGGGGCCGAGCAGCGCAAAAAAATCGCCGGCCTCGACTTCCAGGTCGATGCCTTTTAACGCCTCAAACCCATTTTTATAGGTTTTCTTGAGGTTGCTGATAGATAATGCCTTCATGTTGAAACTAATGCTTAACGTGGCTGTTCAAATCAGTTAAATTAGCTAGGAAAGCCACTTAACCCGACTTTTTGTGGTTGTCTGTGGGCGGCATTTTAACAGATAACATTCCTCTTCGTAGCTAAAACGGGATTTCCATGCAAAAGAAACCACCTCGCTGTGTGGCTGCCGTAGACCTGGGTTCTAACAGCTTTCACATGATTGTTTGCAGCCTGACCGACGGTAAACTGCAGACGGTAGACCGCCTGAGAGAAATGGTCAGGTTAGCCGCCGGGCTCGACAAAAAAAATGTCCTCGACCACGACACCCAAAAACGGGCGTTGGCTTGCCTGGAACGCTTTGGGCAACGTATCCGGGATTTCCCGCACGATAGCGTTCGTGCCGTAGGGACCAATACCTTACGTAACGCCAAGAATGCCCAGCAATTTCTGGAAAAGGCGGAAAAAGCCTTAAACCATCCTATCCACATCATTTCCGGGATAGAGGAGGCGCGACTCATCTATCAAGGTGTGGCCCACAGTGTTGGCAGTACGGCTGATTTGCGGCTGGTCGTCGATATAGGTGGCGGCAGCACGGAATACATCATCGGCGAAGAAGACATCCCCAAAAAGAAGGAAAGCCTTTCTATGGGGTGCGTGTCGATGAGCAAGCGATTTTTCCCCCGCGGCCAATTATCGAAAAACGCTTTCGGCAAATCCATCCTCTATGCCGAGCTAAAGTTGGAGCCTTTCCAGAAAAAATTCCACCGTAAACACTGGGAACAGGCTATTGGTTCGTCGGGTACGTTGCGCTCCATTGATAAGGTGCTGCAAGCCAAGGGCTGGAGCAATAACGGCATCACCATGAGCGGCCTCGAGAATTTGGTCGCACACATTAAGCAATGTGAACATATTAATGAACTGAATTTGCCGGACTTGGATCCTGAACGATTGCCGGTATTCCCTGGCGGTGTTGCGATTGCCTACGCTACTTTCAAAAACCTGGATATTGATCAGATGAGCGTCGCCGACGGCGCATTGCGGGAGGGCTTGATCCAAGACCTTTTGGGACGTATTTACGACCATGATATCCGCTCTGCTACCGTAAAAACGCTGGCAGACCGTTACCATACCGACAAGCATCACGCGAATCGCATCAAACAAACTATCAGGCACATGCTTAGCCAATTAAGCTGCGATTCCTGTTTGTTGGACAAACCAGAGGTTGAACAATTTTTGGAATGGGCGGGGGAACTGCACGAAATCGGCCACGACATCGCGCACAACCAATACCACAAACATAGCGCCTATATTATCGAACATGCCGATTTGGCAGGCTTCACCAACCAAGACCAAACCCTCTTGGCGACGATCATCCGCTGCCATAAGCGCAAATTTCCGCGTTCCCGTTTTAATGAATTACCCGCTCCTTGGAACAATCTAGCACCTTTCATGACCATTATCCTCCGTCTGGCTGTCGTGCTGCACCGTAATCGGCAGGAACATGTCCTTCCTGACTTTACGATAGGCATTACCAAATCCACGATTGAACTGCGTTTTCCCAGTGGCTGGCTGCTCAATTCGCCCCTGACCCATGCCGATTTAATCCAGGAAGCCGATTACCTTAAACCCGTCGGTTTCAAGTTGGAGTTCTCCTGACGCAACAATGAAAACCTTATTGCGTATTGTCCTAGGATTTATCGCCGCAATCATTTTCGTGATTGTGATGATGGTTTTTTTCGGCATCAGCAACGAGCCGGACGTCAAGCTCGACTGGGTTATGAACCAAGCCGATATTGAACGCGCCAAAAAAATCCTGCATGAAGGTTATAAGACCAGGGCCGATGAAATCGGCACTATTGAACTGAGCTACGCAGACCTTAACTTGGCTGCCAATTATCTGTTAAACCGTTTCACCAAAGGACGGGCATTGATTTCCTTAAAGGAGAACAAACTTAAGTTTGAAGTCACTGCGGCCTTACCGGAAAATAGGTTGGGCAAATACCTGAACATTACCTTCCGATTAGGCAACGAAGACGGGAATCAACTACCGACGCTAACCAAATTTAAGGCCGGAAAATTGTTACTGCCATCCAAGGCAGCCGCTTTCGTTATCCAAACAATTATCAAACATTCAAAATTGAATGAGTATTTTCTCCTGGCAACTGACCCTATCAAAGCTGTCGCTATTGATGACGACAAAATAACCATCACCTACCATCCCAGCCAAGCCACATTGGACACTGCCCGCGATTTTCTTGCCCATAACACCACTCAATACGACCATGCCAAAGTCTACAAAAGCAAATTGGCTGAAATCATCCGTCAGCATGATCCCGATTGGCGCTTATCCCTGGCAGAACTCTTGCAGCCACTGTTTGCCCTTGCCTACCAACGCGCCAGTTTAGACACGGCGATTGAGGAGAACAGGGCCATTATCAATACGGTCAATGATTACGTAAATCACTCAAAATCAGTCGCAACCCCCATAAAACCTTTCTACTCTGCTTTTATCTATAAACGAAACGACTTGGCGCAACACTTCATCGGTGCGGCAGCCATTACGACATCGGTCAACAGTGAAATTGCCCAGGTTCTAGGGGAAGAAAAAGAATTGCATGATGCCAGGGACGGCAGTGGTTTTAGTTTTATTGACTTGGCTGCAGACAAGGCCGGTACCCGCTTTGGCGAACTGGCGATTGCCAGCCCGCGTTCTGCCAGGAAATTGCAAGAGGCGATGGCCGGCATAAAAGACTACACGGATTTTATGCCCGACCCTAGAACCCTGCCCGAACACATGGACGAAGCCGAATTTAACAAACGCTATGGTTCAACCCAAAGTGAGGCTTACCAAATGATGTCAAAGCGGATAGATGAACTGATAGCAGCGATGCCTATTTATAAGCAGTAGAAAAAGGGGAAACGAGCGAGGCGACGACAATGTCGCCTCTGCCCGAATAAATCAAAATTAATTAAACGTCGTGCCTGGTGTGGCCGGTAAACGCGGCATTTTTTGCTCAGGGAATTCGCCTGTCAAGGCATTCAGGAAGGCAACTATATCAGTTATTTCATCTTTCGACAGGTCTTTATCCAACTGCAATTTAGCCATTACCTTGACCGCTTCATCCAGGGTTTTCACGGCGCCATTGTGGAAATAAGGCGCCGTAAGGGCAATGTTACGCAAGGTTGGCACTTTAAACAGGTGTTCATCGCCAGACTTCTTGGTCACTTCCGCCAAGCCCAAATCCTTCGTGAAATGGTATTTGGCTTGGTACATGCCGTTACCGTGCACAGGGAACTTTTGGAACATGCCTGGGCCGTTAAATGCTGGGCCGCTATGGCAACCGGTACAACCCAGTTCCGCAACCTTATTCATGCCACGCACTTGCTGGTCAGTCATCGCCGATTGGTCGCCACTTGCGTACTTGTCATACGGACTGTTCGGCGTAATCAGGGTGCGTTCATAAGCCGCAATCGCCTTGGTCGCCGTATCTTTGGAGATCGCATTACCGCCAAAGGCATCGGCGAATGCTTTTTGATAGCCTTCAATGGAATTCAACCGGACGACCACCTCATCCCAGTTTTTCATCCCCATTTCGATAGGATTGGTCACAGGCCCTGCGGCTTGGGCTTCCAGGCTTTCTGCCCTGCCATCCCAGAATTGCACCTTATTGAACGCCGCATTCCATACCGTTGGCGCACTACGTCCGCCCGTTTGTCCATTTACGCCCATCGAATTCGGACGGTTATCTTCGCCGCCCAACATCGTGTTATGGCAAGACGAACAGGAGACCGTCCCCGTCGAAGACAAACGCGGATCGTGGTATAACATTCTACCCAATTCGACTTTAGCAGGCGTGGTCGGATTATCCATGGGTGCAGGCGCTTCCGTGGGCAACACATCCCAGGCAACTGCTACAGAAACCGAACTTGCCAAGGCAACTGCCGTCAGCAGTGAATTAAACTTAATCATATTCTCCTCCGATATATAGTTATTATTGATAGTCAAACCACTGTACCCCAAAGTATCAGCAATCCAGTAACCTTTATTATTCTCGCCTGAATTGTAAAATATAAATCAGGCCAGGTACACTCAAATTACAGGCAATCATTTTGGACTATTGAAATCATGTTACTTGCTGAAAAAATTACCCTGACAGCCGAAGAATACCTTAAAGGGGAAGAAACCGCTGACTTTAAGCACGAATACCAGAACGGTGAAGTGTGGGTGATGGCGGGTGATAGCGGGAGCTACCGATAACCACGTTACTATTGCTGGCAATTTGTTCGTTTTGCTTAAACAACACCTAAAGAACACGCCCTGCCGCACCAACATCTCAGACATGAAAGTCCGGGTCGAAAAGGCCGATGCTTATTTTTACCCTGATGTCATGGTCACTTGCAACCCCAAAGACCAGGCTAACACACTCTATAAGCAGCACCCCGTATTTATCGCCGAAGTGCTGTCGCCTTCCACGGAAGCCTTTGATCGCGGCAATAAATTCAACGCGTACCGACAATTAGACTGCTTAAAGACTTATTGGTTGATAGACACACAAGCCATGCGTATCGACAGCTTTACCCGCACCCAAAACGACGACTGGCTGCTGCACAGCTACACCAAAGCCGATGAAATCGTTGAAATTAAAGGGATTGAAGTGCAGTGTTTGTTGAAAGAACTTTACGAAGGGACGTTGCCAAACTAACGGAGTTGAATAACCTTAACACCTGTTGCCAATTTATCCCAATGCTTATCCGCCGTAATCACTGGAAGTTTCTTAAGATAAGCGAGTGTTAAACAAGCACGATCCCCCAGTGACAGGCCAATTTCCCTCGTACTTAGCCTTAACTTCCCCGTTTCCCAAGCTTGTTTATCGTCAAACGGTTCAATCTGTAATTCCAAATTATCCATTACTGATTTTACCGAAAGCTCGGCTAGCCCTGCCTCAAGCAGCTTACCCACAACCTCAGCCGCATTCACGGTAGACAGTATGCCCCTGCCTTCAACCAACACTTCGTGGACTTTTTCATGCCCAGTTTCGTCTTGAAGATAAGCAAGCACGGCGGAAGCGTCCAAAACAACCTGCTTAGTCATTGGCTTCCGCCCTGCGCTCCTCAACCAACTGATCCGCTAAAGAAACCGGTACAGTAGCTGCCTTGACGATGGCCTTGGCTTGTTGCAAGCGTTGCTTTCGGGTTGAAATATGCAATTCACCATCGTGGTAAGACAAGATCACCTGATCGCCCGTGTCAATGCCCATCTTCCGGCGGATTTCCGCAGGGATGACAATACGCCCGCCTGGAGATACTTGTGCTGTAGTTAATGACATATTTTATATATTCTGACACATTTGAGTTAATATGTCACATATTAACATTTATGGCAATAATATTCAGCATTTTCCAAATTCGTCATTCCGGCATGGATTGCCGGAATCCAGAACACAGGAATGTGCCAGCTAAAATCACCGTGAAGACTTGGCATTGCCATCCATGGCTTCTGGATCTCGGCAATCCATGCCGAGATGACGTGTTATAGATACCCACAACTGACAAAAATTGTCACAAAGTGACGGGATAAGCGTGTAGCTGGGTTGAAGGATAAAGCCTAATGACTAAAAATGGGAGTTGCGTTTGCAAGCAAGGCCTACATCGAAAATTATTTTAATTTTCTATAACAATAAGTTGATCGACATAAATGCAACTATTGGGCTTTAGTCCGACACAAACCAATTAACTGGCACACTACCTGCTTAAGGTTTTGGGAAACGCAAGCAACACACAAGTTTTAGACTTCAACTCTTCACAACCAAAGGAAACTTAGAATGAGACATCAAATGCAAAAAGTACAACAAGGCTTCACCTTGATCGAATTAATGATCGTGGTTGCCATCATCGGTATCTTAGCGGCCATCGCGATTCCGGCGTATCAGGATTACATTATCCGTGCCAAACTTACGGAAGTTATCACAGCGGCTGATGCTTGTAAAACTTCTGTTTCTGAATATTACCAATCGACAAATACAATGCCGGCTACCCTACTAGCATCGGGCTGCGCTAGCGTAGTAACACAATCTGTAAATGGGCTCACTATAGGCACAGGCGCCAACGCCGGTGTAATTACGGTAGCAGCCCGGACCACAACGTTGGGTGGTAACATAGCTGATGCTGCTGGAGGCAACTTCGTCCTGTCACCAACAACATCAAGTGGTACCATTAGCTGGACTTGCGGTTTTGGTACTGGTCCAACTAAAAGTACAATCCTTCAAAAATATTTGCCAGCAAACTGCCGTTAAGGTATAAGCGAGCGAATTGGAAACGCCCCCTCAGTGGGGCGTTTTTTTTTGCCTCTTTATAGTTGAATTCTAATGATCGACTATATTTAAGATATGCCCAATAATAAGGATGAGTTTTAACCATATGACAATCAAGGGCAACTTGATCTTATCGTTTACCAAATTATATGCAGCGCTACTTATTCCGATATCAGCAATTTGCTTTCTTATCTATTGGCCCGGTTTATCGGGTGGTTTTTTATTTGACGATAATGCCAATCTTAATCAATTGGGCGATTTTAATGGCGTCAGGAATTTCGAAACCTTTGTGTTGTTCGTGGGCAATGGCATCGCCGGCCCTACCGGGCGACCGCTCAGCCTGTTGAGCTTTTTGTTGAACGGCAGCACTTGGCCAACTGACCCTTACCCTTTTAAACTGACCAATGTTCTATTACATTTATTAAGTGGATTTTTTTTATATTTGTTATCTCGCTTAATTTTTCTAAGTTTCAATCTTAAGCCCAAACAAGCCGTTGTTGCGGCAATCATCGCCACCAGTTTTTGGTTACTACACCCGTTTTTCGTTTCCACCGTGTTATATGTTGTGCAACGCATGGCAATGTTGAGCGCGTTTTTCTCGATAGTCGGTTTATGGTTATATTGTAAGGGGCGTTTACGGTTAGGAGATAACAACAACCGTAGCGGCTATATCACGATGAGCCTAGGGCTTGGCTCGGGTACCTTGCTGGCTATTTTGAGCAAGGAAAATGGTGTGCTATTGCCATTATTGGCGGCTTGTGTGGAATTATGCATTTTCAGGCATCCTAGTTCCATCGCAAGACCGATTAACCGTTATTGGTCTTGGGCTTTTCTGGTATTGCCGAGCTTTGTGGTAGCGGCTTACTTGATCCACAGCATTGAACCTTACACCTTTACCCATTCCTTCGGAAACCGCGACTTTAACTTGCCAGAACGCTTGCTGACCGAAAACCGGATTATGACGGGTTATTTGTATAACCTGTTGATCCCAAAACTGTCTTACCCTGGACTGCTTTATGAAAATATTGAAGTGTCCAAAAGCTTGTGGCAACCTCTATCTACCTTGTTTTGTACACTGTTTATCATTGGCTTATTTTTTTCAGCTTTGATGTTACGAAAACGGTTTCCCTTTTTTGCCTTGGCGGTTCTGTTTTTCTTTGCAGGCCATGTGTTGGAATCCACAACGATAGGCTTGGAGCTGTATTTTGAACATCGTAATTATTTGCCCGCTATCTTCCTGTTTATGCCAGCAGGTTATTATTTTGTAACCCAACAAAGCCGATTGATAAAGGGCTTTATTATAGCCTTGTTAGTTATCTGCCCCATTTTCACCTACCAACTCAGCAGCTTATGGGGTAACGATTTGGCTTTAACCCAGGTTTGGGCGAAACAAAACCCCACGTCATCACGCGCCCAACTATCGGCTGCTCTCGCCTTGGAAAACAAAGGATACCAACTTGCCACCCTAGGACTACTTAGCCAAGCAAAAGCAACGATACCGGATAGCCTGGACTTGCATTGGTACTGGCTAAAGCTCAAGTGCCGATTGCAGGGTGTTTCGGCTGATGAATTTGCCGAAATTAAGCAAGTATCAAGTACAGTGCCTTTTCAAATCCACCAATACAATATGTTGCAAGCCACTATCGATACCATGCTTAACCCAGATTGCAAAGGTGTAAATAGCGAAAACGCATTGGTATTGTTGGATGTTTTACAAACTAACCCAGGAATTTTACAAGATAGCGGCAGACTTTTTCAGCTTCATCATCTTAAAGGTTTGGTGTACGCCTCAACCAACCGTCCTAAAGAAGCGCTAGCCGAATACAAGAAAGTATTGGCTTTAAGGGGCAACATCGAACATGGATTAATTCAAATGGGGGTGTTGGCGTCACATGGCTTTTTCCCAGAAGCCCTGGAGCATTTAAACGATGTTGATAAAATACTGGCCGGACAACCACAGCCCTCCCAAACTTTGTTTAAAACGAAATTGGATTATCAGGCTGAAATTGCCAGAATAAGGCAGAATTTGCTTGACGACATAAAAGCCAGCAAGAAGTAACACAGCTATTGCTGCCCCGTAAATTCGTCATTTTGGCATGGAACACCGCGTCATTCCGGCAGGGATTGCCGGATCCCAGGTGTCAGGGATGACAGAGCTTACCGTCCATGGCACTGGATACCCGCTTCCCGGCGGGTATGACGTACTTTTTGGCTCTTTGCCAAGCAAGTATTCTAATTTCCATTTAAATCAGTTATGCAATCTTACTTATTTTTGTAGCTACTTTCACGTCCCTGTGTTCTGGATTCCGGCAAGCAACGCAAGTTCCTACTCGCCTGCCGGAATGACGATCTGCATGAAAAATAGCCCTTATAAAATTTAATCTAGCAACTATAATTGATTCAATAGTTTGCCATTAAGTCTTAAGCCAATCATGCAGCAAAATTCTTTGAGCATCGTTTTACCCGCCAAAAACGAATCGAACTCCCTTAAATCCTTAATCCCGCAAATTAAAGCCATCGCACCAACTGCCGAAATCCTGGTGATTAATGACGGTTCTACCGACGATACCGCAAAAATTGCGAGTGACGCTGGTGCGAAAGTGATTACCCACCCTTATTCTCAAGGCAATGGCGCAGCCATCAAAACAGGCGCAAGAAATGCGGCTGGCGACATCATTATCTTCATGGATGCCGACGGACAGCATGACCCTGAAGACATACCCGTACTGTTGAACAAATTAAGCGAAGGCTACGATATGATTGTGGGCGCAAGAAGTGTCAACACCCATGCCAGCTTGTCCAAGCGCTGTGCCAATTCGTTTTATAACAAATTGGCAACATTTATGACTGGACACAAAATTGAAGATTTAACCTGCGGCTTCCGTGTAGTCAGGGCGGATAAGTTCCGAAAGTTTTTGTATTTGCTGCCCAACGGCTTCTCCTACCCAACCACCAGCACCATGGCTTTTTTTCGCTCCGGCTTTCCGGTCGCGTATATCCCTATCCATGCGGGCGTACGTAACGGCAAGAGCCATATCAACATCATGAAGGATGGCTTTCGATTCTTTATCATTATCCTAAGGATTGGCTCGTTGTTTTCCCCGATGCGCTTGTTTTTGCCGATTAGCGCGGTAATTTTTACGACCGGCTTAGGCTATTACGCTTACACATATTTTACGTCCAATCGCTTCACCAATATGAGCGGCGTACTTTTTCTGGCATCCCTGCTTATTTTCTTGATTGGCATTCTTTCAGAACAAATATCCTCATTGCATTACAAAGCTGCTGAAGACAATAGACGGACATAAAATTATTTTAACATTATGATTTATATAATTTTAGGGACACGAGCCCAATTGGTAAAAATGGCACCTGTTATTAGGGAAATCGAATACCGTAATTGGCCGCTAGTCTTAATACACACTGGACAGCATAAAGAAGGGATAGAGGAACTTAAAAGTGATTTTCAAATAAAAACTGACTGGCAATGGCTTTATTCTAAAGATCAAGAAGTAAAAACCATATCCCATGCTTTCAAGTGGTTATTATCTTTGATTTCTGCCATTATTTTAAAACCCAATTCATTACTAGCTGGACTTAATTCATTTGAAAACAATATTATTCTTGTTCATGGTGATACTTTTTCTACCATACTTGGCGCATTATTAGGTAAGCGTATTGGAATAAAGGTTGCTCATGTTGAATCAGGACTACGGTCATTTAATTTTTTAAACCCTTTCCCCGAAGAAATTAATCGAATAATTACCTTTTATTTAGCAGATATCGCATTTTGCCCAGGTCAATGGGCAGTAAATAACTTAAATAAATATAAAAAACTAATAAAAATCGACACCGAGAACAATACCCTTCTTGATTCTCTAAAAATTGCTCTTGATTTCCCTTACAGAAATAACAACTATCCAGTGCCAACAGCCAATTATGGCGTTGTATCTATCCATCGATTTGAAAATATTTTTTATTCCACACGATTTAAATCAATTATTGACCAATTAATTGAAGTTGCTGATAAGCATCATCTTATATTCGTACTTCATCCTACAACACACAAACGACTGATTCGATCAGGACTAATTGAGAACCTAAATCAACATCCAGGCATAGAGCTTAGGGAACGCACAGGCTATATTAATTTCATCCATTTACTTGTTAAAAGCCAGTTTGTTATTACCGATGGCGGCAGTAATCAAGAAGAACTAAGCTACTTAAATATTCCGACTTTTTTAATGCGTAAAACAACTGAACGTCAAGAAGGGCTTGGTAGTAATGTCCAAATTGGAAATATCTCTGCCGATAATTTAAGGAAGTTTATCCGTGAAACTAAAACTCATTCAAATAAACAACTGTCTTTGCCTATCAATAGCCCCTCAAGAATAATTTGTAATGAAATAGCTTTTGCCACGACAAACTTTAATTACCCTCTAAAGCATATCGACCCATAAAATAATAATGTTCCAATCTTTTTTGAAAAATTATTTTAAATCCCTGTACGAAAGAACAATGACAGAAGCTTACTCGCTTGCATCTGAAAACATTATTTCTTCGTTAAAAGAAGGGGGGGCATGTTTAGATTGTGGTGCGAACACCGGATATTGGTTTGAACAATTAGCTTCCAAAATAGGCCTCACAAAAGAACTATACTATGGAATTGAGTGGAATAAGGAATGCGTGAAGGAAGCGCAAAAGAAACACCTGAACATTCAACAGGGTGACCTCAATAAGACACTTCCATTTGAAAATGATAAATTTACCTGTATTTTCGGCCTCTCGGTGCTGGAGCACTTATTAAACGGCTGCCATTTTTTAGGGGAATGCCACAGAGCGCTCAAGCCTGGGGGTAGCCTAATAATTTTAACCCCTAATATCAGCACTTATTTCACAGCATTCTTGATTCTCGCTGGCAGGATGCCATCAAGTGGCCCGCATCCTGACTCAAATGCTTTAGTGCAATCAGAAGAAATTTATAAAGTTAGCTCGACCAACCTTGTCTGGGATACTGAATCAGACACGCCTGTACATAGGCATTTGATTGTTTTTAGTTTTTTGGTGTTGGAAAAATATCTAAAATTGTTGGGATTTTCTCGAGTCAGAGGTTATGGTTTTGGGCTGTATCCATTACCAAATATCTTACAACCCCTAGCAGAAAAAATTGATCCTTGGCATTGCCACCAAATGGTTTTCATTGCCAAAAAATAGTTGTGCTCGATAATGCTCTACCTACCTCATCACAGATTGAGAGACTTCCAACAAATCTCGCAACAAGGATGCAGAATAAGCCCAGTCGCAATTGGAAGTGTATTCTTTTGTTTTACATGACAGGGCATCACAAACGCGGCTCGCCAACTGTTCGGCATCGCCGTTCTTCGCCAAACAATCAGGATGATCCCGCAAGATCCAGCTTGTACTGGCCGTACTTGAAGCGACGACGGGTTTACGGCAACCCATCGCTTCATACAATTTCACGGGATAACTGTAATTGCCGAATGCAGAATTAAGGTTAACCACTAGCAACACATCCATGACGTTAAGCAGTTTTGGCATAAGTTCGTCCGGAAGATAACCGAGATGTATCACTGCATTCCGAATGCTTTCCGGTATCTCCAAATTTTGCTCACAGCGCCCGGAAATAACCAATTTGGCATCGGGAACGTCATCAAGCAATAATTGCATCGCCTTAAACATTACCTCCATCCCACGATTTCTATACAGGGAGCCGCAATATCCAACCAAGGGCATCCCCTCTTTCAAGCCGAACCGCTTTCGAAGGCTGCCATCAATAATTGGCTGAAATATGGGGTCGGCAGCCATCGGAATAACCGACGCAGAACTGCCCTCACGACCTTGGCTCATCAAAGCCGCCAATTGCGGTCCGGCGGCGGTTAAAGCAGTGGCTTTTCTCAGCGCAGAACGCCAAGCCCAATGCAAGGGCTTAGCCCAAGGGATATAGCTTTCGTAATTATCGTAGGCATCGACAAGCGTCTTAACGCCGTATTTTTTTCCTAAATGAGTGGCTAAAATGCCGTACCACGTATCCGACAAACCAATGATCCAATCAGGCTTATAGGTTTGGACGAGCACCTGTGCCCGCCTGATATAAGCCAAAGGACCTACACTTTGAATTAGCGGACGCAGACTTTCTACGTACCATTCCATCCCATGGGCATAGCAATGAACTGGAGGCTCGTTATCGTATCCTAGCAGCAATATCGTTACATCGCACCCTTGTTGGGCGAGATGATAAGGCAAATAAAAAAAACGCCCGTAGGGGCGTGTCAAAAGGTCTCTTCCTTGGGGGCGGCGTTTGCAGAGGAATAGTAGGCGCATTAGTCAATAAGCTTGCTGTGCAATTTGTCCTATGCCTTGGTCATTTTGCTTCACGACTGAAAACTATTTATCATTATCGATGATAATTTATTCCATATAGCATCACGGTATAAATTAAAGTCTAATGAATTCAAGAAATAATTGCGTGCATTGTCAGAAAAATCCAAATCACATAAATCATTTAACTTGTCCGATATTTGACTTGGGTGACCAATCACGATGCCGAGTCTATGCAATGCGATTTCATCTGCATAAAGGCCAATTTTATTCACCATAACAGGAATGCCGTATCTTAAATAAGTGCTTATTTTTCCAGAGGACAACCCTAAATACTCAACGTTTTTTCCTGTATAGCGGAAGCTAAAGTCGGGCTGATAGAAAGCAAGCCCTACATTAACCCCAGAAAGTACATCCCCCATTTCGTCCACTGTTTGCGTTGCCGCATCGCTTATAAATATCTTTTTTCCTAAAAGAGGCGAAAGGCTACCGAGACTATCGCGTAGAGATTTATAAGTATTCCCGTAGCGATGATGAATTATAAGGACCCAATTTTCAGGCCATTTTGAGACATTTTCCAGCACTTGGTCAGCCATAGTCCAACCCGCTAAGGTGCCGATCATGATCGCCACTTTTTTTTCTATTGGGATGCCTAGGCTATCGCGTAAGCGATTATGCCCGGTTTTGCCAATTTCGGCTGATGCGAGAGGCAGAAGAATTTTGTTTGCTGGGTCAAGATCATTTTCAATTTGCACTTGTTCAGCCCTTATTCTATCTTGAACCAACCAAGCGGATACTTTTTGGGCTGCGTTTTTTTCTACCTGTTTGTATCGCAGTGAAGTTTCACATGCGAACATGATTTCGAACGATATGAATATATATGGCGTTCCAGTGATCTTATTAAGTACACTTGCTTCAATTAATCCTCGTCGATCTACGCCTATAAGTAAATCGTAATCTTTATAATGGACAAATTTTTCAATATAAACAGACAAATATATTAGTGTCCAAAAATAAAGCCCATCGATAACAAATAATTTAATCGCCTTTAAAAGATTCCCGTAAGGCAAAAAACGGATGCCTGGGTAGCTAGGTGTCGGTGCTCGTGATTTTGGGTAACGCAGGTCTATCTTGTAACCGTTTTCCAAAAATAAATCGATAATGCATTTCAACGAAGGATTGTTAAAGGCGTTTCCATCCGAGTTAATGATTAAGACTCGCTTCAGGCCATCATGCGAATTAATTTGTTTCTTCATGGCTGGGTTTCAATTTTCATCGGTGCATTAAAACGGCAAAACCAGACCAATCTTCGATGGTTAGGGGGGTAGATTTGAGCCAGGCGTAGCTATTAAAATCAACCCATATATCAGCGGAAGCCAAAAACCATAGCTCCGGCAAAAATAAATACCGCATACGGTGCGTTTCATTGAGCTGGGCCATTTTCCCAGTAAGCTTTTCTTTGATAAAGACCGAGTAATTTACGTCCACTAAATTTTCGTTTACATGCATCACCGGTTCAGCAATACGGGTGATTTTTATCATATCGTCTTCAAGGCGTTTGACTCGCACTTCGGGTTTTTGTGTCAGAACCGCAGGGCCATACCAATAATCATACAAAAACATCCCGCCAACGCTTAAATGGTCTGCGGCGGTAGCGAAAACGGCTTTCAAATCGGCATTGCTTGTTTGGTAACTCATGACATGAAAAAGTGAAATCACGGCATCATAAGCTTGGCCAGTGCGAACACTGCGTACGTCCCCACGGATAAAAGTAAGGCGTGAGCCGATGTCCTTGGGAAGTTTAGCTTTCCGGGCTTCAGCGCAAGCCAGCATGGTTTCACTCATGTCCACGCCAACGACCGCGAAGCCCAGCCGCGCTAAGTGTTCTGCGTGCGCACCCGTTCCGCATCCCAACTCAAGAATCTGTTTTGCATGGGGCAGGTATTTTTTGATGTGGGAAACAACGTATTCGGCTTCAGCTAAATAGTTTTTATCCCTATATAGCAAATCGTAATATTGTGAATACCCATCAAAAGTTTTCATTATATGTTGACGAAATCCATGTTTTTAATTAACTCAAACCTAAGGTCGTTTTTTAGTTTAAATTTTCGGAGCTCATAAAAATTTTCTTTATATTCGTATCCTTGTATGGCCTCATAAAAATTGCTCTCGAACCGCTCAGGATCGATAAAAAAAGCGTTAACACCATTTTGGTCAACAGTGATAAATTTATAACCCAAGCCTTCAAAGAATTTTGTCCATCCCTTTACCGATACCCCATAGAAAAGTTCGGTAGCGTGTGCCTTAGTAAAATCAAAATTCTCCTGATATTTAATAGTAATTGATTTTTCCTCCCCTAGCGTTGAGTTGTATTCAACAGCCATTACTGCAGGCTTTAGTCCCGCTTTGAAGAGATTTTCTGCAACATAAAAATCATTGCCATCTATATCGAGTGAAAAAAAATCGAGATCCGAGTACAACGCCGATTGCAGTAAGCCCGGAATATTGTCTTTCGTAACAAATATATTGATCGCTTCGACACCCAGATTCATCGACGACATGATTTTTTTCGAGATAGCGGAAGCCGCTTTATTTCCTTCAATCATTATGCCACTGTATTTTTTGACGACAGCTAAAAATGCCGTATTGTTTTCTACGCCATCAGAAGAACCGATTTCTATGAAATATCGATTAGGCACTTTAATATTGGCACACAAAGAATCAATAATCCCATCCTCACCATTTTGGCCAAACGCTGAAAACTCCCAAGTTTTAGGATCGCAATGGTCTATGTTTCTTAAGCCCTGGGAAAGCGCGCGTTGACAGTGCAATGCTTATCCTTTGTCTAACCAGTATGACAAAAAGAAAACGAATAATTTTTGATAACATATTATTATTCCTTCAAAATTTTTTGGATAGCTTCAGCAACTTGCGATATTTGGGCTGTATCCAGTGCAAGTCCGCTCGGGATATAAAAACCATCACGCCCCAATTTTTCCGCAACTGGATAAGACTCCCCAGCAAACAAGCCCATATTTCTAAAGACGGGCTGCAAATGCAGGGGATAAAAAAATGGCCGCGTCCCTATGCCTTGCTCGGACAAGCTTCTCATCGCATCGACAGCCTTAAAATCTTGAGAATTACTTAAAACCAATCCAAAGACCCAATAGATGTTATCGGCGTATGTTGTCCTTACCAACGGCAACTGCACCCCAGATAAGCCTTCCAACAATTCGTTATAGTGGCAACCCATTTCCCGCTTGCGAACGACAAACTCACCCAATCGCTCCAGTTGCGCCAAGCCCAACGCTGCCTGCATGTTGGTCATACGGTAATTCCAACCCAAGCGTTCATGAACGAAGCGTTTAGTGGGTTGAAAACAAAGGTTACGCAAGCTACGAGCTTGTTCTGCCAAGTCATCGTCATCAGTTACAACCATACCGCCTTCACCTGTGGTAATGTGCTTATTCGGGTAAAAACTAAACGTGCTAATCTCCCCAAAACTTCCGCAAGGCTTACCTTTGTAAGTTTGGCCTATTGCTTGTGCGGCATCTTCAATTATCTTAAGTTCATACTTTTTCGCCAATGCAAGTAATGGTTCCATAT
>NZ_AYLO01000160.1 GCF_000496735.2 Methyloglobulus morosus KoM1
TGATTCGTTGTTGAGGGCCCCATTGTGATTTAGGGCTTTAGGTTACATTTTATCGATTAATCAGGCGGCGGCGCTTTTCTCCGCGTTAGCGGCTTCGTCCAACATTGCGTTCGAGAGGGACGCGCCAAAAGCGGCGCGCCCCTCAACTTTATATATGGACTCCTCGTTTTTGCAAGCTTTTTCTTTCTGATTGCATTGGTCAGTAAACGCAGTTGCTTCCATATATCCGGCCTGTTATTGGGGTCTTGATACCCCTAGCCCTGATGGATATCCGCGTGTTTTCATCTCTATTACGTTATCAGCCTTGAAGGCTCTGGAGCTAATCGGATTGCTGAAAACACCGGTCTGACCTGTTTTGCCATCTTCTTGAAAAAACTTCGCAACTGGAAGTGCCTGTTCTTACTTCACTAAGTGTTAAACAGCGGACACTGCTGTAGTTTGTTAAACACTGGTTGGTGCCGATAAGTCATATTCCACTGACTTGGTCAGCAATGCCCAAACAATCCTGGCATTCTTATTCGCAACAGCGACGGCTGCAATATTGATATTGCGCCGTTTGACCAGCTCATTGATCCAGCGGCTTTGGGCATCGTCTTTCTTGGCGGCGGCATTGACCACCGCCCTGCCGCCATGAATTAATAGCGTGCGCAGATAAACATCCCCCCGCTTGCTGATGCCCAAGAGCTTAGGCTTACCACCACTGGAATCTTGCCTTGGCACCAAGCCTAACCAAGCGGCAACTTGCCGTGCTGAACCAAAGGCCTTGCCATCCCCTAGCGCGGCCAATATGGCGGTGGCGGTGATGGGGCCAATGCCAGGCACGTCACTTAGCCGTTGGCTCACTTCACTGGCACGGTGTACGGCCTGAATCTTCTCGCCGTAGGTCGTCACCTGTTTATCCAGTTCAACCAGTTGATCCTGCAAATCAGCAAATATCATCCTCGCCGCCATGGTCAGGTCGTTTTCGGCATCTTCCAGTATGTCGGGTAGCTGTTGCCGCACCTTGACTAACCCTATGGCGACAATAATGCCATATTCGGCCAACAAGCCCCTGATACGGTTAGCCAAGGCGGTCCGTTCCTTGACCAGCCCACTCCGCACCCGATGCAGCATCTGGATGTCTTGTTGCTCAATGCTTTTGATGGGCACAAACCGCATAGCAGGCCGGCCTACAGCCTCGCAGATGGCTTCTGCATCGTTGGCATCATTTTTGTTGCCTTTGACGTAGGGTTTGACGAACTGAGGGCTGATCAAACGGGCATCATGACCCAATTTAATCAACTCCCGTGCCCAGTAATGCGCTCCAGAACAGGCTTCCAAACCAATCAGGCAAGGTAACAAATTGGCGAAAAATTCTAGTAATTTATCCCGCTTAAGTTGTTTACGCAAGACGGTCTTTCCGTTAACATCGACACCGTGTAGCTGAAAAACGTTTTTTGCAATATCTAACCCAATTGTCTTAATATTCATGGCGGATTCCTCTTCTTCTGTTAAGTGGTGGCTTCCCTTCCACTTTGGCACATCGCGATGCCGTTGGGAAGGAGAGGAGTCCATACCATTACGTTAGGCAGTCATGATAAATGTACTTCGCTGGATAGCAGTCGCACCTATAACAATATTGGGGTTTGCAATTGGGCTTTTTCTAAGCTTACTGCTACACGATGGTATTAATGCCTTGTGTTCAAGCCTCGTAGGTCAGGGTGCGCGATAGCGTTCCCTGACACTTTGGTCGTTTGTGTCACATAACCGCATTCGCGGCAATGTGACCTACAATGCTGTGGATATTTTGTTAAAGCCTGGCGGGCACATGCTGTTTGTGCCCACGCGGAATGAACAGTACTCTTTGCGAGGGTTGCACGAAACACCGCAACCGCCTGAAAAGGGTGGGCAAAACCGCCTGCCCACATAAATTAATCGGTCAAAATAGTGGAACATAATCATCCCCATCATCACAACCACGAACACCATCACGCACCGGCAAATTTTGATCGTGCGTTCGCTGTCGGGGTCGTGCTTAATGTTGGTTTTGTTGTAACGGAAGCTATTTTTGGCACGTTAGCCAACTCCCTGGCGTTGGTTGCCGATGCGGGACACAATCTCAGTGATGTGTTGGGCTTGCTGTTGGCATGGGGGGCGAGTGTTTTGGCGCGTCGGTTGCCAACACAACGCCGAACTTACGGCCTGCGACGTTCTTCTATTTTGGCGACCTTGCTCAATGCGTTAGTGTTGCTTATCGCCGTGGGCGGGATTGCCTGGGAGGCCATCCTGCGGTTCAGCCATCCTGAATCAGTCGCCAGTGAGATAGTTATCGCTGTCGCCGGAGCGGGTATCCTTGTCAATGGTTTCACGGCCTGGTTGTTTATGTCGGGACAAAAACATGACATCAATATTCGTGGCGCGTATTTGCACATGGCGGCTGATGCCGCCGTTTCATTTGGCGTTGTCGTAGCCGCTATCGTCATGTGCTATACGGGGTGGTTATGGCTCGACCCCGTGGTGAGCCTTGTGATCGTCCTTGTTATCATTGTGGGCACTTGGGGCTTATTGCGGGAGTCGCTCAATCTGGCGTTAGATGCTGTGCCGGAACGTGTCCATCCTGCCGAAGTTGAAGCCTTCCTTGCGGGGCTTCCGGGTGTTGAAGCCGTCCACGACCTGCATATTTGGGGCATGAGCACCACGGAGATTGCCTTGACCGTCCACCTTGTCAAGCCAGATGCGACGATAGACGATGCCCTTTTGTCGCATATCAATGAAGAATTGCACCACCGATTTGGTATCGGCCACACCACCGTACAATTTGAGCTTGGTGATGAGTCCCATCCGTGTCGGCAAGCCCCGATGGAAGCCGTGTAGGTACGCGATACGGCTGTTGCGGGGATAGTGAAAAAGTCAAGTAGGGTGCGTTGTACGCACCATTAACGCCACCCAAGGTGCGTACAACGCACCCTACATAAAGTACCCAGTCCCGCCATCCTAAAGGAAGAACCCATGAGCGCCTGTTCGCAACAAAACTTTGCTAAGGTCAGCGCGAACGGTTTCAAACATTAATCAAAACCAAGCCAATCAGGATGTTATACTAATCCCAATAAATTTTTATTTGAATTCCCCTCATCCCGACCTTCTCCCTCTGGAGAAGGGATAATACGAGAATTTATTGGGATTGGTATTACTTGTCCACCGTACCCACCAAAATACCCGAAGCCATCATGGCATCCAATTCGGCCTCGATTTCGCTCACCAACAATTCCAAATGATTCAGTTTGATTTCGGTTCGGGTGCGTGAGGAATCCAGTAACTCCAACAGGCCTGTTTTGCCCAAACGATACGCATCCTCAGCCATTTGTTTCAGTGTAGGCAGTGTAGCGAGGACATCGCTTTCGAATTTGGCGAGCGTTTTGCGGCGTAGCTTTAAAACGTCAACTGAGCGCTCTAATTCCTGTCGCGTTGCGGCTATAAGCAATTCACGTTTTAACAAGACGGCGTGTTGTTCGGCGGATGCCCGTGCCATTCCGCCTTGGCCGCGATCAAAAAAAGGCAGGTCCACCGAAAATCCCGTAAAGACGGTATTGCCATAAGGCTTGTCCGTAAATGCCGTCCCAAACAGGTTACCAAATGACTACTCTGACGATTTAGGGCTTTTTTGCCAAGACTTAATCATTGATCGGGTTATTTAGGGATTCTTTAATAAACCAAATGATCCAGATGCCCTTGTCTTTTCAATTTTTTGCCACATTATGTAGTTAGACAAGGTAGAATTATCTGCTAATTCGAAAATTTAGGATACGAAAGTGTTTAGAGGAACGACCATACTCTCTGTACGCCGTGGTGACAAGGTCGTCATCGGCGGTGACGGCCAAGTGACGTTAGGCAATACGGTCATGAAAGGCAATGCCCGTAAGGTTAGGCGGCTTTATCATGACAAAGTGATCGCTGGATTTGCGGGCGCAACCGCCGATGCCTTTACCTTGTTTGAGCATTTTGAAGGTAAGTTGGAAAAGCATCGTGGCAACCTGACCCGTGCCGCCGTTGAAATGGCTAAGGACTGGCGCACAGATAGGGCTTTACGACGGCTTGAAGCTTTATTGACTATCGCTGACGCTAAAACGTCACTTATCATTTCAGGGACGGGTGATGTTATTGAGCCGGAATACGACCTGATGGCAATTGGTTCAGGCGGCGCATTTGCCCAAGCCGCAGCGCGCGCATTGTTGGAAAGCACCGACCTCAGCGCACGCGAAATTGTCGAGCGATCACTAAAAATTGCTGCCGACATCTGCATTTACACCAACCATAATCTACGGATTGAAGAACTGGATACAGAACCGAACGAGTAACGCATGAACCAAATGACTCCGAAAGAAATTGTTAGTGAACTGGATAAGCACATTGTTGGTCAAGCGGATGCCAAACGCTCTGTTGCGATTGCCCTCAGAAATCGGTGGCGTAGGCAGCATGTCGATCCGTCCATGCGCGAAGAAATCACTCCGAAAAACATTTTGTTGATAGGCCCAACGGGCGTAGGTAAAACCGAAATAGCACGGCGGCTGGCGCGTTTAGCAAATGCCCCGTTCATCAAGATAGAAGCCACCAAGTTTACCGAAGTCGGCTATGTAGGCCGCGATGTGGAATCCATCATCCGCGACCTGGCAGACACTGCGGTCAAGATGATGCGGATGTCGGAAATGGAAAAAGTCCAAACCCGTGCATTTGATGCCGCCGAAGACAGGATCCTGGATATTTTGCTGCCCGAAGCAGACGGTGGCATGATGTCGGAAACCGCCCAATCCACCCGTCAGAAGATGCGCAAAAAATTGCGGGAAGGCAACCTGGACGACAAAGAAATCGAAGTCGATGTCAATGTCATGCCGATGGGCGTCGAGATCATGGCACCGCCTGGGATGGAAGAAATGACCAGCCAATTGCAAGGCATGTTCCAGAACATGGGTTCTGGGCGGATCAAACCCCGCAAGATGAAAATCAGTAAGGCTTTGAAAGTATTGCGGGAAGAGGAAGCCGCCAAACTGGTCAACGATGAAGACATCAAGGTTAAAGCCGTAGAGGCCGTGGAACAAAACGGGATCGTTTTCTTGGACGAAATCGATAAAATCTGCAAGCGTTCCGATCATGGCAGCGGCGGTGAAGTCTCGCGCGAAGGCGTACAACGAGACCTGTTGCCCATCGTTGAAGGCAGTACCGTCAGCACCAAGTATGGCGTTATCAAAACAGACCATATCCTGTTTATTGCATCGGGCGCGTTTCATCTGACCAAGCCCTCCGATTTGATCCCGGAATTGCAAGGCCGTTTCCCTATCCGCGTCGAACTCAGCGCCTTATCGGCTGACGATTTTGTCCGAATCCTAACTGAGCCTAATGCCTCGTTAACCGAACAATATGTCGCCTTGATGGCAACCGAAGGCGTTGACCTGAGATTTTCCAGCGACGGTATCAAACGCATCGCCGAAATGGGTTGGCAGGTGAATGAAAAAACCGAAAATATCGGCGCGAGGCGTTTGCATACGATTTTGGAACGCTTACTGGAAGATATTTCCTATAACGCCCCAGACTTGATGGAGAAGGCCATCGTTATTGATGCCGATTATGTAGACAGTCATCTGTCCGAGTTTGTGGAAGACGAGGATTTGAGTCGGTATATTTTGTAAATGTGCTTTGTTGCACACGTCAATCGCAAGCCATGACCGAGGGATGCCGCAAATAAGTGCTGTAACTTTAATGGCGGGCGAATAGCTTTCCGCCCTATGTCATTTGCTTGGGTTGCCTAACGACAATTCCCCGTGCCGAATGACGAAAGTAACTATTGATTCGGCCTTTTAATGTCTGAACCGTTCGTGCTGAGCTTGTCGAAGCACACGCCGCCTTTCGACAGGCCCAAGGCGAACGGAAACTTAATGCCTTACAAGGCCGAATCTATAAGGGACTACACGACCTAAAGCTTCCAGGAAATAAATAACACGTCCTTGTGTTATTCTGGCAATAAAGCTACGTCAGTAAATTGATTATCTGATCACTTTATGTCCACGACCGCTCATACATTGGTTATAGGCATTACGAAACCTATCTTCAGCCGTAAAGCCTTGCTTGGCTGCGCCGCCCAAGCCGCCGGCGGCAGCGCCTATCGCCGCGCCCATGCCTGGATTTCCGGCAAATGCGCCGACCACGGCACCACCCGCAGCGCCCACTAAGCCTCCTACGCCAGCCCCTATGGCAGTCTCTTTCACCGTACTGCCGCCTGCGGATTGTTGTGCAAGTTGCTTACATTCGGCTGCGTCTTGATTGAGGCGGTATGCATTAGGGTCATTGTAGGTGTCAACCGTCGGCTGGTACCCTCCTTGGCTATAACACGCCGACAAAATTAAAGCGCTTGCGATAACCATACTGACTTTGATTGTTTTCATTTTATTACCCCTCTCGTTAAGTTGATATTTAAGTGTTGTACCAAGTTTAGTCAATCTTCTATGAATGGTGGCTGAATATCCAGCCCATGATAAATAAAGCCGATTAGGAATCCCTTAAAACTGTGAGCGGTGGCGTATTGACGACATGGCGCACTCCCCAACGGCCAGTGATACCGACGGCAAATGCCCCGATTAAGGGTAAGGCTATCCACAAATAATAGGTAGGCTGATAATCCATGGACAGTGCCCTGGTGTACAGCATAAAGAGCAAGGCTTCCGAAATGATGGCTGCCAAAATGCCCGAAACCAAGCCTAGCAAAGTGAACTCTATAAGATGCATTATCCGGAGCAAAACTCGGTTTGCGCCAAATGTACGCAGTAGCGCACTTTCATAAATACGATTGTCTAATGTCGAGTAAATGGCCGAAAACAATACGGTAAACCCTGCCATTAGCGCGAAATACAGCAAGTAGTTAATGGCTTGGGTCAATTGCATCAGGATCATTTTAAATTGTTTTAGGATTAGGTCCACTTCCAAAATTGTGATGGCTGGAAATTTTTTTACCAACTGGTTTAAGTAGTTTTTTTTATTCTCTGGGAGATAAAAACTGGTAATAAAAGTGCCGGGAAATGACTCCAGCGTTCCCGGTGAAAAGATCATATAGAAATTAGGCTTCATCGTGTCCCATCGTAGCGATCTTATACTGCTGACGGTTGCCGTCAGTTGCTGGCCGCCTACGATAAACAGCAATCGGTCGCCGAGATTTATTTTCAGGCTTTCCGCCAACTTTTGTTCAACGGAAACTTCCGCTTTTTTTTCTGTGGGCCACCATGATCCCTTAACGATTTTGTTGTCTTCAGGTAAGTTTTTTGTCCAGGTCAGGCTTAACTCCCGATGGGTGGCGTTTTCCCCTTGCGAATCTTTGGTGACTATTTTTTGCACAGGTACGCCGTTGATCTCAGTCAATCGCCCCCTGATAACGGGGTAAAACTGGCTGCCGCCTATGCCTTGTTCCTTGAAATCGGCTTGTACTGGGGACAATTGGTCAGGGAAGATATTGAGGGCGAAATGGTTGGGCGCATGTTCCGGTAGTTGTTGGCGCCAGTTTTCGATTAAGTCGTTGCGTACTGTGAAACTCAACGCCATTGCCACCAGCGTAATGGTGAAAGCAAGAATTTGGCTGACGGTGGCACGGCTATCCCGTAACAAGCCTTGCAATCCAAAGCGCCAGTTGAGGCTTAGGTTCGATAAAGACCGTCGGGTCAAGACCAGGATAAGGTGGGCCAATAATCCGAGTATCAGCAATAACGCCAGTCCGGTACAGAAGAGGGTGACTGTCATATTGAAGTCTTCCGTGTATCGCCAGATTAATACGCCCACGATGCTGAACGCTAAGCCGTAAACCAACCATGCGCTGGCGGGCAAGGGTGCCAAATCCCGGCGCAAAACCCGAACCGGAGAAACTTTTCTAAGTTGCAGCAAGGGCGGCAGGGCAAATCCCATCAGTACCGTCATGCCCGTCATTACCCCAAAGAAAACTGCCAGCATTCCTGGTTTGGCTACGGTTTGGGGCAGCAAATCCCTTAATAGGGTGAACAGTATTTCCTGTGCAAACCAACCCAGAGCACAACCTATGGCACTGGTCAGCAATCCCAAGATTAGAAACTGACCAATAAACAACCCAAGCACATCGTTTTGTTTACTGCCCAGGCAACGCAGTATGGCAGTCGCATCTAGATGGCGTTCGGTGTAACGGCGCGTCGCCATGGCGATAGCGACACCGGAAATAATGATGATCACGATACTGGACAAGCCCAGGTAGCGTTCGGCGCGGTTCAATGCTGAGCCCAATTCAGGGCGGTCTTCGTGGATGTCCAAGATGCGTTGGGCAAGATTCAAGTGTGGTTTGACCCATCTTTTGAATTCTGCCAATTGCTCCGGCTCTCCTCGGAACTGAAAAAAATAATGGACATGGCTGCCTGGTTGGATAATGCCCGTTTCCGGTAAATCTTGCTGATTCATCATTACGCGCGGCGAAAGGCTATAAATATCGCCTTGTTTGTCGGGTTCGTACGTAATAAGTTTGCTGGTTATCAGTTTTTTTTCACCGACAGTGACCGGGTCGCCCAGGTTGAGCTTAAGTGCAGACAAAATACGCTTTTCCACCCAGGCAAAACCAGGGGGCGGGCCTTGGTGTTCGATGGTTTCGGCTGAGTAATCGGATACGGTGGTTTTCAAAAATCCCCGTAAGGGATACTGCTCGCTGACCGCTTTGATACCGGCCAACAACAACTCGTCATGCTCGATCAAGACACTGGAGAACTCGGCAGTTTGCGCCTGATCCAACTTCATCCCCGTCGCTTTTTTTAGCCAGGATTCAGGGATGGGCACATGGCTGGAGATGACCATATCGGCTGCCAGGAATTCGGCGGTTTGGTCGGTCATCGTGCGTTCCAAACGGTCAGAAAACAAGGTGATCGCCGTGGAACTGGTGACCGCAATCAGCAAGGCGAGGAACAGGATGGTCAATTCTCCCGCCCGGCTATCCCGCCATAATAAGCGCAGGGCCAAGCCGAACAAGTTCATATCATCCTCCCCGCATCCAGCCTGATGATACGCTGGCAGCGATCCGCCAGGGTTTGGTCGTGGGTCACTAAAATGAGTGTTGCCTTGTTTTCAAGATTCAGTTCAAACAGCAACTCTATGATTTTCGCTCCCGTCTTGCTGTCAAGGTTTCCGGTCGGTTCGTCGGCAAACAATACCGCAGGTTTTGAGACAAAAGCCCGCGCCAAGGCCACGCGCTGTTGCTCGCCACCGGAAAGTTGCCTGGGCGTATGGGTGAGCCGTTCCGACAACCCTACCCGTCCCAATAAGGCGACCGCTGCCTGTTTGGCGTTAACTTCGCCCCTTAACTCCAGGGGCAACATCACATTTTCCAGCGCAGTTAACCCTTGCAGCAACTGAAATGACTGGAACACAAAACCAATCATTTGATTCCGCATGGCAGCCCTGCCGTCTTCGTCCATGTCCGTCAACGATTTGCCGTCGAGACGGATTGTCCCGGTTGTTGGGGTGTCCAGCCCTGCCAATAAGCTAATCAGGGTCGATTTTCCAGAACCGGATTCCCCGACGATGGCAACGCTTTCGCCGGATGCCACTTGCAAGTTTATCCCCGACAAAATATGCAGCGTACCATTGGAAGTCTTCACCGATTTGCCCAGGTTTTCAGTTACAATGATAGTTGTTGAAGTTTGGGTTTGCATCATGCTTAAGTTTGTTTTTGCAGTGGTTATTTCATTAGTATCCCTGTCCACAACGGCGAAATCAATTGTTGTGTTGGGCGATAGTATCAGCGCGGCATACGGAATTGAGGTAGGACAGGGCTGGGTGGCATTGGTTCAGGGCAAGTTGCAAGAAAAGTACAGCGATTACACCGTCAACAATGAAAGCATTAGCGGCGACACCAGCGCGGGCGGATTGGCTCGGATAGACGGCGTGCTGTCGCGGCATAAGCCCAGCGTCGTCATCATTGAGTTGGGGGCGAATGACGGTTTGCGTGGTTTGTCGCCAGCCGAGCTGAAAAACAATCTTGCCGAAATCGCCCGTCGCGCCAAAAAGTCTGATGCCAAGGTATTATTGCTTAGTATGCGGATTCCGCCTAATTATGGCAAACGCTATACCGAGATGTTTTACAATGTCTATCCGCAATTGTCCAAGGAGTTAAGCGTCCCTTATGTGCCGTTTATCCTTGAAGATGTCGCTTTGGTGAAACAATTGATGCAGCAGGACGGTCTACATCCCAATGAGAAGGCGCAAGCCGTCATTGTCGAGAAGATATGGCCGCATTTAGTTAACTTATTAAAATAACAATAAAAACCAGCTTAGAGATCACGAATGACACAACTTACCCTAGAAAAAGCCAATAAAATCATTAACGCAGCCACCCAAAAAGCCAGGTCATTGAATATGGCGCCGCTGACCGTGGTGGTATTGGATGCATCAGGACACCTGAAAGCCCTGCAAAGGGAAGACGGCGCAACGGTGATTAGGCAACAAATCGCCACCGCCAAGGCCTGGGGGGCGGTCAACATGGGCATTTCTTCCCGCAGTTTGGCCGCAGTCGCCGAACACCGTCCCGATTTTATGAACGCCCTGATCGGCCTGGCAGACGGAAAAATCATGCCAGTCCCAGGCGGCGTGTTGATCCGTGACAAGGGTAACGTGATTATCGGTTCGGTCGGGATTAGCGGCGATTCATCGGAGCAGGATGAGCGTTGTGCAATTGCAGGGATAGAGGCGGCGGGATTTGTGGCGGGGGTTTAGGTAGTGATGGATTTAGCTTTTAGGATGGATTAAAAAATCCGTTCGTGGTGAGCCTGTCGAACCACATATTCCCTCTCCCCTTGCGGGAGAGGGTTAGGGTGAGGGGTAATAAAGTGTCGCTAACGCGAAAGTTGATTTAAGTGTGGGTTCTCGTACCCACGGACGAGATACTTTTCTTTGCTTGTCCAAAGAAAAGTATCCAAAAGAAACGACCCCCGGATGCCGCTTGCTTCCTGCGCTTCTCGCATTTACCGGGGGTTGTCAAAAGGGACTTCCTTGTCCCCTTGACAACGTGCGGCATCCCTGCCGCACCCCTAACGGGYTATTCC
>NZ_AYLO01000161.1 GCF_000496735.2 Methyloglobulus morosus KoM1
ATCATACTCACCTCTTGTCATAGTGTTGCAATCTAATTAAGAATGCGATCATACTGATCCTTTTATTAGCGAAGGATTCAGGTTTTTTCATAAGCCGTGTTCAGTGCATAGTGCTGTTGATTTGGTTATCAACATTGTCCGATTATGGACTTTATCTAACGACATGCAGTTTTTGGCCAAGCATCTCCGGAGTTACCAAAACTACGCCTCCAGAACTAACGTGGTATTTTTCCCCATCTTCTGCCGTGCTTTCACCAATCACGGTACCTTCAGGCACTTCACAGCCTTTTTCGATGATGGCCTTGGTGATGCGGCAATGTCGGCCTATGACGGCATCCGGCAAGACAATGCTGTCTTGTACGGTCGAGAAGGAATTGACCCTAACATTTGAAAACAACAGGGAATGCCGCACTTTTGCGCCGGAAATCACACATCCGCCGGAAACTATTGAGTCGATAGCTTGCCCCCTCCTGTCGTCGTCATTAAAAACAAATTTTGCCGGCGGCGTTTGTTCCTGGTAAGTCCAGATAGGCCAAGTTGCGTCATATAAATTGAGTTCAGGATTTACTCCAATCAACTCCATGTTGGCAGACCAATACGCATCAATCGTCCCCACATCCCGCCAGTAACTCTGACCGCCCGTCTGTAAGTCCAGGAAAGGGTAAGCATTGACCAAGTATTTGTCGATAACCGAAGGGATAATGTCTTTGCCGAAATCGCGACTAGAGCCTTTGGTGTCAGCATCCTTGATTAATTGTTCGTACAGAAAATTGGCGTTAAAAATATAAATCCCCATGGAGGCCAAGGCAGTGTCTGTCCTTCCGGGCATAACTGGCGGATTTGCTGGTTTTTCCACGAAATATTTGACCCGGCGGTTATCGTCGACATCCATCACGCCAAAAGCGGTGGCTTCTTTCAACGACACCTCAATGCAACCTATGGTGAGATCAGCCTTTTTGTCGACATGGTCGGCCAGCATAGCTGCATAATCCATTTTGTAAATATGGTCGCCCGCTAACACCAGTATATGTTCGGGTTGGCGTGTCCGCAGGATGTCTATATTTTGAAAAACCGCATCCGCCGTACCTTTGTACCACGAATCTTCATCATGCCGTTGTTGGGCGGGAAAAAGTTCGATGTATTCACCGAATTCTCCGCGCAAAAAGCCCCAGCCTTGTTGGATATGGCGAATCAAGGAGTGGGCTTTATATTGGGTCAGGATCCCTATTTTCCGGATACCGGAATTGATACAGTTGGTGAGGGGGAAATCAATAATTCGGAACTTGCCGCCGAACGGTACGGCGGGCTTGGCCCGCCAATCAGTCATATTCATTAAGCGCGCGCCGCGACCGCCCGCTAGAATGAGTGCGATGGTATTTCTGGTAAGATGGCTAATATGAAGCTCTGGCATTATTTATTTCCAGGTAAGGTAAACGCAAAGTAAAAACTGACGCAATTACGGCTAGTATGGCTTTTTCGATTTTGTTGACACGGTTGATGAAGAGATGCCTATCCCTTCATCAACCCACGCGATAGGAAAACTGCGGCGAATTTTGAATAGGGTCAAAATCTGCGATTACAAATCGGAAGCCTACGAATTTCTTTTAACGTTCCAACTATTTTGCTGCCGCTTTTCCCTTTTGAACCTCAGCGGCCTTTTTCTCTTCAGCCTTTTTTTGTTTCTCCGCCGCCTTTTTCTCTTTCGCTGCCCTTTGTTCAGCAGCCTGTCCCGAAGCTATATTCCCAGAACCTCCGGCGGCCAATACAATTGCCGTATCTGCCTGGGTTAGTGCGGGAGATAAGGACCCAGATGTTACACAAAAACATAACGCCAATAGAATTTTTTTAGAATTGATATTCAACATAACCACCCTCTTTAAGTTTATGAAAATAACAAGATAACGCTAATGTTATTAAGGCATCCTGTTAGGCAATGTAACTTACTATCAAAAAATACAAAATTACCCCCTCGGGAAAATTTCATACCTTAACATTACATGTTGGTCAGTTTAAGGTGTTGATGGCAAGGTCGTTTTGATATAAATCACAAAACAACGAAAAATTAGAATCCTATTCCGCAGGGCAAACACGCGACAACCAGGGCATCTTCCAGAAGGGTTTCCCAGGCTCGGCAAGCTTTGCGTGATGCCGCCGAAATATATGGCGGAGCATCTTTATAAGCCAAGGGAAACAAGGCGTTGGTGGATAGGTACTAAACGCGACTTTAACGGATGAAACGGTATTTACTAAACTGGCATTCAATTTTTATTGGCTTGTTTATTAGTCCGAAGTAAGGTTAAAACCACCGCCTTTTAGGCGGTCAGAATTATCTATGATTTTTTGCCGTATGATATTGCCCTGAACTGAAAAGGGGAAGGGCTTATGGATTACCGTTATGGCAGCACTACGGTTTTTAAGATTCAATATCATTTTGTGTTTGTCACGAAATACCGTTACAAGGTGTTGAAAGGCGACGTTGGGCTGAAAGTCCGGGAACTGATCAGGCAGAAGTTCGATGAAATTGTTCGGGAGCTTCCCGGACTTGAAAAAACGCTATTGGGGTCGGCATTTCTGGGCGAGGGGTCACTTTTGCTTGACTTCGGGCGAATTGACCGAAGAAATGATAAAAAATTACCTGGAACATCATTTTGAACCCAAAGGTGATGACAATTTTAGGACAGAACCCTGAACGGGTCTTGTGACCCGTATCCGGACTTTAGTCCATTATACGAACCCTCCAGCTTTAGCTGGTGGTTGTTTAGTTTTCAGCCAAGTATCGTTCCTATTGATTCGGCGCTTTAATGTTTGAACCGTTCGTGCTGAGCGAATCGAAGCTCATAAGCCTTTCGACAGGTTCAAGGCGAACGGAAGTTAAAACTTCACAAGGCCGAATCAATAATATCCTGAATAATTACCTTTACTTAATGATCGACTTGGCTGACAATTCGATAAAAAAGGGGTCAAAAGATGATTTTGGGGGGAAAGATTTTATCTGACAGGGCTTTTATTTGCCGCGCTTACCGGGATAATGGTAATTTCGGAAGCCAGCAATGACTATTTAATACATGGCTATGGTGCCAGTAGCACGTTAATGGTTGGTGCAAACCCCGATTTTGTAGCCAAACCAAACCCGTTATGTGAGCCTAGCTACACGCACAGCATTGTCGACAGCAAGAACAAAATAGCAACGCTGTTTCCCAGCCTGAGCGCTCAAAGTTTTAAGATTCCCCATTTCTCTTACATCAAGCATTCATAGCAGATGCTTTTTTATTGCAATGGTGTAACGATGAGCTTGGATCAAACAGTAGGGCAAATTTTTTCCTGGACTTTACAACTAACTTCCCAAAAGGATTACCAAGAATTAACGTATTGTTTTTTGGGCATCCTAGCCGAAATACCCTGGATTGATAATGCGGTTGCTTATGAAATCTATAATCACGACAGGAAAAAACCAGGAGAATCAAGCGTTTTTCACGAGCGGTTATTCAGGCGATTTCCCGTGGATATAACCAGGAATGATCAAGACGACAATAACAACCTGGCTAACCTACTTGACCAAAACGCTGACTTGAATTTCAGCGCACCTTTTGAAACCGGTTTATACAGTTGGGTAATTTTCTCCATAAAAGGAGGTAGCGGCCCTGATCGTGCTATTTTTCTTGAGGGGAAGTTTGGATTGGATGGGCTGGATTTACTTAACAACCTGCGGTCTGCCTATCGAAACCTGGTGATCTTGCACGACGCCAAAGAACGGGACGCATTAACCAAATTGCCTAATCGGCAATCTTTAGAAGCCCGTTTATTGCAAGTTTGCGAGCTATACAGAAATTATCAAGCAATCGACATAAAAAAGGAACAAAGCTCTTGGCTTGCCATTTTGGATATAGATCATTTCAAGCGAATTAATGATAATTTCGGCCATTTGTATGGGGATGAGGTATTGCTAACCTTTAGCCAACTGATGGGGAAATGCTTTCGATACAATGATTTCCTATTCCGTTATGGTGGTGAAGAATTTGTAGTTATCCTGAATTTAATCAATCAAGACCATGCAATTGCCGCCTTTAACCGTTTCCGGGAAAAGGTTGCCAAACATATTTTTCCAACTGTTGGCCAAGTCACTGTGAGCATAGGTTTAATGCATCTCGACAGTATCTCCATGCCCACTACGCAATTGGACCATGCCGATAAAGCGCTTTATCACGCTAAAGAAACCGGCAGGAACAAGGTAATATTATATGAAGACATGCATGTTATTGGACACGACAAAAAACGCAGTGATATTGAATTGTTTTGAATATTAGGGCCTGTTGACAATTAAGTTTGAATTTTTATAAAAATAAAACAATTTTCTATTACCCATTATTTGCCTTGGGGTTTAGGCCCTTCTTTATGCTAGCCGGATTGTCAGGCTTAATTCTGATTCCGCTTTGGAACGCCATTTTAAAAGGTACTTTGGCAACCGAGAATTATTATACCTCGACCTACTGGCATGCCCATGAAATGCTGCTGGGCTATGGCGGGGCAGTCATTGCCGGTTTTTTGTTAACTGCGGTAAAAAACTGGACGGGCAAGCCCACGTTGACTGGGGACAAATTGGCGGGTTTATGTTTGTTATGGTTGTACGGACGTATCGTGCCATTTTATTCAGGCCTTTTGCCGGATATCCTGATTGCTCTCATTGATCTGGCTTTCTTACCGTTATTGGCGTACCACGTTACCAAGCCAATTGTAGAGACCAAACAATACCGGAATTTAATTTTTACCGGACTGTTGCTGTTGTTGACGTTAGGCAACATATTGGTTCATTGCGAAATGCTGGGGTTTAAGACAAATACAGCCTGGTTCGGACTGCAACTCATTGTGGACACTGTCATTGTCCTGATATTGGTGATGGCCGGGCGCGTCTTCCCTTTTTTTACCGAACGGGGTTTACCGGGGACACTGGCCATTCGAAATCCGCAACTGGATAACGGGTCTATCGCGTCCGCCATTCTGGTCTTCGGATTACAAATGCTTGGAGTTTCCGGAACGTTCTTAGCCTTATCGGCAGTGCTGGCTGTCATTATCAATAGCGCCAGGATTGCGGGATGGTATATCCAAAAAATCTGGTATGTTCCCCTGTTGTGGGTACTTTATGTCGGTTATGGTTGGATTATTTTCGGCTTTGCTTTGACCGCGCTGTCGGCATATTCAATGGTCCAACCCTCTTTGCCCTTACATGCGTTTACTTTAGGCGGCATCGGGACTTTAACGCTAGGGATGATGGCAAGGGTGGCGTTAGGCCATACCGGACGCGCACTACGGGCATCCAATGCCATTGCCGTAGCCTTTGTGTTGATAAATGTTGCGGTTTTTTTCAGGGTTGTGCTGCCGATAGCAATGCCCGACTGGTACCAAACCCTGATTTACGGTTCAACGCTCGCCTGGCTTGCGGCATTTTCACTGTTTATCTTTGTTTATGGGCCAATACTGACCGGCCAACGGATAGATGGGCAGGAAGGTTAAAGTTATGTAAACCTTTCATGGCTTTGCTTAAAATGCGAATTTAGCTTGCCGGGAAGTTAATTCATCAAAGTGTTTAGTATGGATACAAGATCTATTTACAGGATAGATACTGGTTAAATAAGACTTTTCTTGGTCGTTTCATACAATTGTCACATTTCTTAAATAACCTGTCTGAAACTTAAAAATAAATCGTTTCCAGAAAGATGACAGCGGCTCAAAATATCACGAATGACTCATATAAAGATGTCTTAAAACAAATCCTTACTGAAGTCACTGGCTTGCGCCAAGAGATTGAAGCCCTTTCAAACCAGCGTTTGCAAAAATACCATCAACATTTCCATTCCGGCTTTTTTTCCAAAAGCGCGTACAACCTGGCCCATTACCTAGCTATGCGCCAATTCGATCTGCGGCATTTGCAGGATCGCCTTGCCCAAGCCGGTTTGTCCTCTTTGGGGCGGGCGGAAGCATCGGTCTTATCAACGTTTGATGCACTGATTGATATACTGTTACGCGCCACAAACAAAAACTATCAGCCGGGTGAAAAAAGCCCAAACGAGTACGGACTTAATCGTGGGCAACAACTTTTAGAGCAGCATACGATAGAGTTGTTTGGCCCTTTTCATGACTATAGTAAAGCGCATGTCATGGTAACTTTAGGGACTGACGCATCCTGGGATTATGGCCTAGTCAATGCCTTGCTCAAAAAAGGCATGACCTGTGCGCGCATCAATTGCGCCCATGATGCCCCTTCGGTGTGGCAGGGAATGATTAACAATATTCGCAGGGCCGAGACCGAAACAGGCCGTACCTGCCGTATTTTGATGGATCTGGCAGGCCACAAGATTCGGACAGGGGGCATCGCATTGGAACCGCCCGTCCATCATATAAAGGTAAAAAAAGATCGTGCGGGCAAAACCGTTGCCTCAGGCTATCTGATTTTAACCGTTGATCCAGAAAATTCACCAACAGATATGTCCTTATTCAGAATCTCCATCCCCAAGGAGCTGCATAAGAAATTGGCTCCCGGCATGTTCTTGGAGTTTATCGATAACCAGGAAAAACAACGTTACCTAAAGGTGGAAAAAGCGCTTTCCAGTTCGGATTGGCTGGTCAGTTGTGATAAATCTGCTTATCTTGCCCCAGCTTGTCAACTAAGGCTGCTCACGGCTGAGAAAAAGAACGGCAAAAAAAATGCCGACACTTACACGTTGGGAAAATTTGATGGTGTACCCTTAGATATTCGTTTGACGAAAGATGAGTTGTTATTATTGACAGCAGACCATTTTGTGGGAAAACCGGCCGAATATTCTGCTAGCGGTGTCTTGATTCATCCGGCGCATATTGGATGCACCCTATCCAAGGTCATATCCAAGATTAAAGTCGGCCAACCTGTTTGGATTGATGACGGTAAATTGGGGGCCGTTGTAGAAAAAATCACCGATCAAGGAGCCCTACTACGCATCACTGAGGCTAAACCGGAAGGTGTGCGAATCCAAAGCGATAAAGGGATCAACTTTCCTGAGACCGATCTTGACTTGCCGCCTTTAAGTGAAAAAGATTTGACAGACCTCGACTTTGTTTGCGTACACGCCGATTTGGTCGGTTTTTCATTTGTTGAAACACTTGCTGATATGGAATGTTTGATGGCGGAGTTGGTAAAAAGAAATGCATCGGAACTGCCCATCATTGCTAAGATAGAAACTAACAAAGCCGTAAAAAATCTTCCTGATATTATACTGGGGACTATTGGTCGACATAACCTAGGCATCATGATTGCCCGAGGTGATTTAGCCGTCGAATTGGGCAGTGCCAGACTCGCTGAAATTCAGGAAGAACTGCTGTGGCTATGTGAAGCAGCGCATGTGCCGGTTATATGGGCAACTCAGGTGTTGGAATCGATTGCCAAAAAAGGCGTTCGGTCAAGACCAGAATTTACCGATGCGGCGATGGCCGTGCGAGCAGAATGCGTCATGCTAAACAAGGGCCCCTATATCCTTGATGCAATCGAAGCGTTGGTCAACGTCATGATCCGGATGCACGAACACCAAAGGAAAAAGTTTTCCCGGTTGCGGGCGTTACAGTGGTAAACAAATAGAATTTATGCCCCATAAAACAGCCATCAATTAAGTATTGAGAATCCCTATAAAACCACTTTTCCGCTGGTAGAAGGTGTTTTTTGAATTTTTAGAGACCCTGTTATGACGTGCATTGTGTCGGTTTTATGGCATTTTTTGTTCATACCAACGCTTAATCCCTCCACTGCCACGAACGTTTATTTTTTTGATTTGAATGAGATGTACCATGAGTAAACTTTTTAAGTATGGAAAATTTTCGACCATATCGATCATGCCGCAAACCGAAAAACTGAAAAACTACGATGACTGCAAAAAAAAGATCATTGAAGACTTAAAAAGGCATATTGAGATCATTGAAGATCCCTGCAAACTCATAGTGGATGGCGAGAATAAAGATCCTCCCTCTGTTTTAGGGCTTTCATTTGTCGCAGATGATTTGAGCATTATCGAGTTAACCCTGAGATGTAAAAGAAAACTGTTTGATTTTGGAAATAAGGGTGAGAAATATTTCAAATTTGTCGTGCCTATTGAAAGTAGGGATGAAGCCACCGTTAAGGTCATTAGAATTAGCTTGCTAAACGAACTCATTAAAAAAGTTGAAGACGATGAATATAAGACACTCATCAAAACGTATTTACGAAATCATTAATCCCTACGCCAACCCAGTTTTTTAAGGAGGCTTTGCGATGCAAGCCTTCATACCCAATTAGATTGCTATGATCAAAGAGGTATTCCCCTTTCCCTGAGCCTGAAAATAACTTTACCCATTAGTCCACCCTGTTGGTGATTTAATATGTCTACGCCACGATATTTCCCGCCCGAACTCATCCAAAAACTGGATGGGCTACCCGAGCTAGCCCTGGACTGTAATTACTCCTGGAGTCATCGTGCCGACGAAATTTGGCATGAACTGGATAGTAGCTTATACCAACAAACCCATAATCCCTGGCTGGTATTACAGGCGGCTTCCAGTTCCCGCCTTGAAGGGCTGGCAAACGATGAAATATTCTGTCGCAAACTAAAGGATATTGTTTCTGAGCAGAGGCAATCGCTTGCTGAAAAACGCTGGTTTCAGACAGAACTTCAGCAATCAACGCAGATGCAGCAAGTTGCCTATTTCAGCATGGAGTTCGGCCTCAGCGAAGCCTTGCCTATTTATTCAGGTGGACTGGGGTTGCTTGCCGGCGATCACCTAAAAGCGTCGAACGACCTTGGGCTGCCTTTGGTGGGTGTTGGCCTGCTTTACCAAAACGGCTATTTCCGACAAGCCTTCGATCATGACGGCAATCAAATCGCGCTTTATCCTGCCTGCGATACCGGCGACCTGCCCATTTGCCCGGTACGCAATGATAAAGGTGAATGGTTACGCCTACAGCTACACACGCCGACAAAATTATGGGTTAGGGTCTGGCAGGCGCAAATTGGGCGCATCAAACTTTTTTTACTGGACACTAATGATCCGGTCAACCATCCCGTTGACCGTTGCATTACTACCGAGCTATACGGCGGCGGCCTGGAGCATCGTTTATCGCAGGAAATACTCCTGGGCATTGGGGGCTGGCGCGTTTTGCAGGCGATGGGGATAACGCCCGATGTTTGCCATCTCAATGAGGGTCATGCGGCGTTCTTGGTGTTGGAGCGTGCCAGGGATTTAATGGCCGAAAATGACCTCGATTTTAAAACGGCTTTGGCCATCACCCGAGCGGGCAACCTGTTTACCACGCATACGCCGGTTGAAGCGGGTTTTGACCAGTTTAGCCCGCACTTGATTCGTAAACAACTTGGGCTTTACGCACAAAAACTGGGTATAACGATTGAAACACTGCTGGATCTCGGCCGGAATCCCCATTCAACAGAGCCCGATTTGCCTTTCAATATGGCTTATCTTGCCATTAACGGCAGCGCCAGCATCAATGGCGTAAGCCGACTGCATGGGGAAGTTAGCAGGCGTATTTTCAGTCCACTATTCCCCAGCTGGTCAAAATATGAAACACCGGTTTCCCATGTCACCAATGGCGTTCATGTCCCTGCCTGGGACTCGATGGAAGCGGATGAACTTTGGACTCATTTGTGCGGGAAGAACCGCTGGTCTTGTGATCACGGCAATTTGCCCGAACAATTCAATCGAGTCACCGATGAAACGCTTTGGAACCTGCGCGCCAAAAATCGTACCCGACTGGTTAAGTTTGTCAGGGATGAATATGCCAGGGAACTGAATGTACATACCAATATTCCAGAATCCGAACAGCAAGACCTGATACAGCGGCTGTTTGATCCTAATGTCATGACTATCGGTTTTGCACGTCGATTTGCAACGTACAAGCGACCCAATTTGTTGTTGACCGACCCAGATCGCCTAGTCGCCCTACTAACCAACCCTGAACGGCCTGTGCAATTGGTCGTTTCAGGAAAAGCGCACCCCGCCGATATGCCAGGACAGGCGCTTATAAAAGCTTGGCATCATTTTATGCGTCGACCAGAAATACGGGAACGCACTATTTTCCTGAGCGACTACGATATGATTACTGCTGAATATCTGGTGCAAGGCGTCGACCTCTGGATTAATACTCCGCTCAGGCCTTGGGAAGCGTGTGGAACCAGCGGCATGAAAATCCTGGTGAATGGCGGCTTGAACCTGTCCGAGTTGGACGGCTGGTGGGCTGAAGCCTATCGCCCAGAAGTCGGTTGGTCATTGAATGGGCTGGAGTCCCAACATACCGATGCCGAACAGGCTGAAACACTGTATCGACTCCTTGAAAACGATTGTGTGCCTACATTTTACAATCGGGATGGCGCGGGTATTCCAAGGCGCTGGTTGGGTATGATGCGTGAAAGCATGGCTAAACTGACACCTTATTTCTCGGCCAACCGAATGGTGCGCGATTATACCAGCCGTTATTACCTGCCTTTGGCGGCCAGTTATCGTAAACGCGTCAAAGATAACGCCGAATTGGGGCATAAACTGGTCCGTTGGTTAAAGCACATCGATGAATTCTGGCCCAAAATCCATGTCGACAATGTGGTGGCAGAACACCAGGATAACCAATACCTGTTCAGGATGCACGTTTACCTGGGCGAATTGACTGCCGAAGATGTCCGCGTTGAACTGTTTGCAGAAGCCCCGCAAGAGGCTAGCTTTAGTGTCCAGCCCATGGACATCGAACAAGCACTAGCGGGAGCAGTCAATGGGTTCATCTACACTACACGTATCCCAGCAACAAGGCCTATCACGGATTACACGCCGCGAATAAGGCCTTTCAATCCAGATTGCTTTTTACCTTTGGAAGCATCATATATTTTCTGGGTTAACATGTTAAATTGCATGTTTTCCATTTCGTGTGACAACTGCGAGCAATGAATCGGTATTAATTCACCTCAAGCTTAGTAAAACTTAACTTCTTTTTGTTGTAGTTTTATCTACCATAAAGATGAGCCTGACAGTCAGGGGAGAAACGGCACTAGGAAATTTTTATCCCACCTTTGCCTGTTTTCAGTATTGAGGTTAGCTCATTATTCAGTGTCGATGGGAGTATTACTCATTGTCCTACCTTAAACTTTATGTGCCTATCTGGTACAGGGGGTTGATATGATTATCTTACAGTTATTCTTTCATGCCATGATGGCAGTCTTCCAATTTGTTTCCTTTTTAGTGATTGCTTTCGTTGCAAGTAATATCTTTAAATCTGGCTCTTGAAATGGCCGTTAAATTTGACACTGTGTAGATGGCGAGCATGGTGATCAGGCCAACTTAATTGCGGCGCTTTATGTCGAAAGGCAAAAGTCAACCATATCACGTTTAAGCTGTTATGGCGTTTGGCGTTAGTTTTTTATGCCATCAACTTAAAAAATTTTTCGGCGCGCCGCATATCGGGCAATCCCAATCATCAGGAATATCTTCCCAACTATTAGCGTACATTAATTAACGTCATGTGATGGCGCAAAAAGGTATACTCCATAAATTACCTTTGATCTTTTGAGTCAATTGGGCTATACCCTAACGTGAAAACAATCAAATAGTTGGGAAAGCTATATCAACAATAAACGCAGTATGACTAATACTAAATGAGGAGCGAACAATGGCTGATTTACTACTTGCAGGGCCGATATTACGGCGGGTAACAACCGAACTGGTTTGTGTTTGGTTGGCTACCGACAAAAAGCTGTCATTTAAACTGACAATCTTACAAGGCACTGAACCTAATCCTATCGGTATCAGTGATATAACAAAGATAGACCTACAGCGCTATCAGCTAGGTAAAAACCTGTTTGTTTATTTATTGCAAGCTCAGCCCACAACGGATAATAAAACATTTCCCTTAGATACCCTATTATCTTACCGGCTAGACCAAGTAAGTGATGATGGCAGCAAAGATACTGCAATCAACCTTAAAGCCCTCAAGCTAACCTATGGCAAAGATTCCAATCCCACATTTTTTATCCCAACGCACCTTAAACGCTTGCTGCATGGCAGTTGCCGTAAGCCGCATGGCTTGGTAACCGGCAATAAGGATAACTTTGATGCCTTAAGCCTCGGTGACACGGAAATAGCAAGCAATCCCACTGATGACCTTGAAAATCGACCCGCCCTGCTGTTGCTGACGGGCGACCAAATTTATGCAGATGACGTAGCCAATCCGATTTTTGCGATGATTAAGCAAAAAACGGTTGAATTGCTGGGCTTTCAAGAAATGTTACCGAAAAAAGAAGGGGAGAAGTTCGATCCATCGACTGTTCCGGTCGGCGGCAGGGAAACTTTATCCAAGGATATTGCAGGATTTAGCTCAGGCGAAACGAAAAATCATTTATTTACCTTTGCCGAATTTGCGGCAATGTATGTGTATGTTTTCGGGAATGCCCGTAATTGGCAACTGGAGCTTTTGCCTGAACATGATGCCAATCTTCGCTCGGCCTTGGAAGAATTCCATAAAACCCTGCCTAAAGTCAGGCGGTTACTGGCTAACATACCGACGTACATGATTTTTGATGACCATGACGTAACAGATGATTGGAATATTACCGGCGGTTGGTATGACAAAGTGCGCGACTCCCCATTGGGACATCGGGTTGTTTCGAACGCCCTGGCGGCTTATTGGGCATTTCAAGGCTGGGGCAATGAACCGGAAAACTTTGATTACGATATGGTGCATTCGATAGTTGACTTTCTGGAAAAAGCGCAACCTTCTGATAATTTAGAACGGCAATATGACCTGACCACTTGGAAACACAGAGGCTGGGGATATTCTGTGCCTACCAACCCGCCCATTATATTGATTGACTCCCGCACCCAACGGCAACCCGATGGCAATTTTTACCCTACCCAATTATTGGATCGATACGCCCTTGATTGGTTAAGGATGGAGTGGAATAAAATAAAAGTTGCAAAAGAAAAAGACATCGCCAAGGGAATTATTAAGTCCCTCCCAGAATGGCCAATTTTTGTGGCGACGACACCCGTCATGGGTTTTGCTCCCGTTGAAGGTTTGCAACAACTTGGCTTATGGGCTGTTGGTGCATTTGAAGATACCCTGGTTGTCCGTTATACCGAAAAATTGTTTCGCGCAGAAGGTGTAGTCACTGGCAGTATAATTAACGCCTTAGATGTTGAGTCCTGGTTTTCCAACCGTGATGGCTTCGGTAATTTCATGAACTGTCTATTGCATCGTATGGCGATTAACCAATGCATCTTTTTATCGGGAGATGTCCATTATTCTTTTACGGCACATGCACATTTCGATAGCCAGGGTGAAAAATTGCATTGTTGGCAGTTGACCAGTTCCTCGCTTTGCAATCGCCCAAACGACCAACAGGCCAATATTATCAGCAAGATAGCAACAGAAAAAGGTCGCGCGAGCCATAATAACCAATGGGCTTATAACAACAACCAACGCTGGAAAACTGAAATTCAGTATATTACGGAAGCAGGTACAGAAAATTCACGCCTTACCTCCCAATGTAATATTGGTTTGGTGGAATTTAATGAAGGCAAGCCTGTTAAACACACTTTACTCAGCAAAGGAGGCCCCATCGTATTTTTGTTGAATTCCGATAAAGCTGGCATTGCCCCTGTCGGTGCGTAAGGAAAACCCTGAATAGGCCTGTGAATGGCGACCCTGGGTTCAGGTCGTCATCAGCCATTTTAAAACCTTTATCTGATTACGTAGAACCCACAGCCCATTTTGAAGGCAAAGACGGAAATACAAGTCTTTGAAAAAAGGAGGGCGAGGCATGGCGACAAACGTGGGCACGGCAGCAAAAACAAGACACCGTTTGTTGCGGCCATGGCGACCACGGAAACGGGACAACCAGTTCGGATGAAAACGCACGACGTAAATTCTAGCAAGAGAATGTGAGGCCATCATATTTAATTAGTGACCCGCATCTAGGATTATTGTTTCGACTCAGCTACAAGTCAATATGCTTGTTCATGAACCCGCTTCGTGAGAGCACGATCCAACGGTTGTTCAAACCGGCACAGGGATTGAACGGCTGGCCAGAACCTGATCCTTTTCAACCGTGGTTGGAAGGCGCTCCAAGCTTTTGGCTTAGGCCTTATTGGCTTTCCACTCCCCGACAGTCCGGTATACAATCCCGCTTGAAACTTGACATGACTCAACAAGGCTAAAAGAGCTTGAATGCCAAATAATTGGATCAAATCCCAATGAAACTTGGTTTTTCACTTTTTTGGCCAGGGTGACGTGCGGCTTAAAGGGACGTTCATCGATCGGGATGCCTAGCCCTCTTGCCAGCTTTGATAAAACTTCCACGAAGGATTCAATCTCTGGGCTAGGGTTGGTTGTGGTCAGGCATAAAATGCCGGGTTTTTTCCAGAAACTGAGCTTGTCAAAACATAGCGTCATCCTTGGCGCTTGCACAGCGGCAAGCGCTTGTTTAAATCTCTCCTCTTTATCGGGATCGATATTGCCCAAAAATAACAGGGTAACATGGATGTTGGCGGCCTGGACTGAATGGGCTTGCTCGGGCACAACAGCATTGGCTATTTTTACGCATTGCTGCCGGGTGCATTCGTCTGGCCAAATCGCAAAAAACAAACGTTTCATTAATAATTACGTTAAAAGGCTGTCTTTCCTGCCCAACCGAACCGGAATATGGATATGGGAGCGGTATGGCTTTTTTTACGACAGCTTGATTATCAGTCCGGCTTTACTGCCTGATTGTTCAACCTGGTATTCGGAAGACATGCAACATGGCAAAGAATTCAAAAACAGGATGGTGATTGCCAACCCTTTTCTAGTTGAAAATTAAGGCTTCCTGATAATCTGAGATTGTCCTTGGCGTGGAATAACCGTGCTTCTCTTTACCAGAATTTCGGTCATTGTGCTTTTTGGTCCTTACCGAAGGCGAAAGTCCGACCCTAATGCGACAGCGATAGAATTGTCATTATTTTTCCTAACCAGACAGACCGATTTCAGGTTTGATTACTTTGGCATTGGTAGCCGATAGTTTCGTCACAAGGCATTCATACATCGTTTCATCCTTATAGGTTCCGATAATGGCCCCTCCGGATCCGGTAAAGTTAGCGCTTGCGCCTACACTTCTAGCAGCTTCTACCATGCCTAGATTTCCTTCGCTGATTTTCAAGATACTTCTTCTTAAGTCAAAATTGCGGTTAAGAAGTACGCCGATCTCAGTTCCCCGATGTGCTTCAAGTAACCTCCTTACTTGTACAGTCAATTCAGCACATTCCGCCAACGCATTTAGCACTTCCCTATCACTATGATTGAAACGTTCCCGAAGGTTATTGTGCGTGATTTCTGAACCCTCAGCTAAGTTAGTGCTGTATGCAATATACAGGTTTGGCAATAAATTTACATCCAGGGGTTCATAGGTTCCGTATCCCCGTTTTTCCATCAAGGCCTTATCGAAATCCATATAGACCAGTCCTTGAAATACCTGGACCACCCGATCTTGCAGTCCTGCTTCGATTTGCAGCTCATCTTTTTCAGCCGATAAAATGAGATTCGCCAATTGCGGTTTGGGGATTGAAACCCCATAAAACTGCATAAGCCCATTCATGCAAGCGGTAATGATTGCACTTGATCCGGCCAACCCTAAACCGTACGGTATCGTTGTATCGTAACGGAGAGTAAAATTTCGTTTATCGATAGTTATCGATTCAATTTTGCAGTATTCAAAAAATCGCTTGATTGCCGCCTTAACAAGGCGAACGCCACCATAATAGCCGTACTTCCTAACATCCTCAACCAATTGATCAATAGATGCAAATACGGGCTTATCCCGTTCATTAGGAAGAATCTCCAATTTAGTCGATTCCCAAAGCGTAACTTCAGCGCGAAAGTTAGTAAAAACAAACGCGATCGTTTTGCCGAAATAACCGTCAGAGGGGTTTCCGACAAGTGCGGCACGCGGATAAGAACGGGTTACGATATTCACAGTTAATTTTTTGTCGATCTTAGGGGACTTAATGCTTTACTAATATGGGATTAATTAATTTCGGGCATTTTTGAATCTACACCAAACCGATACCTTGTCGAGACGAATCAAGGCAGCCCCATAAATCGAGGCTTACACCATTAATAGCCGGCTGCATGGGATCGTCGACCAACAACCGGGAATGACTCAGGCCTGCCGGCCTAGGGTTCGCTTCCAAAAAAACAGGCCGTATCTTGCCGTGTAAGTCATGGTCGAGCAGGACATCGAGTCCAATTAACATCAATCCCATAAACAGGCTTGCAGCACGTTCGGTTTGCTCGCGTATACGGCTCCAGTCGTTTGGATCAAGGCGGAACGGTTGGTTCCCGAAAGCAGGTCCGCAGGATAAACTAGAAAGGGCCATATCAACAGGAATGATGCGCCCGCCTTGGCCACAGGCGGCAGGGGATTGTTCGTCCTGGCCTAGTTGCGCATAACCAGATTCCAAGCGGTGACCACCAACTCGATTAGTGGTTAAATTAAAGCGCAATGCCAAGCTGTGACATTTTCCGGAAACAGGGTCCCGAAAAAGTACCCCATCACGGCGTTGTTGGGCGATGGCTTTCCCCTGTTCCCAGCAGCGTTCCAAATGGTGCTGTAATGCTATTCTGGCCTGAGGATGGCTACGTTGGAAGAAAGCTACAAGCTCCCCTTCGGTGGCCCCATTTGGCTTGACCACAATTTCTTCAAAGCTATCAAGGAAGTGAAATGCCTTCGCCAAATTCCCTGGTGATATTTCTTGATAAGCGGGCACTTCCAAACCTAGGGCAGACCACTCAGCTAACGTTTCAGCCTTGTCGTCAGCCAGCATGGACACCTTGGACGGATTTACCTGGAGACAGTTAATGCGCTCCGAAATGGCTTGGTGTTTTTCCTGTTCTTGGCGACCTAGACAGAGAAAATTAACGCTATCGGGCACTATTGGAAGTTCCACATCGGTTTCTACGAGCCTGCCTTTATCGAAATCCAAATAAAGAATGCGCGTGAGTTTTCCATCCGTCGTTAACCAGTCAGTGTGGACTCCCAGGACATTGGTTTGCTGATTTCCATAGTTCTCCGAATCATGTACATAGGCATCGACAGCCAGGGGATAGAATTCGTTCGTAAAAAAAACGGGCGATGCGAATAGCACCGCATGATTCCTGGCACCCGGCAGAATTGCCGACAAATCGTGCTGAATTGTGCTGTCGAATTTAATGCATAGTTCCGGCGCCAAAGGTTCACTGAGCACAGCTTCCATGGCAACATCGATCAGTCGTTGACGGTAATACAGGGAAACCGACAAAATACGGTTAACGGCATCCCATGGAATTCCAGTTAAAACCTTAAGCCCCTCTCCAATCCTTATTGCATGCTGTGCGTCTGTAAGGAGCGCTTCTAACCGCCGGCGCAGTGCGACCGATGTATCGGACTGTTTTCGTACTCGCCAAGCACGCACTTCACCGTATTCTAGTCCTTCCAATAGGAGAAATTTCAAGAAGACACTGGTTTCTTCCTGGTTAAAGGGAGAGCCAACACTTATTCCAAGTGCTTTCCATGTTTGCAAACAGGCGTTCTGAATTTGGTTGTGATTAGGAAAGGAAAGCATTTTTTCCCTTGAGCGCTATAAGGTACTCCTCACCGGCACGGTTTAAATCTTTCAAGACAATACGGGCGTTTTCGCCGATGCGATCCCAGTTTGGGCCCCTGCCCTCCATTTTAGCTTGTTCCAGTTCGTGAAACTCCTCGCGCAACGCCACTCGATCCCACAAACCAACGCCAATATTGGGTTCGATGAGCACAACACGCCAATCTTTAATGGTTCCCTCAAAACGACGACTGCCCTTTTGCAATATGAATCGCGAACCTAACCGGCAGCCATATTCATCAAAAAGTGGTTCGACCTCAGCCAGCCTTCCTTCTTGTTCGAACACCGGGACAATAAGGAAGTCCAGCATCAAATAGCGGGGCATGCCGTATGAAATTCCCATCAGGTCGTTGCCTATATCGCGACCGGTTTCATTTTTATAGATTGCAGAACTGCGCGTTTCATATGACGACATAGCTTCCATTACGTTACGACCCGCTTCGGTTAGTTTGTCGATTATTGCTTGACAATATTCGGGTCGAATGTATTTCGGCAGCAATTGTTCAAGTGTGCCGCCCCTGCCCACATTGGTAATCAATTGCTTGCTGTTGAGGGTAATCCAGTGAGAAAAATGCCATTTTTTTTGTTGATCCGGTTCGTCTGGATTGTCCATGGAGACAATAATGCGGTGTGAGCCAAATATAGGCGTGTATGGCTTTCGTTGTCGATTGACAGGGCTTCCCCATTCGACAATTTGTCGGTGTACAAAACAGTGCATGAATTCTTCGGTAGCCCAATGTTCGGGTGAACTCAGGATAACCTCTTGTATACAGGCATGGTGTTTGAGTGATATCTGATAGATGAATTCGACTGCTTGCCCCATTTTTTCCTGGTCGAGACTACCGTCCGTTCGGCTCAACATGAAGGCCTGGGCATTACGCCCTCCTGATTCGGCGGCATCCTTGACCATGACCAAAGGATGCCGCTGGGCAAAATCGATCAGCCCCGGATAAGCTGTATCATCTAACCCATATAGTATCCAATTCTTGATTATCGACTTCTCTGGACTGCGAGCCGTAAAATCAGTAAGCCAGTCGATTTCATCTGGCATTTCCACGCCGGAATTGCGGAAGATGTCGCCATTCTTGGCTTTGTCGTAGGTCGTCCAGGTATGAAAAAGTGATTGCACCGTATACGGTAGTCCGCAGGCTTCAAGTTTTCCCTGGTCGTAAACCGGGTCGCCGTGAAAAGGATAAACTAGCGCAGCAAGGATAGGACGGGTAAATCGTGCCGCCACCCGGATGCCCTTGGGATGCAATCGTTGAGCTTGAGCGGCGGCATCTTGTTGGGAGTAGCCCTTGTGCTCAACCAGAGCTTTCTGATAGGTAGCGGCATCCAGATATAAGTGGCCGCTGTGGACAAGGGCGACAGGGCGAGGGGATTCTAGCTTTTCATAAATATCTATTTTTCGTGTGATGATAAGGTTGCCGCCCCGCCGCCCCTCTTTTTCCAGTTGCCGCGCTAAGGCTGGGCCTTCCCTTAGCGCCCGTGAAAAATGGGTGCGCCCAACGGGAGCTGCAATCACATGGTTGACTCTTGTGCATTCGCGGATAAGGTTTGGGTCGAATTCTGAAAAAACTTCCGGGAGGGGGAAGCCGTCATTTCGTATAAAAGCGATTTCGCGCAGTTGACCATAAGCCCTCCACATTTTTTCCGCATTGCCATCGGCTTCAGCACCAATGCCTTCCATTTCCATACCATCCAAGTAATTCCCCAAGAGCATATCCTGCTCCGGTTTTTTCATCGCCCTTATTCCCGTGTAATTGCCGATCAAGAAACGCAAATAACGGTAAAGCCACCCGTGATGTTCAACAGCGAGCTGGTACAACGCTTCACCACGGTATTCGGAGAAACCGGTGCCACGGCTATAAATCCACGGACGGTATTCATAGGAGTGGTCATTGAGGGTTTTGGCGAAAAAACCGGACAGTGTACGCCAAAGGCTCATGTCATCCATTTCAATAGAAACTTGCTCGGTAAATTCTATAGTGCTATCGATAGCCAAAATGATATAAAAAAGTTCAGCCCCTTGGGCAATCCTACGAAGACTCTTTTGCTTTGCGTAGGCATCAATTTTTCCCTGTTGGGCACTTTCATATATGGATTGGGCCAATCGACCGAAATCACCTATGTCCTCGTAGCCCCCGGCGATAATATTGTAAACCTGCTCGTCAATTCGATGCCCTGAGAATAATTGTTCGAGGCGCGAAATGATACCTTGCCTTTCCCCAGGGAATTCCTCATGTTGCAAATCCTTGACCAACGCTATGAGTGCATTGCGGGTGTGACCGAGGAAAGCCCCAAAACTTTCCTCGGTCACAGGACGGTCACCGGCACCAAGAGCCTGTTTGGCATTCTGGTAACATTCCAAAAACCCACAATCAGCGGTTGATGGTACTTTGGCGAACCCGATCTTTCGCTGGTTGAGGGAACGCGCCTTGGCAATGCGCTCCGCCAACTGATGCCGCGTTTCCAGGGCAACGGTTGCCCGATCTTCCATCGCCTTGTTTGAGCTTTCGACCCCCTTCTCCTGTCGAAATTCCGCCGCTATTGGCCGATGGTCTATCGGTAAGAACAGGCTAATAAGGTCATCGTCAAAATGGCCCACTTGGCCGCCTACACAAGCGATGCCGGAGGAAAATGATTCCACTGCCGCGCGAATTTCTTCCTTTGTGACACCGACGAACAGGTAAATCCCACCCAAAGCCAGAAATTCGGCAAAACCCAGGTTCTCGAGCTTTAATCCGCCGCCAATGCGATTCAATGCTTCACTAAGCAATTGGTCGCGCTTATGGCTACGGCCAAAACGGTTTAGTTTATCGGATTCGGTTAAAGCCGACTGGATCTCATGGGCTTGATGGATCTCGCCCACGATGTGTTCGTAGACTTGAGAAGCCTTCTTGAAGTCATGGTTAATTAAACCCTGCCATAGCCGTTCGGCCCTTCGCCGCTGACGCCGCATATCCGTTCTCCAGGCTTCGACGGTCTCTTGACCCAAGCCCACACTCAGATAAACCGGCTCTCGCCCTATGCGTTCCCCTGCCGCGAACCATAGCATAACATCACTTCGATTCATGGCTCGATGCCGGGCGCCAGACGCACCATCGACGATGGTCAAAGCGCTATTCGGGTTACCTTCCATCATCAAGTTGCAGAGTTTGGGTGGGTTGGCTAACAGTTCGAGCAGCCCTTGGTGAGGAATGCCCGTATCGATCAGGTCTACGCCCTGAACGGCGTCCTCGTAGTGCCGCTCAGGGCCGAATGTCGCCAACACGAGGGTATGGAGATGCCCCCCAAGGCATTGCTGTAGTTCTGTTTTGACCCATGGATCAAGCGTGACACGATGATCCCACTGATTAAGGCGTGCCCCCCAAGTCCGAAGGTTGGCTTCGATTTCCTTGGTAGTCAACCCAAGCCTTAGCAACTCCTGACGGGTTTCATCTGCAACGGCCTGTAACCGAGTATCGCTGGTATAATTCAGCAGATCCTGTATGGACAGGCCTGTGGGTGCAACCATGCGTATCTCTGCAGGGTGTTCGCAAGGTGGGAATAGCTTTTGCATTTGTTCAACGGTAGCTTGGTCATTCGGGTTGACAGGCATTATTTCCCCAAGACGGCCAACCCAACCCCGGCGCTGCAATTCAGCGAACCCCTGGTTCATTAGGACGGCAACAGCCTGGCCTTGCAAGTCAAGTGCATTCAGCAGATGGTCGCCTGTGCCGGTAAGAATCTCAAACTTCCGAAGGCCGACGGCAAAGCGGGCATCCTGGGTGTCGGGTTTATATTCGACGGTTAGTACGAGTACGCAATTTTCAATTGCAATGGGTAATTGGGGATGCCGTCGGGCGGCTTCTGCTATCCCCTGACGAATTAGCCAAGACTTAAAAAATGGCATGAAACGGTTGACCTGTTCGCCACCGGTGACCATCTTGTGTAGACCCCAGCCTGCTGCCAAACTTGAAGCAACCCGATAGGGGTCACGCAGTTCCGGTTGTCCAAGATTCTCTAGAACGTGAGCGATACGGGTAACCTGGAATACGGGTAACCCACGGCTCACAGTGAAGAAAGGATTCAAACAATCTTGTCGTTGCAATTGCTCGGCTGCCCATCCCTCCCATTCTAGCTGGCTGGAAAATTCGGGCCTGCGGTCGAGCAAAAGATTGGCTAAAGCGATAACCGTTAGATGATGGGCTTCGGGTACGCCTATCTGCCTTAGCTTTTCGGCTCGGTTTAAGGTCAGCACGAACTCTAGGAAGAGACCATCTTTTGGGACACAATATCCGCCATAACCCTCACCTGCGGGGTGAATCAGGCGGTCACGCCGCTTATTCATAAGGTCAGCCATCGCCTCGAAATCGCCATGCCGGGAAGCGGTAACCATCAAGCTCAGGGCATTAGAAAACCCGAAATGGGATACCATCGAGGCATTTTCACCTGTTTTCAAGATTTCAGGTTCGGTAAGGCTTTCGAAAACACGGACGTCTTTGTTGATCAGGCTGTATATCTGGCGTCCTGCCTGGGCAGCTGCGCAGTCGGCGCCACCTACCCATTGCGACCAAGTTTCTACTGACTCGCGCTCCCGTTTCCCCAGATCTACTCGGCTAGGCGTATAAATGAGATGGTAACGTTTACCCCCACCGCTAGCCTTGAAATAATAGAGAGGATGTAAACTAAGGTGGTTCAATCCCTGCTCGGTAATAACCTGTTTGCGGGCAGTGGTTTTGCCGAGTTGCAGATAGCGCCTCAGATATTTTTCGCAGCACTCTTTTAGGCATAATTCGGGATGTTCGACATCAAAAGCCTCTAACACCTTATGACGGGCAGAGAAACGCGTGTAGGCTTGCAGGTCTTCCCTATAATATTCGTCTTCCAATACGAAATGGCGCAAAGCTTCCTTGAGGTCTTGTCCCGAATGATTGCAGTTCTCCTCGATCATTTTTCTGTTAAGTGCCTCAGCATTGCGCTCGATCACCTTTGCTAACGCGGCTTCCTGCAGGGTTTGAGCATGCTGGATCGCATATTCCCCTACCGCATTGGGATCGTCACAAGCTTCGGCCCTTCCGCGACCCTGCTTCATCTCCTCGAATTCAAGCAAGGCACCCAGACAAGACAACTCTTCCTGAACCACCCGATTCCTATTGATCAGTCGCAGCACAGCGGCATTTTGCGAAATCTGCTCGTGCGCAACCATTTCCTCGACTTCTATCCAGATCCCCAACTCGCGGATTACTTTCTCACCTAAGCTTAGGATGCGAACGCTGAAAAATTCTTCGCGCCCAGCTATTTCATCATGTAACCCCAGGTCTTCGGCGATGTTGAAGAGTGCCATGGATTCTTCCAGCCATGTCCGGATGTAGCCCTCGGTCATGCCTGCCGATTGTGTGGTTAGGATGTGCAAGGTTGGAAGGGTGCGGCGTGGCTGTCGCGCATGTTTTCTTAGGCGAACAAGCTCAAGGTCAAAATCCCTGCTGAAACCGTGCCCTAGAAATAGCTGCCGGACTGATTCAGTCCAGGATGCCGTAATACGTCGATGTTCTTTAACCTGCAGAAAGAGTACGTTGTTCAATAGAATTTGCTGCATAGCCTGGAAAGGTGAAACTTCCTCGGCTTCGACCACTTTCTGGATATGGTCAACCTGCTGACGGTAAATTTCGCCGAATAGCACAGCCAAAGCGGCAATTTCGTTAGCATCGGTCTTTTGGCTTTGGCACTGACGCTGCCCTTCTTCGTCAAGACCTGGAAATTCCGTAGCGGCCATGCATTCCCGAGCCAAACCCAGGAGTTCACTGTCATGGACATGGCGAAGGTTGCGTGCCCACAAATCTGCCATTTCCTCTCGAAAGGAAGCTTCCATACCGGCGATGTCTATGATTGTGCGGGTGGTTTCCTGCCCATCCCGAACCAGGACTTCTTCTTTAATGAAAAGGGGTATAGCTTCGATCCAGTGATCGGCCACTTCCAACCAGCCATAGTCCGGACTACTGTAAATATGGTCGCCAGCAAGCCTAACCAGTTTTCGCAAATTGTCGGCTTTGCCTGGATAAGGCTCTTCGAATTCATTGATCTTGATCAGCAGATGCGATCCGGTAGGCGATGGCCGTTGGCTGATCACGACGTAAGCGGCGTGTCGCTTCGATGCATGAAGGAATTCCTGGCGCATACGTTCTATCAGCCCCAGGCGTTTCCCAGTCAATGCCATGATAAGCTCGTGCGACGCAAGAGGTATTGACTGCCCGGCAAGCGCATCGTTGAAATTCTCTAATCGTGTGCGTGACAGGGCGAGTGCATTCAATAAGGCCTTATTTTGCTCATCGAGCACAGCCTCTTCAAAGCGTTCGCAGGCACCCTCCAATTGGATAAGTGAAACCTCGGTTAGACTGTTGAGCATCAGATGCAATAGCCCTGCACTGGGCTGCAAGTTCGGCGTATCCTCCGTCAGTGAAGACAACTCGGCAGCCAGTCCACGCCAAGACAAAGCCGGTTGCAACAGGACTGCGTCGGCGAACAGGGTCGCTTGGTTGTGAAATGCGCGGCTCATTCGCCCAAAGACCAATTGTTGCCGAGTTTCGAGGACTTCATTGGAAATGCGTTCGATATTCTGCCGTTCGAGCTTTCGGTCATAACTACGCAGCATGTGGTAAAGCCGGGAGCGCTGTTCGTCTATGTCGGCTACTTCATGTAGAATATCGATTGCAGTCTGGCGGGGATAAGGCAGATCGATACGATCCTGTCCCAGCAACCAAGTAATCTGCTGATCCCGCCATATTGCTTGAGAAGGTTTTTCTGTAGGGCTAGGCGAATCAAATACGGCACGCTTTAGAAAAAGGGATAACAAATTGCCGCTGTCAAGTATCGGCCCTTCCAACACCCTATGTAGGTTTGCGCGTTCGGTTTGCGAGAAGGATGCATAAAAATCGAGAACTTTGGACATAGCCTGGCGCTGGCTACAACCCAGATAGTTTAGGAGCAGGTATAAATGCCCCAACATTAACAGCGTTATGAAGCCCTGCTGATCGTCGCTGTTGAGTGCAGTCAACTTAGAAGGTGAGTTTGCCTGAGAAAAACCGAGCGGAAGAACCACATCGCAGGCAACAGAACAAACAGCTGCTTCGATATCCAGGTCAAGAAGGCATTCATGACCATCCATGAATACGATAGCCAACTCGCGGTCAGCTAACCCTTGCATTACATCCCTGAACGAAGTATCGCTTTCGAGACGAGAAAGCATCCGTTTAAGGGCGATTTCGCATAGATACCCGGTAAGTAAAACCTTCTGGTCAGTATTGTCATTGACGATGACTTGTGCATCCACCCAGGCATTTTGTCCGAATCGAACCATGCCTTTGCCAACAACGTTGCCGTGACCACGACGGCCACCCCATATCCCAGTTTCCGGATTAAAACTTTCTACTAAACGCAGTGGAAAGCTGATTTTACTCATCTTAAATGAGCCAAATAAATGTGAAGGACAGTTAGGCTGGGGTGATTCATATCTACGTAAGCTATTTATCTATCCAATTCGGTAAGAGATTTAGTGATCGGTGATCAAGATAGTTGCATTCTATAAAGACCGATAATGGGTAAGGCTCAGCCTATTAAGTTGAGGAGATCAAGAAGATGGACAGGGCACTATGTCAGCTACGAAGTCCTGAATATTTTTTAAAGGTTTTAACCTATTTCGTATTAAAAAACAAAATTTTTGTTAAGTTCCGGAATCGTGATTTACCTCGACATAGAGTTTTCACGCTTGTATGGTTTTTTGACCTGTTATTATCTTTTGGGCAACCAGCACCAATCCAAATTCTTTCGCATTCGGTGTGGAGAATTAGTATTGAAAAATTCCTTGAACCCTATTTGTTAACCCCGTAATATTTTATAACTCGTTAAGAAACTATTTTTACCGCTAGGCGGAACTTGAACAAGATCGAAAGCAATATTGCCAGTTTCAACACAGACAAAGCGCTGGTAATCCTGTGCATCGAGGTCAATGATGGCTTTTTGCCAGGGATTCCAGACGACACCGGTTCGACAGTTTTCAGACACAATTTCTATCCGGCGGTTATTTGTCGGGTCGTTTAAGGTTAAATGATTGCGAATATCTTCATAGATGCGGTCAACTTCCTCGCCGATCATTACTATGCCGGTTTGCATTTTTTTCTTGCCCTGGTCTAATTTGTCGAAATAAGCACAGCCTTCTAAACCCAACACCTGTACCCGATTAATGTCCCCTACGTTAAAGTAAGTGTGAAAGGCTTGGGTGATCGAAAAAGGCTGCTCACCGGTATTTTCTGTAATCAGTTTTATGCTTAGGGTACTGGCAATGCTAAATTCAAGCGTAAGGGTGAAAGGCTGCTTCCAGGTTTTTTCTTTTTTGTGGTTTTCAGTAAATCGCAGGCTTATCTTGGTTTCCGTATCGGTCGTCGTGGTGGCTGTTACTGTCCAAAGATTATTGCGTACGAAACCATGGTTAGGCCGCTGTAACCCTTTAGGGTCGGGGCCGAACCAAGGCCAACACACAGGAATGCCACCACGGATTGCTTCGCCATCGTTATATATGGCTTTTTTGCTGAGGAACAGCATGTCGTCCTTTTCATCAGCAGGTTTGAACGACAGGATTTGCCCGCCGTATAGCGAGATCAAAGCGGAAGCGCTTTGGTTTTGTATGTGAATAAAAGGAAATCCGCCGTTACCGGTTTCAAAGCTAACTCGATCCTGAATACCATAACTAATGTTAAGCTGGTCGATATCCATACACCATCCTCATGTTTGCCTCTAAGATAAAACAACACTTCAGTCCTAAATCAAAAGGAGGATACTCCTAGATATTGCTGAAGAGGAGTTGAATTAACCGAATAAACTTGTTCAGTAACCGCCTATATCATTCATTTTCTACATTTCGATCCTGAATATACCGCAAAATGTAGTGCATAGCAGCAGAGGGAAGTAGGATATGCGTTCACTACATCCCTCCTAAGCT
>NZ_AYLO01000162.1 GCF_000496735.2 Methyloglobulus morosus KoM1
GCACTTCATCGGTACCTGTTTCGAAAGAGACTAATCGGTATGTTTTTGCTTGAAACTGTGATCGCTTTATATCATCAGTTTTTTTCAGGAAAGATTTAATTGTCTTGAATAATGATTGCGGCGGATTCATAAAATATAAATGCGTGCCTTCTACTTCCTGATAGTGAAAATACCCTTTAGTATAATTTTTCCATAATGAAATTCCTACAGGGTCTTTAATAAGCACATCGTTATTGGCTTGCAAGGCTAAAAGAGGACAAGTAAGCGCCGATTTACCATGCTCATGACTGTATGTTTTAATCAAGCCAAGATCACATTTGATCGCCTCATCAGGCATTGGTTTTACACCGGATTTTAAAGGGAGAATGATCTGGCTTTTCTCCAATATTTCACGGCAATCCTGCATGGACATGTCGTTATCTATTTCATAAACAGGGGGCAACACTTTTAGGCGTTCAAAGACTTCTGGCGGAGAAACGGAGGATGGGATAAAGACTAAGGGGGATAGCTGATGGTTTCGCTCAAGTTCAACCAAGGTTTCGTAAGCGATAATCCCCCCCATTGAATGTCCATACACAATAAATGGGGCATCACATAACTGCACCATATGTTTTAGCAAATGGTCTATCAAGTGTCCCCAATCGGCTACATCGGAAGCCCCCATCAACCAAACTTCTAAATTCCCTTGCTGACTAAATGCATTTTTCCACGACCATGAAAGTGTTTCATTTCCAAAACCAAAGGGTAAAAATATAAACAACCGATACTCTGGATTATCAAGTTTATTGATACATTCGATTTTCCTGTCGTCGTAGGCGACCTGATTCTGTAATGAAATTTTCTCTTCAATATCAAACATTGGAGAATCAGCCGATAGTTTATTTTTTCCGGCCTGTGAATTTATGAGATGCAGATATTTTTTTTCTGCTTCAACCTCAGAAAGCTCACCAACCAGCACCCTTTCCAACAATTTCTTGATTTGTTCGTTCATCTCAAAAATTCCGTTTTACCTTGCCTTACAATACGCAAAGCATCCTTAAAATTAACTTTGTTATCAAATACGGCCGATGCCACTTCATTGATCGATAACATGGGTTTGTCGAACCAATCAATATCGTTCTCATGCGACAGCGGATTTTGTGAATGTTTAGGTTTGAATTCAAATCCAGGTAATGCCGACTCGGTTCTTATCCGAGTTTGCCCAAAAATTTCGGCTTCCGATTGTATTAACCGAAGCACTGAATCTCTTTGATATTCTAAGAAATATTCAGTAATTGCATCTATCGTCCTATAATTAAGCAATAAAGTGCTATTAATATCAGAAAAATATTTATTTAACGTATTGATTACTTGCATGACCAATATTGAATCCATTCCATATTCTTCGAGGGATCGCGAACTATCAATCTTGTCTTCAGGCATATGCAATATTGAAGCGGCAAGTTTTTTGAAATAATTTTTACTTTTCGTCCGCAAATATGTGGAAGCCGTATCCACTGAAGATATTTGCTGTTCAGACATGGGCAGAGTATCTGCCTTTAAGGTTTCATCGCCATCGTGCCCAGTAAAATCGGAAGCATTTATTCTGCCTAAAGGAAGGTGTACGGAAGCGCTATCAACCGAATTATTTTCCGATTTCACTATACGGTCATTAGCTATCCAATAACGCTCTTTAGTAAAAGGATATGTCGGTAAGGATGTGCGTTGTGGTTTTTTGTCGTAAAGCTTGCTCCAATCAACTGATCCGCCAATGACCCAATATTCGAGCAGATGATCGAAATTTTCGTTGACGATCCATGAATTTACGATAACATCCTCCTCATCACTCAGGATATTTACTAGCTTATTTGAGTTATCTTCAAAACGCCGCACATACAATCCATCGATATTCTTTTCGTCATTCACGAAAGCTTTCAGCTTTTGTTGAAGTTCTTCCCGAGTTTTTACTAAAAACCCAAGCCGTTGCCCCATTGCAGAACGACCTATTTGAAGGGTATACGCAATACGTTCAAGGTCAATTGAGTCTTTTTCCGAATGACCAAGGTAATCAACGAACTCTCTCGCAAGTGACTTGAGTCTTTCCCCCGTTTTTGCAGATAACACGATTAGATAAGGCTTTTCATCAAGCCCTCTCCCATATAAATCTGTTATAACGGTTTCTGACCCAGCAGTATCGACATATTCCTCAATTACAACATGGGAGTTTGCCCCACCGAATCCAAAACTACTGACTCCTGCCCTGCGAGGTAAAATCGTGCCGTTGCTATCGCTTAGTTGATGCCAGTGCTGTGTGCCTTGCACCACTTTAAACGGTGTCCCTTCCAATTGGATGTGGGGATTAAGTTCTTCGAAATGGCATTGGCCTGGAAGTGTTTTGTTCTTAAGTGCAAGTATTGTTTTGATCATACCGGCAACACCAGCGGCGGCTTCCAAATGGCCGATATTGCCTTTCACTGATGCAATTCCACAATAGTTTTCTTGTTGGATCGATTGGCCTTGTTTAAAGGCACTTTTGAGGCCGTTGACTTCAATCGGGTCGCCCAGAGGCGTACCAGTCCCATGCATTTCAATATAATTCAACGTTGATATGTCTACGTTTGCTTTATTGCAAGCATCCAAAACCAATTCTGCTTGGGCTTTGGGATTAGGTACTGTGAGACTTGGAACTTTCCCGCCATGATTTACCGAAGTCCCCTTTATAACGGCAAGTATTTCATCTTGATCTTTAATCGCCTTATCAAGTCGCTTTAACACCAAGATTCCCACTCCTTCCCCTCTTACATAGCCATTAGCTTTTTTGTCTAGGGGACTGATATTACCGTCAGGGCTGAGCATGCCCGCTTTACTGAATGAAATATATAAGTTTGGTGATATTAATGCGTTTACTCCACCCGCGATGGCCACTTCACACCCGCCTTGATTGAGGGATTGAATCGCCATATCCAAAGCAACTAGCGAGCTAGAACAGGCTGTATCGACTGCAATACTGGGACCTTTAAAATCAAAGTAATAAGAAATTCGATTTGCCGAGATACTATGTACCCCACCAGTTGCAGAATAGGCTTCAACATCGCTATTCATTAGTAATTCGTAGTAGTCATTTCCCGAAGTTCCAATAAAAACGCCTACTTTGTGATTTTTTGATAATTCTGTCGGCGCGTAACCGGCATGTTCGATAGCCTTCCATACAGACTGTAAGAGAATCCTTTGCTGGGGATCCATTAAAGCCGCTTCTCTGGGTGAAATATTGAAAAAAGAAGCGTCAAACTTATCTAGGTCATCTACAAAGCAACCCCATTTAATATTAGTTTTATTGGTTTCTGTGCTAGGGTCGCCATAATAGGATTTCCAATCCCAACGATCCTCAGGCACGTCTGAAACGGCCGATTCACAATTCACCAAGAGCTTCCAAAAAGAATCTAGGTCGGGTGCTCCAGGAAAAAGACAATCCATGCCGATGACAGCAAAGCCTGATTCATCCAAATCTTGAGAAACCCTATTCTCGATTGGCTTTTGGTAATCTGCCCTCGCCATTGTCTCATTTTCAATTTCTGTCGTTTGATCGGCATTAGGAATGCTTTTCTCTAATTCGATAGAAGAGGGTTTCTTTTCAACTTCAGAATCGTAACCCCTCTTACCTATACTTGATTTTGGAATAGCATTTTCCTGTTGTGTTGTTTCCGATATCAGCAAATTTTCATAAAAGATCCCCATCTTTTGGCGATGTTCATCAAGTAAATAAGCATTTAATTTTTCTAAATTAGTATGCTCAAAAAATACCGCTGGGCTTATTTTTAGTGCGTATTTTTTGTTCAACATATTTGCCAATTTAGCCAAGACGACGGATTCAAATCCCAACGCCATAAAATCGCTTTGGGTCGAAATCTGCTCAGGTTTAAATTTGCCTAGTTCAGCGACTAATCTTCTCGTATCTATGCTTAGTCTTGAAATTATCTGGTCAACCGTAATATTTATTGTTGATCGCTCTGGTACTTTCGAAACATTTTTTTGTTTGATGCTTGGTTTCGAAAATTCTTTTTCTTTCTTGATGACCGCTATTTGGCTTCCCCCAAAATGTAAAGCTTCTTCTAAACAACCGAAAGCCTCAACTTTATCCAGCGGCAAACCGAATGAATCATCAAGCAAGCTTAAAACATCGTTGTCTTGACCCATTTGTCCCTCATTCCAAAACGGCCAATTTATCGTTAAAGACGAGCCATAACGGGCTTGTTGTTCGACTAATTTTTTCCGATGGGCTATAAACGCATCCATAAATCCATTAGCTGCGCCGTAGTCGCATTGTCCTGGATTACCGAGTATCGCTGTAAGTGATGAAAAAACCAAAAAGAAATCTAATTGTTCGGACTGAGTAACTTGATCTAAGTTAACCGTGCCTTGCAGCTTTGGTCGCAAAACTTTCTGCAAGGAATCGATAGCCTTATTGGCCAATAGATTGTCTTCGAGAACCCCGGCACTATGAAAAACGCCATTGAGTGTCCCAAAACGCTGTTTCGCATCCGCGAACGCTTGCCCAAGCCTATCAAGATTACCAATGTCTACTTCCAGATATGCAATGTCGCTTGTAGTAGACGACGACTTTAGGTCTTGAATGAAAGATTCGCCTTCAGATTGCAGGGCTGAACGACCTAGTAAGATAAGGTTGACCCGATAATTCTGAACGAGATAACTGGCCAGAATTTTAGCAATTCCTCCCATACCACCGGTGATTAGATAAGTACCACCTTGTTTAAGGGCGCTAAGATGGAAACGGGTAAAAAGTGTATTGTCAATTCCGTCCAAAGCATGTAACCGCCAAATTAGGCGGCTATCACTATCTTGACCGTATTGAACCCAAGTGTTTTTTTCTTCAAACGAGTAAAGAAGCTCTTTTAAGGCATTGTCTTGCCATGCCACACGCTCGATCTCTTTTGCTTCGATTGACACGACCTTATGGGTAGTTTTTGGGTATTCCGTACCGATGCTTTGCAAAAAGCCAGTGATACTTCCTTCAATTACCCACTGAGCAGTATTCGGTTCACACAAATTAACAAACAACTGCTTTAAGGTTTTTGTCGCGTGCAGAAGCGACTTATCGACATGAAATAACAAAGTTAGGGCTTGCTGGGTTTGCTCGGGCAATTCCAACATAGTCGCCTGATGTGTCGAATCCCATAAGTAGACTATATGGCTAACATCAATCTTTTTTTCGTCTAAAAAGCCACCTAATCTAGAGTAGCCCTGAGCATCTAGGCTATTGATATAAATTTTTCCAGATGCTTGTTGGTGGTCGATGCCATTACCTAAGGCCACTTTGAGTACAGGTACTGCACCATTTAGACGTAACAATTTTTCGCTGAACTGTTCAAGCCTCTCATCATTATTTGAAACGACGACGATACCCGTTCCAAGCATCTCATCTTTACCTTTTACCTCGATAACTTCTTCGACCCATGCGGGGGAATAATAAGATAAGTCAAATGCTTGGCTTGGGGTCGTTATATTTTGAATATGACCTGAGCTAAGATTCGTTTCCCTGAAAGAAATATTTTTAACTGCCAGCAAAATATTTCCATCACTATCAACCAAGGTGACATCAAAACTACGAACGGGCTGATGACTGTAAGTCATCGTTTTTTTATCACAAGGTTTAACAAACGAGTAGAAAGTATCTGGTAGGGCAGAAAAAATTTCGATTTCTTCAATGCTAAACGGCAGAAAGAGCGCCCCTTCTTTTTGGTGTTCGCTTTCCAGTACATACAATGCCGTCTGTAACGCGCTGTCAAGGAGACATGGGTGAATAGTAAACTCCTTCCTTGCGTTTGAATTTAAAAAAGACGGGAGATGTATTTCCCCTAACGCATTATTTTCATTAAACTTAATCCAATTTACGCCTTGAAAGGCTTTTTGTAGGTTGAGCCCTTTACGGTGAAATAAGTCATAGACTTGATCGGACGACGTTTGTTGTTCAAAATCTTTTGCTATTTCATCTATTAGCAGCCGTTTATTATGTTCTAACCTATTTTTTGCTTCGTTTGCATCGAGATAAATACATTGTCCCTGTGCATAAATGGCGTGTTGACCATTAGCTTCCATGCTTGCCTGGAAATAATACTCGTCGTCCTCCATTGATAATTCAACCCAAATTTTCTTTGGTTCATCTTCTATGACAATAGGTTTCAGCCAAGTCAAATTAAAGAGCTTGTAAGGTTCAAATTTATCGTTACTTAAGGATGTCGCAGCTCGAAACATTTCAATATATGCAACAGCAGGCAACACTTTTTGGTTTCCAACAATATGGTCATTCAGAAAAAATTCCGCACCCGTAAAAATGGAACTGAAACGCTGTTGAGTAAAGCTGGAATTATTTTCATGGACTAATGGATGCAGCGCAGAGTTACTGACGGCTTTAATCGCTATGTCCTGGTTAACTTTTTGCGGTATCCAAAATCTTTCTTTCGCAAAAGGGTATACGGGAACACTGATCCGATGCGGGTGACTTTTTCCATAGAGCGTATTCCAATCAATACTGAACCCTTTAACCCATATATCGAGAAGCTTGTAGTATTTGCCTTTGTCGGTCCATGCTTGGATAAGGCTAGACATATCCTCATCGTCCTCTTGAAAAACGGCCAAGGCAGTTTTGCTTTTTTCGACGTTACCCGAATAAAGGTGCGCAATTTTCTTATCATTATTAAGATAAGCTTTAAGCTTACTTTGCAGTTCTTCGCTTGAATTTACAAGAATGCCCAAACGTTCAGTCATTGCTTCCCGGCCGGCTTGTAACGTATAAGCCAAATCGTTCAAGGGCCCTGCCAAATAGCCCTGATCCAAAAAGTTGAGCAAATTTTCGGCTGCCATTCGAAGCCGTTCTTCATTTTTCGCCGACAGGAGAATCATGAAGTTTCCGTCCGCTTCAGGGTAACCACTGCCAGAATTATCACCCATAAACTCTTCCAGCAAAATGTGTGCGTTGGAACCACCCGCACCAAACGAACTTATTCCTGCCCGACGTGGGAAAGATTGAGATAAGCCATCAATAGTCAAGTTTGGCTGCTGCCACTGTGATAACTCACGTTGAACCTTGAAGGGTGTTTTCTCAAAATCGATATTTTGATTTAATGTGTCAGAATGGATTGATGGCACTAATTTTTTATGCTTCATCTGCAAGATAACTTTAGTTATCGATGCAATGCCAGCGGCTGCTTCTAAATGGCCGATATTAGATTTAACCGAACCTATGGCACAAAATTGTTTGTCTTTTGTCGATACCTCAAACGCTCTTTGTAATCCAGTTATTTCGATTGGGTCTCCCAAAGGCGTACCGGTGCCATGGGCTTCTATATAACTGATTGTGCGTGGATTAATGCCCGCTTTTTCGTATACGTGTTTGATCATATTCCCTTGTGCTTTTGGGCAAGGGACAGTATAGCCATTGGTTTTGCCACCATGATTGATAGACGAACCTTTGATCACCCCATAAATCTGGTCGCCATCTTTAATTGCTTCGGATAGCGGCTTCAATAGAATTGCGCCTACTCCCTCACCCGGAACATAACCGTCACCACCATCGCCAAAACTACGGCAAAGGCCGTCCGTAGAGAGAAAATGATTCTGCGACAAGAACAGGTATTTGCTTGAGTGGGCGGACAAGTTGACACCACCCGCAAGGGCGAGCTTACAATCGCCGCTGTTAAGGCTTTGACAAGCCAAGTGGACGGCCGTTAATGAAGACGAGCATGCGCTATCTATCGCTAGGCTCGGCCCCGAAAAATTCATAAAGTAGGACACCCGATTAGCTATGCTGTAAAGTAAGCCACTGGGGGCAACGATGTTACCTTTTAAGGTTTCTTCAGTACCAATGGATTGATACGGTTGCCATAACGCCCCTACAAAAACGCCGACTTGGCGATCCGATGAATTCAGCAATGTTTGCCGAGTGTAACCCGCATCCTCAAAAGTACCCCATGCAACTTCTAAAAATAACCTTTCTTGGGGATCGATCAATTCCGCTTCACGCGGCGAAATATTGAAGAAGGCGGCATCGAACTTATCAATATCGTTAATAAAAGCGCCGCGTTTGCTATAAATTTTGTGTTGTTCGGGATCTGCGTCAAAAAGTTGGCTGTAATCAAACCGTGATTCCGGCATTTCGGTTACAGAATCAACACCCCGTTTGAGCATTTCCCAAAACTCATTAATATTGTTGGCGCCTGGATAACGACCATCAACTCCAATAATCGCTATATCGTTCTCGACATAATGTTTAGGTTGGGCTTTATTTTGCTCGACATATGGCTTTTCTTGGTTATTTGTACGCAAGCCATCAGTCGCTCCATGCTTTACTGCTCTTTCGGAATCAACAGGTTCTTTAAAACTTTCAGTTGGTGCAACATGGCCATTGATATTAAACAGGCCGTATAATTTATCGATATGATTTTCGATAAAGTATTCGGCCAGTTCTTGTACATTTCGATATTCGAAGAATAAGGTTTTTGATAACGAACCGAAATCGTCCTCGAATGATTTATTCAACTCAACAATCATCATCGAGTTAATCCCATACGCCTCAAAATCATCGTCTACCTCTATTTCGTCAGTCGTTAGGCCGATATGAGAAGACAGCAACTGTTTTATATATTTTTGAGTTTCCTTCAATATTTGGATTCCCGTAATATTTTCTGCACCTCGTGGCGATGAGGCACTGCGCCCTATTAAAACCGATTGATTTTTCTCGATTCCCTGGCCTATATTTTTAGGCTCGTTGAGTTCGCTTTGAATTTTAGTATCATGGGTAGCCGATTGGGACGTGGCCGTTCCGTTAGTTAAATCGAGTATTTGCTTTAATTTTTCGGCATGGTTTTCAATAAAGTATTCAGCTAATTCTTCAGTATTTCTATATTCGAAAAATAGCGTTTTAGAAAGTGAACCAAAATCATCCTCAAAAGATTTATTCAGCTCGACAATCATCACTGAGTTAATCCCATACGCCTCAAAAGGTTCTTCTTTGTCAATTTCATCAGCTGATAGACCAATATGGCTTGATAAAAGGTTTTTAATGTAATGATGCGTTGCTTCAATAAGGTTTTGGGCGTTTGTGCCCATAACAGCTTTTGCATGCCCGAACGATTGCAGTTTCTGGTTTTCGATGGTGCTTTTGTTTTTTAAGGCCCGTATCGCGAAACCTTTTAAGCTGACCGCAATCAATCCGTCTTCCCTGCAAATCAACAAGTCGAATTTTTTCAATTCGGCATTGCTTTTGTTACATTTCGAATAAACAATACAACGGTCAGTCACGGGGGCATGGATCTCCAATTCATCAATTCCCATAGGGATGAAATGAGCGTTTTGGTTTTCGTCATCAAAGCGATTGCTAATCAAGGCCGTTTGAAACACGCCCGTCAGCATTGTAGGATGAAGGACATAATCATCCAGTGTATCTTTAACGCTGTTTGGCAACACAAGGGTTGCTAATGCTTCGCCTTTATTGAGCACTATTTTTTGCATTGGCATAAATGTTGGGCCGACGCGTAAACCTTCGGCAATGATCTGTCCGTATACTTCATCAGGTAATTGCACGGAAGGGCATCTGGAACGTACCGCATTTAAATCGAAATAACGATCAGCTGCCGTGTATGTACCTACATTCTCACGACATGTCATCAAGCCGATGGCATGTATCACTTTTTCTTGGGCATCGTCATAACTGACAATTTCATATTCATAAGCAGATCCTTTGCGAAAGACGTTTATGTAAGCAATAAAATCTTTATCCGGAGATGAAAGCTGGCGAGCCCAATAATTGTTAGTTAACTTAACTATCGAGTTGTCGCCGAAAAGCAAGTCACCTGCTTGTCGCGCCATTTCAATATAGCAGGCTCCTGGCATGTTGTATTGATCTTCAACCACATGATCTTTCAAATAAAATTCAGAAGTATTAAATATTCTTTGGAATTGCATATCTGATAAGCTAGACCTGTCTACATCAATTAGTGTCGTATTGTGTCTGGCCATTATGGTTGCGCCCCTTTCGTTACAATGTTCATAAACACAGTCAATAAATTGGTTGATAGTGTCAATTTCAAAGAAAACAGTTGGTTTCAGTTCTATTTCGTATAAGTCATTTATATGCCTGACGATTGATACCATGGAATTAGAGTCTAATCCCAATTCCGACATTCTTAATTCACCGTCTATCTTTTCGGAAGGAATATCAAATAAATCCGAAAACTTTTTCTTGATTGCGGTTTCCACATTTTTTCTGACAATATTTTTCATTACCAACCCTTTGTTAGCGATTTGATTTACATTTAGCGGAGGCATTATCCTTGTTTGATTTTCAATAGCTAAACATTTGGTGATTTTTTCATTATCTCCGTCTATGGCAACGAGATGCCCCAATGAATTCGAGTTTCTATAATAATCAGCTAGTTTTAAGCCATTCTCAAAAATATCGATGCCAAGGTCTTCTTCTAACGGTTTCATGCCGAATTCAGCTAACAAATGCGCTTCTTCTTCTGGCGTGACTCGCATACCACCATGTGCCCATAGGGGCCAATTGATTGAGAGGCTGACCCCTGAACGCTTTCTCTCATTCGTTAACTGATTCCTTAACTCCGCATAACTATCCAAGAAACTGTTAGCTGCGGCGTAATCCGATTGCCCTTGATTTGGCATTAAGGCAGCTATCGAAGAAAACATACAGAAGAAGTCGAGTTCCTCGTCACACATTGTGGAATCGAGATTTAATAGGCCTTTTACTTTAGTATTGATTACCCGACTGAAAGAATCTTCTTTCTTCAACAAAATATAAGCATCTTCGATAATACCTGCGGCATGAATTACGCCATGAATATCTCTATAACAATTTTTAATCTCAGAAAATACCTTTTTGAATTCATCTGAGTTGGTGATGTCTGCGCTGAAATAGGCGCACTTACCGCCGTACGATTGGATCGCAGCGACTTTATCTGCTATTTGGGCATTTAATGTAGAGCGACCAATGAGCAATACAGTAGCATGGTATTTTTCAGATAAATATTTAGCGAATATATAACCCAAACCACCCGCACCGCCGGTAATCAGATAAACTCCGTTTTCCCTTAATATGGTAGGCGTTGCTTGTGAATAAAAATCTTCATTGGATAAATTAACAATTTTGCGCTCATGCCTTTGTCCATCGCGGTAACTTATTTCTTGCAGTTTGCAGCCATGATCGGTTGTAAATTCGGTTAAGGCGAGACGAAAAATTTCATCGAAATTCTGTGTATCTATTCCCATCGTATACAACTTCATATTGGGATTTTCATACGCCAAAGTTCGGGCGAAACCTCCAACCAAAGCATGGTAAGGCATCATATTTACAACTTCTGATAAGTAGCAGTAGAGCAGTTTTATTTGCTTGTAAGCTCTTTTTGAGATAATTGCCTTTACTAATCGAAGCATCGCTGAGACTCCAAAATTAATCGGGTCGATGGCTGAATCCTTATTGGCATCAAAATTCCACAGGTAAAGTATGTTTTTTATATTGACTTCTTCACCCTTTAGGTATCCAGCTATTTTCAAGCAATCATCTGGGTTTCCTGGATCTATCTCAATTTGATACCTATTTATTAATCGATAGTGGCTGCCTGGATTGACCCAATACACTGCGCCCTTAACATTGGATATCTCCACGTTTTGTTGCAACTTGTTATCGGGGCTAAATACGATCAACTGATCAAGCGATCCGGATTCTTCCAACAATGCGGAATTTTGCCATTCTGAGCGATAATAAATATCAGCCTTATTATTTTCAGTATTTTTATGGGGTATTGTCCTGGTTTTTGTCTTCTGGTTATTGGAGCCTGGGTGTAGATTAATAGCCCTTTTAGTCAAGCCATTAATTTTTACCAGTAATTCCCCTTCTTTATTGCAAATGACTGCATTGAATTTGATTTCATCGTTATTCCAACTGTTTTCACTTCTGGCGTAACAATAACAATGCATCGGTATTGGCTTAATAATTTCAACACTTTCCAGGTAGAATGGGACATATTGTTGGTCTCGACTGTTCGAACCCAAAAGGCTCAATGCGACAATAGTTTGAAAAACCCCGTCCATTAAACTTGGATGCAGCAAATAGTCATCAAAACTGCTTGCTATGACATCCGGCAGTATTAATTCTGAAAAACTCTCTTGATTGTTGTAATAACATTTTTGTATGGCCTGAAAACTTGAACCATAATTTAGGCCGTTACTGAGAAACAACGGGTATAATTCCCGTTGTTGTATGTAACCACGGCATCTGCGTTTAATGGCTGGGATATCGATAGGGGTCAAATCCAATTTGTTTAAATCAAAATACCCAAGTTCGCCTTTACTATGCAGTGAATTGTCTTGCATAATCCGAAAATTACTGACGATTTGTGAATTTGATTGATCGGCACTTGTTTTACTGTCCGAAAATTTGATGTTGACGCTAAGGTCTTTATCCTTAACGATTAAAGGGCTAACCCAATAAATATTTCGGATGGTATTGATCGTTTTGCAATTGACATTTTTGCTATAAGCATCTCGGGCAAACTCCAAATAAGCGACACCGGGCAAAAGTTTTTCTCCCTGGACAACATGGTCTTTAATATAGAAATCATCAGGCCGTAAAGTTTTATTGAATAGCGTTTCGGCTGTTTTCGGATCTTTGTCTGGAATTGCCACAAATGATGAATTATTGACACCCATTTTCGCAGAAACGACGGCCGCTGGTTTATACCAGCAACGCTTTTTCATAAATACATACGTCGGCAAAGGAATTCTCGAAGGGATAAGGCCATTGCTATAAAAGTCTGCCCAATCCAATTTTGCCCCTTGAACCCATTTTTCTGACAAAATCGTTAATTCCATTTCTGGGCTAACGATCAAGAGTTGCGTCGTTTCTCCTTTTTTGATTTTTACGCTACCTTTGAAACACCCATCAATGGGTTCTTTATCGTCGATATAATCAGTTAGTTTTTCAATTAATTCCTTTTTGTTGCGTACTATAAGTGCCAGTCTTTCTGAAAACTGGTCTCGACCGACTTGCAGGGTATATGCAATATCTTTAAGACTAACCAATGAGTTTTCAGTGTTTTTATCCAACTTAGCCATATAAGAGATTAAGTTTTCTGCCTGATTTTTAAGGCTTTCTTTTTTCTTGGATGAAATTAAAATCAGTTGTGGAACCTTTTCACCGTTTTCTATTTTGCTTTGCGATTTTTCTGGCGATTCTTCCAGAATTATGTGCGCATTGACCCCTCCCATACCAAATGAACTTACTCCTACTCGCCGTGGGACAGGCTCTCCGTCGGAGTATTGCAGCGCATCCCATTCAATATTTCTATCAGCGATATAAAACGGACTTCGATCAAGATCGATATAGGGATTGAGTTGTTTAAAGTTCCGTAATGCAGGGATCATCTTTTGTTGCATCGCCATAATCGCTTTAATAATGCCGGCAATACCCGATGCGCTTTCGAGATGGCCGATATTAGTTTTTACGGAACTTAATGCACAATATGCTGAGTTATTTAACGACATTTTGAGGTACTTGCCGTCTTTCTCCTTAAAGGCTTTTTTCAGGGCGTTGATTTCAATCGGATCGCCGAGCGGTGTGCCGGTGCCATGAGCTTCTATGTATGAAATCGTGGTCGGATCGATGTTGGCTTTAGCTAAAGCAGACCTGATAACGTCCGCTTGGGCATCCACGGTGGGAGATGTTAAAAAATTTGCTCTCCCGCCGTGATTCACAGCTGAACTTTTAATGACGGCATGTATGTTATCCCCTGCGGCTATCGCCCGCTCAAGCGGTTTGATAAATAAGACACCAACCCCTTCCCCCCTCACATAACCGTTTGCTCCAGAATCAAAAGTCTTACATTGTCCATTAATGGACAGCATCCCCGATTTGCTGTGCGAGATGAACATCGTAGGTGCCAGCAACGCATTCACGCCACCCACTAAAGCAGACTCGCATTCACCGTTGTTTATGTCGCGCATCGCATTATGCAGGGCCACTAGGCTACTCGAACATGCAGTATCTATCGCCTCGCTTCGGCCACGAAAATCAAACAAAAATGAAAGTCGATTTGCAAGGATGGAATGAACAGTTCCTGTTGAGATAAATGGCGCAATTTCATTGCCCAATTCTCGCATTAATTCGCTGTAGTCATTTTTTGATACACCTGCGTAAACACCTATTTTTTTGCTAGCTAAACTTTCAACGCTATAGCCCGCATCTTCGATACTATGCCAAGCTGTTTCTAAAAATATTCGGTGTTGGGGATCAATATATTCTGCTTCTTTAGGTGATATATTGAAAAATAACGGGTCAAACTTATCTATATCTTTGATAAACCCACCCCATTTGATATTCGTCTTATTACCGTCAGTACTTGGATCACCATAGTGCTCTTCCCAATCCCACCGATCATTAGGGATTACTGTTATACAATTTTTTGCTTGTACGAGGTTCTCCCAATATTGGTGATAATTTTCGGCACCGGGGAAACGGCATGCCATTCCAATTATCGCAAACTCAATGTTTTTGTTTAACACGACCGACCACCTTAAGTGCTACTTGTATCTATGTATTCAAATTCAACTAATCATTTGCTGGTTTTTATGAAAACCTAAAGCAGTACGATACCGAAGCATCAACACGATGTTCGGTATCGTTGAAACAGAATCTACGGCAAACAACATTAAATTTAAGCCAAAATAAACGAAATATTATTTCTGGATTAGGGTTTCTTCTATTAAAAGTCATTGGAAAATCAACATGTTACCTCATTGAGCAGAGCTTTGACCGTTAGCAAACTTATGGAATTCGAAATAGCCCCAACTTAAACCTTTCCCCATTCAGGATGAGACACTTCACAATTGACTACCAACCCCGTGCCAACAGGTTGATTTGGCCCTATTGATTGAAAATTAATAAAAATATCTTTCTTATGACCGCCGCGTTTAACTATGTAAACACCTTCAGCGGCAAAAACAGTCCCTGCGGGGACATGAGTGCCTTCAAATTCACCCCCTAAATCGAGACCGGCAGAATCCATAACGGCAACGATAAAGCCCCCTTCTAAGATAGGAAATCCTTTGCTTGAATTATTCTCTTCCCCAGTCATCATAATTACCCGGTAATCCGTAGCCGGATCGGCTTCGAAGCCATTGAAAACCACCTTCGTATCGGTAACGTCTATGCCAAAACGTTTAGAAAAAAACATAATTGCTGATTGACGTTTATTTTCGATTTGTTGATCGGTCAGGCCCAGCTCATTCTTAAAAAAGGACATTCCATTTCCGCCCATCAAACCATCCTTAAAAAAAAGTCCCATCAACCGAATCAAAGGGGCGGGTAGAACTAAAAGTCATCGCCTTGATCAGGTTGTCGGGGTCATGTTTATTTTGAGAATGTCCAAATTTTTCAAACTGAGATTCGTTATCGGCTGATACATTGAAAGAAAACACTAACAATGATGTCGCAAGCAACGTTAAAAGAGGTTTCATAATAGTTTTGATTGAAGGATATATTTTCGTCATATAAAAAGTTCCTTTCTCACTTATTAAGTTGAAAATTTATATAGAAATGATTTCGGCATAAAAACCCCGCCATTATTAATGAAAATAATAAATATGGCGGGGTCGTCTGTTCAATTTTGAAACAAAAGAGATATCTAATACTTATTTTTGTATCATTGTTTCTTCAATTCCAAGTCCAGGGAACGTCAGAACATTACGAACTTGGGAAGTAATTTGGCCATTTTTCAGGTTGTGGAATTCGAAATAACCCCAACCCAAGCCTTTACCCCACACTGGATGGACAACTTCACAATTGATAACACCACCTGTACCAACAGGTTGCATCGGGCCTCTGGATTGGTAGTTTATGACGATGTCTTTACGTTCTTTACCGCGCTTAATAACATAGGTTCCTTCGGCAGCAAAAACAGTGCCGGCAGGTACATGAGTCCCCATAAATTCACCACCTAAATCAAGTCCTGCAGGATCTGTTACAGCAACAGCAAATCCTCCATCAATAATGGGATAACCTTTACCTGGATTTTCTTCCCCTGTCATCATGATTACCCGGTAATCCGCGCCCGGATCAATCTGGAAGCCTGTGAAATACACTTTTGGATTATTGACATCAATACCGAAGCGACTAGCATAAAAAGCAATTGCTGCATTACGTTTTTGCTCAATTTGTTGATCAGTCAACCCAAGCACGTTCTTAAAAAAGCCCATGCCGTCACCACCAAACAAACCATCTAGGAAAAAAGTCCCATCAACTGAATTAAATGGTCGCGTAGAAATGAAAGTCATCGCCTTGATCAGATTGTCAGGGTTGTTTTTGCCATGTGAATGGTTAGCGTGTTTATCAAAAGATGATTCATCCAAAGCAGATGCGCTAAAAGATAATGCCATCATTAATGAGAAAAAAAATACTAAAAAAATATTTGTCAATCCTCTTTTTTCCATAATTACTACCTCGTAAAATAAATGAATTTAAAAAAATTATAAAACCATCAATTAAAAAATAATATGTGGCGTTAATAACATGCGGTTACTAAAATAGACCCATGCTTCTTTATACGTCCTTGTTATATTAATATATCTATTTGTTTTAGATATATTAAAGCGGCCTACTGCCACGTACGAAATAAACCACCACTAAAGCTCATAGCGATTTTTTGAAATACTAACAAGATACATTACTTATAATGTCTCAAACTTAAACTGACATGAAGCATTATTAATGCTTTTAAAAATAAATGTCGAGTTACAAAAACATGGTTATATTTTAATTTTTTATTGCTAGGTTTAAGGGAAATATTTCACATATTTTTTGTGCAATATTTCACAAAAATCTACCTAAATTTAAGGTTATATCTTTATTTACAGGGAGATTTTTTAATTTTTTTAGCGTTCTCTTTATGTTCAGTTTAAAACAAGGCCAGTATTTTTAATGTAGTTTGTATATTACTGTTTTTACATCTATTTATCGAAGATAGTTAGCTTATTTGACTAAGTTTATAGATAGCATAAAAAGGCGATATTTCACGAACTAGAATGCAATAGATAGCGTTTTTATATATAGAACAATAACTTTATACACTTTTAAATATATAAAAAATTATAGCTGAAAGAACTTGATATTTTATTGGATGTCGAAAATAACGCTATCTAAAAATAGTAATCAATGAATTTCTTAAGCCAATAATAACAATAAATATTGTTTGAAAGAACGGCATTATTTGAAGCGAGACACTTCATATTTGAGACAATTTTTTACCCAAATGTGACAAAGAATGATTTTGCCCGAACAAGCAGGAACTTGGTTACTTAATCTGACTGACATTTTGTAAGATATTTCTTGATTTGATATGATTGATACCAATACACTAATATAGTGTGATATTGAATAAATACTATATTTTAAACAAGACAAAGAGAATATAACGCTTGAAAAATACTCTGTTAATGCCAAGTTTTTCCACAGCGGAAATATATCGGGCGCTAACAGGATACTCCGAATGAGGGTAACGCGTGGTCGTCCCGGTTTTTATGGTGAAGTATAATTTGGAAAACCTGAACTCGATCTTTAGCTACTGCAAACGGTTGGCAAAAATTAGCTTACGCATACCAAAATGCGTTGGTCGATCTTTGCCACACCGATGGAGCCATCGGGAACCCGCCGACCAACCAAAAGGCGACTTGATTTCAGTTATGACAATTTTTCGTAACTACCTTTTTGGCCTTTCCAGCGCTCAATGCGTAAAATATCATCCCCCCATTGTCACTGTCCTATTGTCACGTTCAAAGTAATTGGGAACACATTAACTTTTCATCTAAGTCGGTGTTGTCCTACCAAACACTAAGCCAATCATCTAACGTCTCGGATATTGTCTCTCTTTTCGTATCGCTGCTGTATTTTTTGCATCCGTAAGCCCAAGATGTCGAGTATGCATTGACGCAAGAGCGAGTGGGTTTGTTTGGTCGAAATCATGGTTCTGTTGCCAGTATAAAACACGGCGGATAACCTGACTTCAGAACATATGAAACTTTCGCCTATGAATTACTACCATTCGACTTAATTTTAGCTACCTTTTACAGGGGGAGTATCATTGGGTACATTACCGTGAAGTGGAACACTCCTCGTTCACGAGCGGTTAAGTTCCATGACCAGTCTCGATTATTCGGGTATCATCAAAGGTCATTGATATTTTAAAAGACCTTAGAGACTAACAATACGAACATACGAATTTCCTTAAAATCAAGTATTATCATCTAAAATCATTGACTTAAATTACATAAGATAACGTTTGAATGCGTAATCAATGCTCCATTTACCGGCACCACCAAACAGCAAAGGGAAAAACATTGTCAGAAAAATCAAGGGCAGTTTAAAATTACCAAAACCGGTGTCAGTGATAGCGTATCCTTGCCAAAAGTCAGACCAGTGCCGCAAGTCAGTAGGCCAATGCGCCACTTGGATCGCGACGATAGTTAAAATCATCAGCGCCAAAGAGAAAAACCGCGTCGCCAAGCCCAACGCCAAAGCAATCGAACCGATGATTTCAAGCCACGTTGACATAATCCATAGTGATTCGCCTGATAGCAGGCTAAAAGGAAAAGGGAACACCATGTCGTTGAACCAGTTTTCGCCTTCATATTTCATGACCCCAGCCTCCCAAAATTCATACGCCAGGATAATGCGCAGCAAGAGTGGCGGCAATTGATCTGCTCCTCGGCTCAGGAACGTAGTGGTTTTTTGGTAGTCTGTGGCAACTTTTTTATAAATGTTATTGCATACACTGTTAGTGGCGCTGACGACTGAAGTTGATCTGGTTTTGTATGAGCTATTATCATTCATGGACTGTTCCCACTATAATTTGCTGTTGTTTCAGGTTATTTAATATGTCACGACAAAATGTCAGGAATTGTACGTGATCGGAATGGCGCAATTCCAAAGCCAATTGTGTTGCGGCTTGTTCCCCCGTCCTGAAATTGTCCTGCAACAATTCGATTAAGCGCAATGTGGCGGGATTCGTCTCTATGAAATGGACGCCGTATTGTTCATCTCTCAAACCAATTAGGTGAGCGCTTTCTTCTTTATAATTAACGGTTTCCCATTCCTTCCAGTAAGTCCAGTTCTCATCTGATGGCATAATAGTTTGCACAGGATAGTGATAATGTAACAAGTGCATCACCGGATTGAGTACTGGTATGGTTGCTAATAAGTCGGATGCGGCTGGTTTAGCAGCAATGGGGTTGTTTTGCGCAGTCTCCAACACCAATTCCATCCATTCAAAATGAGCCAATTCAGAGAAGAAGGCGGGCAAGGCCATGTCCGGCGTTTCATTGAGCAAATAATTGATGAACTCATCTGGAATATCCCGGTATAGCGGCGATTCGCAGCAATGTTCTTTAATAAAGAGTTTGACCAATTGTTGCCATCGGTCAGATTCCAGCAATTCACGGCAAACCGGGAAGCAAGCATCCAAGCTACCCTCAATCTTGTTGTACATCAGCTTGGCGTAAACACTGATGCGGGCGGGTAAAATAGCTGCTAAGGCTTCCGTTTCCACTGGATCGCGCAGATAATCGACAAATTTCCTTTGGTATCCAAAAAACTCGGGTTCGATGTTATGCAAGGCTAGCATTTCCGGTCGTGACACAACTAACTCCTACGCACTTTGTTGGACATGGCGGGTGTACCATAGATATTGTGATGTTTCAATTTGTTCGACTTCTTTAAGTAGGTCGGCTAAAGGAGGGATATTCACATCCCGCTCAAGCAAAGTAGGGAACAAGCCGAATTGTTCGTAAGCCATTTCCAGCAATTGCCAGACTGGGTCAATCACGGCTTGTCCGTGAGAGTCGATAATCAAATCGGGGCTGTCATGGTCATGACCCGCTACATGCCCATAGACAATGCGGTCTCCAGGAAGACCCAGCAGAAATTTGACCGGATCGTATCCGTGATTAACGCTGTTTACGTAGATATTATTGACATCCAAGTGTAGCCAACAATCAGCTTCATCAAGTACAGCCCGAATAAAGGTCAATTCATCCATGTCTGCGATGGGTGAAGAGACATAATATGAGGCATTTTCAATGGCAATACGCCGCTCTAAAATATCTTGGGTTTGCCTGATGCGTTGTGCGGTAAAGTACACAGCCTCTTCTGTAAACGGGATCGGGAACAGGTCGTACAAATGCCCACGATCAGCGCAGTAGCTCAAATGTTCGGTATATAGCCTAATCCGATGATCGGTTAAAAACGACTTTATTCTCTTCAAAAAATCCAAATCTAGGGGGTCTGGACCGCCGATGGAAAGAGACAAGCCGTGGGCGACAAAAGGGTAACGCTCGGTAAACCACCGGAAATCATTTGCTCGTTTACCCCCCAAGTCTATCCAATTTTCAGGTGAAACTTCAAAAAAACTAATGAGAGGTGGAACCCCGGCCATCAACGGGAGCATAAGCTCCCGCCGAAGACCTAGCCCGGCTCCGTCAAGTTGGATTCTGGTCATGACGGGATTCCCTTGTCGCTTATTTTGCTTTGGCAGGTGCCGCTGGAGCCATGCTGCCGCTACAACCACCTTCCTTCATTTTCATTTTGTTGGCACCGCATTTACCTTCGCCACACTTGCCTTCTTTTGCTTTCCCAGCGGCAGCGTTGCAAGCACCTTCTTTCATCTTATTGCCACATTTGCCATCACTGGATTTGCCTTCAGCACTTTTGTCTGCTGTAACTTCGGCCATTTGTGTAGCAGTGGTGACTTTTTGCAACGCAAACGGATTTTCTGTAGCTTGTGCCACCTGTGATGCCAATAAAGAAACGGCTATGGCACTACTTAAAGAAGTGATCAATTTTGTTTTATTCATGATGTGAGTTTCCTGTAGTTTATTTATGTAGAAAGTTTTCGACAGGCCGGATGCTTGTCAGTGGTAAGGTTAGTTGCAATGCCTGCTTCTAACGGCGATTAGTCGAGTGTAGGATCAATTCCTTACAAATAAATTTGGGTAAGGTAAAAAATATATTGGCTTTAACAACACGTAAAGGCCATTTGAAACTGGATATTTCAAGTTTTGAGGAAAAGTTCTATTGATGAGCTGTTTCTTATAATTTCGACTACCTAATTTTTGTAGTGACTTACCCAGTATTCTTTTCGGAAAAAGACCACAAACATCTCTTGGTTTTATTTTTTGTTACAAATGTAAGGTTTTTGTCTTCATACGACTAAATCCATACAAGCTATATACAATATAGCAATTAAATATGTGGGATATAAATTCCAGTTCGATAAATGTCGGTTAAAAATAAAAATAGCAAAAAAAATCCGCCTAAGTCGGTGGTACTTGTCGATGATAAAGTCTTGTATCGGGAAGCCTTGGCTGGGCATCTCTCGAAACATTGCCTGAATGTAATTGGCGCATTTGGATTTCATGAGCTTGCATCAGATCCACTTAATGTCTTGCAACCAGATATTGTGTTGGGATCCCCTAATTTAAATGATGAAGGTGACATTCAACCCATCTTGTCATTGATAAAAGCTTCTAAAGAATGTCCGGTATTGCTTATCTCTCCGCCCTATTGTTCGAAACTCGTTTCAGAGCTAATCCATGCAGGTATTGCAGGGATTGTTTTGAAAACACAGCCTTTTAACATTTTACTTAAAGCAATAGAAAGGGTCATATCCAACGAGCTATGGTTTGATAGGGCCTTGATCACTTCCGTGCTTAAGAACTCAAGCTATCCAGGCCAATTTATGGTTAACCAACATCATGGCCTGGGAAGTTTGTCAAAACGAGAAAGGGAGGTTGCCAACTTGGTAGCAAAAGGATTTAACACGGCATCTATTTCCAAAAAATTAAATATATGTGAAAAAACTGTCCAGAATCATATTTATTCAATTTATGGAAAACTTGGGGTCAAAGATCGCCTCGAGTTGGCGAGGTTTGTCAGTGACAATGGCAAAGCTTAACGGGATTTAACTTTATATCTGTCCACAATTTGTTAATTGTCTATGAATTTTATGCGGGGAACCCAATTAAATTTAACGACAAAGCCAGCTAGCCTCAACTCCTCTTATATCTGACCAATCAAATAGATACTCCATATTTCTAACCAAGTTCCTTTCAAATATTTACTCAGTGATTGGGTCAAATATCCCAAATATTATTAGGTAAAAACTGCCCAGAATAATGAGCTTTTTTACTCAAGACAGACATAAATTCAATATGTTAGTTTAATGATGTATGTAATTTAAGCAGTCGTTACATGCAATCAATAAAATTTTTGAGTGTCTGCTGATGCAACTAAGTTAGCCAACTGGGGGCTAGGATAAGCCCTATCAGAAAATACTGGCTATTGGAACTTACATAAGAAAGTAATTTTTCACGGTATTTATGTGAATTCCTTCACGGAAACATAAATTGGCTTCTTCTACAAGAAGACAGATGCCTGACGATTAGGCTTTTGTTTGTATTGGGGGCATAAACTTAAGCGCATTAAGGAAGATGTTGTTCTCCCAAAAATTAGCTTGTAGCTTTCAATTTTAGGGTATCGCGCAAACCTTAAGCCTACATTAAAACTAACAATAAGACCGCCTTAAAGATTCTTAGTGATTTGAAAAGCGAATATTCACATATTAGAGAGGAAGTAAAAATGGCAACAAGACGTGAAGTATTAAAGTTAGGGGCGATTGGGACAGGTATAACTCTCCTTGCACCTAAACTCGGTATGGCCGACCTGGTTTTTCCAGATGGCTTTCGCCAAAGTATTTTAGATAATCCAAGCCCTCCAGTAACACCATTTGTTGTACCGTTGAATGTCATGCCGATTGCTAAGGCAGTGCGCGAGAGTTTTTTGACAACGCCAGAAGGTGGCGGCACACCCGTCGATCCCCATCGTCATCAGCGTTTTAACGAATTTAAGCCTAAAAAATTTTACGTCAACTATATCGAAGAATTTCTATGGCAGTACCATACCGATCCGCCTTATAACACTGGATCTTGGGCTTGGGGTTTCCGTGAGCCGGGCATGAAAACAGGTATCACGCCTGGCTTAACCTTCCATGCAAAATATGGCGAACCAGTTTTTTTACGCCGTATAAACAACCTACCGCCTGTGGGTTCAGCGAATGTAGGTTTTGCGCTCCCAAGCACAACGATCCATTTACATAATGGACATACAGCATCTGAAAGTGACGGCATTCCGCAAGATTTCTTCAATCCGGGTGAGCATTGGGATCATCATTACGCCAATTTTCCGGCCGGTTTTGATGAGCGTGAAATCATGACAACGCTCTGGTATCACGACCACCGTGAAAATTTTACTGCGCCAAATGTTTATGCAGGCTTGAATGGTTTTTATCTGCTTTTCGATGAAAAAGATGCTAATGATGAAACCAAATTAGGTACATTTCGTTTACCTAGTGGCAAATATGATGTTCCTCTCATTCTTCATGACTGCCAGTTTGATCAGAACGGACAGCCGGTATGGGATTTTTCCGATCCTACACCGACAACGGATCCGGCAACTGGTGAATATATCGGCAGTGAAATGTATACAACGTTCGGCATGTTGGGCGACCGTTTCACTGTTAACCGAATCATCCAGCCTTATTTCAAGGTCGAAGCACGTAAATACCGTTTCCGTGTCCTTAATGGTGGGCCGTCTAGGCTCTATCAACTGTACTTACAAAAAGAAGGTACCCCGGATAAATTTGATCCATTAGTTGTAATTTCTACAGATGGTAATCTGTTACCTGCACCAATTGTAGCTGACCATATCAGGCTAGGTGTTGCCCAACGGCATGATATTATTATTGATTTTTCAAAATATCAGCCCGGCGACCAAATCTATCTGGTTAACCGGATGGAAATGCGCAGCGATGGAGCAGGTTGGTCCGGTAGGTTACTGGATCAAGGCGACCAAATCATGCGTTTCGACGTAATCGCGGCAACCGGCCCCGACCCTAGTCGCATCCCTGCGAAAATGCGTGAACTTCCAGAAATTAGAATGGATAAAGTCAGAAGAGAACGGTTATTCGTTTTTGATTATGACAATGGCTTGTGGACCATCAATGGAAAATTATTTGATCCCAATCGCTCTGACGCGCTGATAGAACAAGGCAGCGCCGAAATCTGGACGTTCAGGAATGCCGGTGATTCCTGGATGCATCCTATCCATACCCATTTTGAAGAGTTCCAAATACTGGAAATTAACGGCAGACCGTTAGGTAAGGATGATGTTGATCGGGCCAGAAAAGACGTAATTATGCTTGGGCCAAACGAAGAGGTTAAATTTTACTCACGCTGGCGGGATTTCTTGGGCAAACATGTTATGCACTGCCACAATGTGGTTCATGAAGATCATGCAATGATGATTCGGTGGGATATTGTTCCACCTGGGCAAGGCGATTAAAACGTCCTTTTACTCACTGAATTTGACAAGATATAGAGGTAGTTATGAACAATAAAAACCAAGACGTTTCAGCCCGGAATTCCAAAATGGGACTTAGAAAGTTGTTAGCGAAAGCTTTTTTACCACCACCTACCCAGGGGAGGGGGGGTAACCAGTTTCCTGAAGCTGTAGTTACTTCACACAACGGTAAAACCTATCGTTTTTACAGCGACTTAATTCGCGATAAAGTGGTGGTCGTGCATTTTATGACCCTGGATAGCCAACAGCATTTTCCTTCATTGGCCCATCTTTCGCAGTTAGCCCAGCAGTTTTGGGATGAATTAGGTGAGAAGGTCAATCTGTATTCGATCACCACCGATCCAGTACGGGATACCTCAGAAAGGCTCGCTGCTTATGCTGAAGTTCACGGTATTCCTGCAGGCTGGCATTTAATCCGTCCCTCAGAGAACGATGTAAAAACGATCAGTAGTCGGTTTGCTAGACATTTACCCCAGCATCAACCGAAAGAAGGCTTTGATTTACGGATGGTACATTGCGGGAATGCCAAAACAGGCATTTGGAGCGCTTTTGCCGCCGACGCGGAATCGGGCAAATCAGCAATGCGCGTGAGCGGATTGTACGGAGGTAGCCGTCCGAATGGTGAGCTTAGGCGTGCCGGCCCTGTGCTACTGAGCGAACAGCACAGAGACAAAACCAGCAACCGTGATGTGTAATTATCTCCAGGCTACTAGCACTGGAGTTCCAGAAGTATTTGAGGAACGGAGTTAAATTATGATAAAGCAAAAATTTCGATACGGCCGTTTGCTATTTGCCATAACGGCTTCTTTGGGCGGAATTGCAGTTGCAAACGCTGCCTGTGTACCTGTTAAGCCAAGGCCACCAGCACCTGCAGTGACGATTTCACCGGACGGCAAGACGACAACCGTAATAACCCCAGAGGGTGCATTTCCTCCACAGGACCCTTTTCTCCATCCGCCAGGAAGCAATCATCTACCAACAATCTATGAAAATTATTGTGATGGCAACGGTGTTGAAATCCTGAATACAGTCCCTTCGACACCCGAGCATCCTTACAATTTGCACCCGGATCCTGTTGTTTCGGAGATTGATAAAGCCTCTCCATCGGATGACTTAATCACCGCTTTCAAACAGCTCACGAAAAAACCGGTTGACAAAGCAGCTATACAAAGGGCTATCGATATTCTGGAAGGCAACCCGATACCGGGCAGAAATTACAGCGGTCTCCCTGTACTCCACTATAAAGGCCCGGAAAAGGTGAAGGTTGTCACTCCAACTTTTGATAGCAATGGCATCAAAACTGGTGGGATAGTCGATATACACCAAATCTGGTACGGTGACCATATCGAATCGGATACGGCTTTTGTCGATCCTTCAGCTGTGTTGGACGTGCCATGGACTATCCGTTATACCGTCGACACCCTCAACCAGGGACACGAGGATTTTGCACCGATGGTCATGTACTTCGACGATCCGGCTCTGAGTCCTCCGGGGTCGCCCCCAATGCCCAATGTTATGTTTGACCAAACATTTTTCCCTATGAACGATGGCACGCGTACCGTCTATGAAATCGCGATGGGGCAAGGGAAATATTACAATTTGAGTTATCATTGGGGTTGGCGCAAACACCCACCAAGAGTACAGGTAACCGAAAACGCAAGAAAAAAAATTGGCGGTGTAAGTTTGCCTGAATTCGAAAGTAACGTTTTTGGCCCTCATCCATCCGCAAGTGAAGCTGAAAAGCTAGCGGCTATCGCCAAAATTGGCGATCTTGCGCCTGAAAAGCGGATGTGGAATACCCTGCAGGTTGCTAAGGCTAATGGTAGGGCATCCGTATCTGATATTGTGGCGTTAAACCGTGCGTTTGACCAATGGCAAAATCGGAATAAACTACCGGATGGTGTGAAACTTGATCCAGATAGCGATTGGACTTTATTTTTTGTTAACAATACCATTTACGGTGAAATTAAAGGCAACACGATTGGTGGGCATACCGAATACGATGGTTGGACGACCAGGGGTAAAACGGTCAAAATCAAACTCCTCAATGGCGACCATTTTGACCACGCCTACTTCAATATAGATTTTGGTGGCCGACGCGGTTGGGAAAACACCTTCCAATCCACCAAGGCAATTGGTGGGGCCGGTCAATGGTTTACTTTTGGTCGAGCTAACTGGTGGGTTAATGCAGGATTCCCTGTTATGATAATCACACCTCCTGCAACGGGTACCGGTGCGAGTACAGTCGTGGGCGAACATAATGTTGTATTGACTATGAATTTCGAACCTTCCAGGCGTATCCGCTGGTATCAATTCGATCCATTCCATCACGATACAGCGGTATGGTCGATTCATTAACTAAATAAACTGCACTAAATTGTGGGTAAGCTGCACCGTTGTCGTGTAGTTTGCTACACAGGAAATGTCACGGATGGCTTTTTTGGTAAGTTAGATTTAGGAACGAGGGTAAGCGGCGATTTGTTGTATGCTGCTTACCTTTTTTTATGGCGTGGTGGCGATGAATTCACGATATAAGCAGTATTTGGTAATCGGTTTATTACTTTTATTTAAAGAACAAGCGTTTGCTGGGTATTTGCCGATGGCGGAATCGTCCGCCTCAACCAACCCAACAGCAAATATATATTCGACAGCACAAACAGGCGGGGAGGGCAAAAATTCTTCGTTATATAGTTATAAAAACAGCCAAGCTACTTACGACATTCCTAGTGTGCAACTGCTCGATAAGGACAGCAAGAATATTGATTTCCGCAAATTGATCGATTACGGCGGTCCAGTCATGGTTCAGTTCGTTTTCGCAACTTGTTCTACGGTGTGTCCTATATTGAGCGCTTGTTTTTCCAGCGCCCAACCAGAACTCGAAAAGTTATCGGGTGGTTCATACCGCTTAGTTTCCATATCCATAGACCCCGAACAAGATACACCGGAAAGGTTGACCGAATACGCCCAACGCTTTAAGGCCGGAAAAAACTGGTATTTCCTGACTGGTAGCCAGGGCGATATTGCAGCCGTGTTAAAAGCATTTTCTGCCACATACCAAAGCAATAATAAAATGTACCACCAGTCACTTACTTTGATGCGTCCACGGAAGGATTCAAATTGGACAAGAATTGAAGGATTGCTGGGCAAACAAGATTTCATCATGGAATATAAAAAAATGACTGGGTTGTCCAGCCAGGTTAAGAAATAATCAGTCGATGGCCTACCGCTCTATTTTTCTGAATGGATAGAAAAAACTAACATGGTTTCCAGATCAACGGATAAGTCACCAACCAGAAATCGCAGGTTATTCGCTGCTTTTATGTTTTTATTGCTGCTTGTTGGCTTATGGGTAGGGCAGCGGACTTATCATTTTTTTCCTTTCGATAAGAGTAAGATAGGCGAACAAATTTACACGCTGGGCATTACCTCGTCCGGCGATCCGCTGGAAGGTCGGACTGAAGGTGACATTGAGTTTACCGATGCCCACTTTAATTGCGCCCAATGCCACCGCCATAGTGGTTATGGCTCCAGCGAAGGTGGCAACTTTGTGATGCCGATAACAAGCTCAAGCCTTTTTAACCCAAGGTCTTACAGCCGTACTGACCTTTTTAAAAAATTATTTACTGAAAGCCAATCTAAGCAGTTTTGGGCGCGAATGCGTTCTGCATATCAACGTCCCGCCTATACCGATGTATCGTTAGCCGCAGCCATCCGCGAGGGTATCGATCCATCGGGTCGGAAACTGAGCCCTTTGATGCCCCGCTACAAAATGAACGACACTGACATGGCGGGATTGGTTAGTTATTTAAAAAAACTTTCTTCACAAAACGATCCGGGCGTGGACGAGCATTCGCTTTATTTCGCGACGGTGGTCAGCAAGGATGCCAACGTCGATGATAAAAACGCCATGTTATCGACGATCACAAAGTTTTTCGAGTGGTTGAATTTGGCAACCAAAGGCAACCTGGATCACCCGAATTATTCAATGAATTATCGCTCTGACTTTCTTAAGTCGTTTCGAAACTGGGAACACAACACCTGGGAACTGTCCGAAAACCCTGATGAATGGCCTAAAGAACTGGCGGCCTATTATGAAAAAAAACCGGTGTTTGCACTTGTGGGCGGAATGGTAAAAGGCGATTGGACACCGATACATAAGTTTTGCGAAAAAAACCGCATCCCTTGTCTCTTTCCCATAACCGATTTGCCCGCCAACGAACAAGCCAGCCATTACTCGATCTACTTTAATGAAGGGCTTCGATTGGAAGCAAAAACGATTGCCCAGTATCTTTCAAAAGATGATGTGTTGACAGAGCCAAGATCGATAGTGCAATTCTATTCGGATGAGGCGCAAGGGGAGATTCCAGCGAAGGTTCTTGAACAAGGTCTTGGCGCTAAAAAGGGAATCGTAACCGGAAGTATCCGTTTAACAAACTTGGAAAATTTTCGCCAGGAATTATCCAATTATTTACAAAAGTATCCTCAAACCGACACCATTGTTGTCTGGCCTGGTACATTGGACGATGTCATCATGACTGAACTCGAATCGCAAACAGGGTCAATCAAACGGGTTTTCCTGCCTTCGGCACTGGTGCCATCAAACCTGGATAAGTTTTCAGAAGATTTAATTCAGAAGCTGTATTTCAGTTATCCTTATGACCTGCCTTCGGTCTACCACCCCCATGCTTTTAGGGCAAGGGCATGGATGGACACCCGAAAGATACCTTGGATCAATCCTAGGATCCAGCTTAATACGTATTACGCATTGTATCTATTGGAATATGGCGTTGAACATGTCGTAGAACATTTTTCGCGGGATTATTTAATCGAATTTCTTGAGCATGAAGCGGAAGCTTCGATAAATCCTGGCGTATTCCCTCGTTTAAGTCTGGGACCTGAACAACGATTTGCCTCTAAAGGGGCTTATATAGTGCAACTGGAAAGTTCAGGAGAACAATTAATCAAACCTGTAAGTTCTTGGATTGTTCCCTAAGGGTTGGAGGCCATTTGAGATGTTCAAGCATGTTTATTGCACTGAATTTAATTTTTAAAGAAGGCCACAAATAACAAATTGTCCACGATAACTTTAAGGGTATCGGAGTTTGGCTGTGTTTTATTGAAAAGCCGTAGCCCGAAAATGCCGGTCATCAAAAATTTAGCCAGTGATTCCGGTCGTTGGTGCGTGTTTAGTTGACCTAAAACCTGACATTCAACTAGCACGCCCTTCAATGCCAATTCAATTTCAGTAAACATTTGCTGCAAGCGCAAATTAATCTCTGCATCGTGCGCTGGAGTTTCGGAAAGAGTGTTGATTAACATGCACCCTTTTCGGTTTGGATCTGAACAAGATTCCTGGACAAGTTGATAAAAAAAGGATTCCAAACGCTTATTTGGTGATCCATCATCATGCAATACGCTAAACATGGCCGCCTTCATCGTGTCGAAATAGGCATCAAGGGCAGCCAAAAACAACCCCCGTTTATCTCCAAATGCCAAATAAAGACTCCCAGGCTTAAGCCCAGTGGCATCCTCCAAGTTTTTCATTGAAGTAGCCTGATAACCTTTTGACCAGAAAAGTTGGATAGCCTCTTTTAAAACTTGGTCGCGATCAAACGAAATTGGTCTTGCCATTTTACCGTGGCGTACTAGATGGGGATGGTGATTAGGGCTATCAAACTTGAAACGTACCGTCTCAATTAAGAGGCAAGGATTCCTTCGGTTTCCATATTTTAAAAAAAATCAACAAAGTAAGCTTTAATAATTATTGAATGATCACTCAAAAAAGTTGTAAGGTTTTTACGTTCGATGCTACTAACAAAATGTTCAATTGATAATTTGAACCTGTTGTTGATTATAGTCTCAATTTTTTGAATTGAGACATTGAATTACCGAATTTATGGTACTTAAGGAGTTAATATGCCACATTGTTACCAATCCATCGTAGTTGAAGCACCACCCCATATTGTCTGGGAGATAATTAAAGATTTCCATGATTTTTCATGGGCAAGCAATGTAATTGAAACGTGCGAACCCATTGGCGATAATAGCGGCACTGAAGTTGGTGCTAAACGTATACTGAACGGGGCGTTCCATGAGACTCTCCTTGAATGTAATGAAGAGGAACACAGGATCCGTTATTCGATAGATGATGGTCCTTCGCCCGTATCGCCAAAAGAAGTTAAAAATTATATCGGCCAAATTTTACTCAAACCCATCACACTAAATGATGCCACATTTGTCGAATGGTCATCCACTTGGACATCGAAATCCGATGAAGCGCGTGATTTCTGTCATCTAATTTATGTCATTTTATTAAAGGCACTAGCCAATAAGGTAAAAAACATTTGAACGGCTTCCTTATTTTGCAATTGTCCACCGCATTATTGCGCTTCAGTATCTTTATGCTGATGCAGGGGCAATATAAGTTCACCAATCGAGACAATTCAGTCATAACTTTGAAGGTTTATTGATTTCCAGACTTGGTACCTTGTTTAAGGTGTGTCGAGAAAAGGAAGCCCAAATAGCTATTCAATCCAGATCTTTACCTGCTCATTTTTATTTTTTCCATTTCCGTAAGTAAAAATGTGGACTAACGACCAATATGTGACATCAAGGTTTAAGTAAGGAATCCAACTATGTTTAATCGTTTAGATAAATTAAAACTGAATGACATTTCACAACTAAAACAAAATATTCCCAAGTTATAAGGAGAAAATTAATGACCCTTCCAACAGAACCGATCGGCAGCATCCCCAGACCTCCCGAATTGTTGGCTATGTTAAACCGTTACCGTAGCGGGCAGGCTACCTTGGATCAACTCAACAAAGCTTACGACGATGCCTTGCAGGATACGGTCAAGCGTTTTGAGGAGACAGGCTCACCGGTGATAAGCGATGGCGAACAACGCAAGTCCAGCTTTGCAACTTATCCACTTGAAGGCTTGGACAATATTGCCGAAGATGGCATTTCAATCCCATTTGAGGACGGTCATTGCCGACAGTTGCCGCGTCTCACTTCCGGCCCGTTCCGCTATCAAAACTATGCGGCCAATTATCTGCAATCGGCACTGCAATACGCGAACGTCCCTGTCAAACAGGCAGTAATTTCCGCATCTGCGCTCAGTCTTCTCTATCCAGAGCAAGGAGTCCCTAGGTATAGCCGTGAAAAGTTTATAAACGATCTGGTACATTTAGTCGGGGGGGATATTCGTCGCTGCCTGGATGCGGGTGCCCATAAGGTGCAGGTCGACTTTACCGAAGGGCGGCTAGCAGTCAAACTCGACCCGTCTAAAGCGTTGCTTCGGCAATTTGTCGAATTAAATAACCAGGTGCTCAATCTATTCAATCCTGAACAAAGAAAAAAAATCGGTGTACACACTTGCCCTGGAGGCGATCACGATTCTACGCACAGCGCCGATGTCGATTACGCCGAACTGCTGCCAGATTTGTTCCAGCTCAACGCCGGTAACTTTTATGTGCAAATGGCCAGCGAGAAAGACCCGCGTCGGGTACTCAAAGTAATTCAACAATACCTTAAACCAGGGCAGCGCATATTTGTCGGCGTTATCAATGTTATTGACAACGAAGTCGAAACGCCACAGTTGGTATGTGATCGAGTATTGATGGCTGCTGAGTACATTCCGCTGAATCAATTAGGTACAACTGACGATTGTGGATTCTCGCCTTTCGAAGATGATACGTCCACTGGACGGGAGATCGCTTTCGCCAAGATTAAGGCACGGGTTCTTGGCACGCAAATGGCGGCTGAGCGACTGGGAATTTGACGATGCTTCTGTTTGGTCGGTTTCTCACTATGCGTAATTTATTCTAGGCTAGAAGACATAGCCAAGCATTAGATCCGCGATAATCGATATAACGATTTTCAATACATGTAACCCTATGAAGCAACAACGCCAGGAAAAACGTAAACCTATGGGTGTCGCCGCTGTATCCTACTCTGCTAAGTATACCTATAACCACCATTACTTAAATCATTGTAGTCATGGTCAAACCCCCTATTGCTCGAAGCGTCATTTGTTAGGCTGTAAGCCATCATGAATAAACCCGAACTCAATGCGATAAGAATCATCGTGCGCTAAACAACTAGAAAGTATAATTTTTATTTCCTGCTCAGTGCCAGTCATTGCGCCGGAACCAAGGCGGAAGCGGCCAGCCATGTACAACCAAGGGACATCCAGCAAATGATACCAATCATTCAAATGTCGGTTCCTATATCTGTAAGGAAAGAAGGGGTTATGCGACTAATCCATATACGTTTATTTTAGAGCAAAATATGAAGCAAAAGATTACCTTGTTGGGTATTATGATGCTGTTTTTGTCGGGCAATACACTTGCTTTAGAACCAGACTGGTCTTCTTACAAGGCGGTTTTAGGTCATGTCAAACCCGGGTCGAAAAACGGCGCTCCTCTAATGCTAATGGATTATACGGCCATCAAGTCCGATGGCAGTCTTGATAAAGCTTACCTGGAACTTTCGGCTTTTAAACTGGGACGCTTGGCCAGCCGTGAAGAGAAACTGGCTTTTCTACATCAATGCCTACAATATCCTGGCATTGAAAATGGTCGCGGATCATATGCCTATTGAAAGTATAAAGGATGTTGGAAATTTGCTCAGTCCCGTATGGGATAAACTTGCAGGAGAACTAGGCGGACAAGAGGTAACGCTTGGGGAAATTGAGCTCAAAATCCTGCGCCCGATGGGGATCCACGAATTCATTTTGCGATTATCTGTGCCTCTGTAAGCTGTCCAGACCTTCGTAATGAACCTTACACGGCGATTCAACTCAATAAGCAGTTGGACGAACAAGCCAAGAACTTTTTGGGCAACGCGGAAAAGGGTCTGAAAATCGAAAAAGATTCGCTTCGCGTTTCGCAAATCTTCGATTGGTTTGAAAAAGATTTTGCCGTCAAAGGTGGTATTAAAGCGTTTATTAAAAACTACAAACCCGATGCACCTGACTTAAATATCAAAGCCAATTTGCCTTATGATTGGGACGTTAATGGGTTGAATTAACAGACAATTAACGGAAACCGGAATTAGCTCAACTATTGGCTTTATCAGTGAATTTGGCAAAAACCCTAAGTTTGGCATCCTCTTTACATTACAATAAAAAAGGATGTTTAAACAGAGGGCAAGTTCAAATGACATATGAATTATCAACGCCAGACCAATGGCTAGAATTGTATGGTGATGCACTGTATCGGTATGCGATTACCAGAGTCAGGGACCCTGATCTTGCTGCCGATCTGTTGCAGGACACCCTGTTGGCAGCATTAAAAGCCAAGGACAACTTTATGGGGCAAGCCAGTGAGCAAACCTGGTTGACCGGCATATTGAAACACAAAATGATCGACTTTTTTCGTAAATCGAGCCGAGAGAAGACCGATACGATGGGGGATGAAGTCGCAGATTATAAAAATGATAGTTTTTTTGACGAAAAAGGCAGTTGGCGAGTCGACTTGTCAGTCTGGTCAAAGCCTGACAAAGCTCTGGAGCAAGAGGAGTTTCTGGCTGTTTTGCAACGATGTGTCGACAAGTTGCCGCAAAAAATGTCGCAAGTCTTTATTTTACGGGAGCTAGACGGGATGGAGAGCGAAGAAATATGCGATGTGATGGCTATTTCCTCGCTTAACAATTTTTGGGTCATGCTGTCAAGGGCGAGGGTGCAGTTGCGTCATTGCCTTGATATGAACTGGTTCAACCAGTAGGAATGGAGTCATGTTAACGTGTAAAGAAGCGAGCTTTCTCGCCTCAAAAGAAATGGACGGTACTTTGTCCTGGCGTGAAAAAATGGCTTTGCGGCTACATGTTGGCATGTGCGATATGTGCAGGCGTTATCTGAGAGACCTTAAAAGGTTACGTGTCATGATGCGTAGGGCAGGTATCGTAGGCCAAACACTTTTGCCGACAACTGCAACATTATCGGAAAAAGCGCGTGAACGTATCAAACAGGCTCTTAATAACGCCGCACAATTTCATAAATAGCGCAAGCCTGACCCCCTTGTGATCGGGCTCAATGTCCCTCGTAAGCCCCTTTCTTTATCCCTTTAAAGTAAGTTCCCCTATGGGGCGTTGGTATTGGGGAAGTTAAAAACTAAAGGGCAAGCTGATAACTATCCAATTAAAAAAATAGCCTGTTTGTAAGGTTATGCAATGTTTTTCGACATAATAATTAAAAATATAAAGAGAACCATATGACCGATACCGCTATCCGCGAAACAGTGCAAGACTATTATGGGAAAGTCCTGCAATCCAGCCAGGACTTGAAGACCAGCGCCTGTTGCACCTTGGATGCCATG
>NZ_AYLO01000163.1 GCF_000496735.2 Methyloglobulus morosus KoM1
CTGAGCCCTTCGACTAAGCTCAGGAGAGCCTTGTCGAAGCACACACCGCCTTTCGACAGGCTCAAGGCGAACGGAAACTTAATACTTCACAAGGCCGAATCAATAATTAAGGTGACAACCAAAATATAGGGTATTTATTTAAACGCAATTCAACAGGGTGATATTCGAAAAAAGAATTGCAATAATTGGATTGTCAGGGATTACGTCAGCCTACTATAAGGAATGTCCACCGCTCTCGGTACGGGGCAATCGCTAACAATTACAAAAGGGCCAGATTTATGATACAAAATAGCCGAATCCTGATAGTTGACGATGTGGTCGATAATATCAGGGTTGCCATGAATATCCTGAAAGAAGATGGTTACGAATTCTCGTTTGCGCACACGGGCGCAGAGGCGTTGCGGCTAATTTCCGAAGACGATGAGGATTTCGACTTGATTTTGTTGGATGTCATGATGCCGGGGTTGAACGGCTTTGATGTTTGCCAAAAGCTCAGGGAGAACCACTCCACCCTTGATGTCCCTATTATTTTCTTAACCGCCAAAACCGATATTGAAGCCATAACTAAAGGCTTTGATATGGGCGGCGTTGATTACATCACTAAGCCTTTTCATGCAAACGAACTGTTGGCAAGGGTTAAAACCCACTTGGAGCTATACCAAGCTAAAGACCTGCTGAAAAAACATAACCTTTATCTCAAAAGCAAAGCCACGTTTGAAAGGCAACGCCTGCTGACCGAATTGGAAGATAGCCAAAAAGAGATGATTTTTATCTTGGCAGAATTGATGGAAGCCACGTCTGATGAAACCGGCAAACATATTAAGCGCATAGCGGAAAGTTCGGCATTGATGGCCAAATACCATCCCAGCCTTAATAAAGAAGATGAGGAGACGCTATATCATGCCTCGCCCATGCACGACATAGGCAAAATGACGATTCCTATAGAAATTTTGCACAAACCCGGCAAATATTCCGAGGAAGAATTTTGCATAATGAAGAATCATACAACAAATGCCTATAATCTATTGTCACGCTCTAATCGTAAATTGATTAAAGCGGCGGCTGTTATTGCCCACGAACACCATGAGAAATGGAACGGCAACGGTTATCCGCGCAGGTTAAAAGGGGCGGACATCCATATCTACGGTCGGATCGTAGCCTTGGTCGATGTCTTTGATGCCTTGACGCATAAACGCCAGTATAAAGAAGCTTGGGAAATAAATGAGGCTGTCCGTTACATTATAGAACACCGCGAAACCCAGTTTGACCCCGAACTGGTCGATATATTTGAAGAACATTTGGATGAATTTATCGCCATTGCCAAATCTAAGTGACCGGTACATGATTATCCTGGTTGGATGACAATTTCCCGTGTTCGTTAAGCTATTGCAGGGCTATTTGGACTTCTGTTGGCGCAAGCACGGCAGGGTTCTAACCGCATCACTCATATTCTATTTTCTTTTTTTTCCGACAACCCTTATTGCCGGCGAACAATCTCGTCAGTTAGACCCCGTAAGTATTCAGCTTAAATGGCAGCACACTTTTCAGTTTGCCGGATATTATGCAGCCATTGAACAAGGGTATTACCGCGACGAAGGCCTTGAGGTTTCTTTAAAACCGGTCGATTTATCCAAAGACTTTGTTCACCAGGTTCTCAATGGCGAATCCGAATATGGTGTTTCAGACAGTACTTTACTGATTTATCATTTGAAAGGCTTGCCTGTCGTATTGATTAACCAGTTTTTTCAACATTCGCCGCTGGTTTTTCTTTCCCGCCGCGATTCCGGCATTGTCAGCCCTTATGAAATGGTCGGCAAGAAAGTCTCATACAATTACGCGAAAGAGTGGGACGCGCCACTCAACGCATTATTGCTCAATACCTTGGGCGACAAAAATAAAACCAAACCTCTCAAGTTATACCGTTCCATCTTCCAGTCATTTATTGACCGCAAAATCGATGTCATGTCCGCTTATTCGACGTCCGAACCTTTTTTGCTGAAACAGCAGGGAATCGAAGTCAATATCATTAACCCGCAAAATTACGGTATTGATTTTTACGGCGATAATTTTTTTACTTCGCAAAAAGAACTGCAAGCGCATCCGGAACGTGTCGCCAAGATGAGCCGTGCGACGGTAAAAGGTTGGCAATATGCGTTGGCCAACTCCGAGCAGATCACTGACCTGATCCGAAAAAAATATAATCCCCAGTTGTCCAAAGCGTATTTAGAGTATGCCGCGCGTACAACCAAAGACGTAATCGTCGCTGACCTGGTTGCGTTGGGAACGGTCGACCCCGCGCGTTACCGTCTGACGGCAGAGACTTATCAACGTTTGGGGCTTACCGATAACAGCCATATCGACGATAGTTTTTTTTATAATTTAACCGAGCTCAACAACACTGTTGTCGTGCCTCTAACGGCTGAGGAAAAACTCTGGATTCACGAGCATCCGGTTGTACGTTACGGTGGCGAAAAAGACTGGGCACCCTACGATTTTGTGGATCAGGATGGCAGGCACAGCGGCCTTAGCAGTGATATGTTGCAATCGATAGGCAAATACACCGGCTTAAGGTTTCAGGTGAAAGTGGCCGAGTGGAATGAATTGCTGGCGGAAGTCAAAACGCAAAAAATTGATGTCTTGCCGACCATTATTGAATCCGAAGAGCGAAAGGCCTATTTAAACTTTACCGAGCCCTATCAGTTGGCGATGGCTTATTTTTTTATTCATGAGAGGGTTCAGGCGGACACCCTAGAAGGCCTGAATGGTAAAACCGTTGCGGTTCCCAAAGGTTATGTTTATATCGACGAAATCAAACAAAACTTTCCGAAACTAAGGATTTTGGAAACCGATAACCTGATGGCGGCGGTTCAGGCGGTTATCGAAGGAAAAGCCGATGTGCTGCTTGAGACGTATTCGGTGATGAACTACTTGCTGAAACAAAACAGCATCCCCTCAATCCGGCCTTTCAAACCGCTGCCTTCTGGCGAAGCGCTTAAACTGCACATGGCCGTACGCAAAGATTTGCCGCAGTTGTATTCAATTTTGCAAAAAACCATGGCAGCCATTCCGAAACAGGAAAAACAGCAATTAGATGAAAAATGGCTGGGCTATCAGGAAAAATCCGCCGAAGACTCATTTAAACTGAATGCTACCGAACAGCAATGGCTTGCCGGACATCCGCGCATACGTTTTACTGGCGATCCCAATTGGTTGCCTTATGAAGCATTCGACAACAAAGGCCGCTATATTGGCATGGTTGCCGAATATTTGCAGTTGCTTGAAAAAAGGCTGCATATCAAATTTGATATTGTCCCGACCCGTTCCTGGAGCGAAGCGATCGACAAGATTAAGCGCAATGAAGTTGATGTGCTGTCGGAAACCATTGATTCAGATATGCAATCCCAGTTGCAATTTACCCAGGCTTATTTATCAAGCCCGGTCGTCATCGTCATGCGCGACCAGGAACATTATGTCGACAATATTAACCAAATCAAGTATCGCCGTATCGCCGTCATTAAAGATTACGGCTATAACCCCTCAATTTTTCGTGGTTATCCGACTATAAAATTCACTGAAGTCGATACGATTCAACAAGGTTTGACGGCAGTCTCTACCGGCAAAATTGACGCTTTGCTGTGTACCTTGGCCCATGCGAGTTACTACATCGGCAATCAGGGCATGAATAATATCAGGATTGTCGGTAAAACCGAATTCATGACGCAATTAGGTTTTGGAATCCGCAAAGAGTTTGCGCCATTGGTACCTATATTCGATAGGGCTTTGAACAGCATTGGCCAAAATGAAAAGCAACGCATCAATGATAATTGGGGGAAAGACCGTTTTGTCAGCAAAACCGATTATCAATTATTGACAAAAACAGTTGGCGTTTTTCTGGTGTTATTGGTGTTGTTTTTTTTCTGGAACCGTCGCCTGGTTAAAGAGATTGCCCTACGCAAACATAGTGAACAGCAAGTGACGCTGTTAAACCAGCGCTTTGCGTTGGCCGCCAGTGCTGCGTCGCTTGGCGTTTGGGAGTTGGATTTGCAGGAATCTCCGCGTTTTATTTTCGACGACAAGATGTTTGACATATACGGCATTGCTGAAAAGCGCCAGCTCAGTTGGGAGGAATGGCTGCAGTATGTGCATATTGACGATCATCCAGCCATCCATCAAGCCCTTGCCAGGCTCAATGCCGAGGGTGGAGAGGTGAATATTGAATTCCGGATTGTCCGGCCCGACGGCAAAATCCGCAATATCTCCAGCAGCGGCTGCGGTGTCATGGTCGATGACAAATTGGTCAAAATCACCGGTATTAATCGTGACATCACTAAATTCAAAAATATCGAACTCGATTTACAAAAAGCCAAGATACAGGCGGAGAATGCCAATCAAGCCAAAACGCAGTTTCTTGCCAATATGAGCCATGAAATCCGCACCCCGTTAAATGCAATCATCGGCTTTACCGAGCTGTTGAATGAGCAGATCAAAGACACCAAACTTAAGTCCTTTGTCAAAACCATCCAAACAGCCGGGCATAGCCTGTTGGTGCTCATCAACGATATTTTGGACTTATCGAAAATTGAAGCAGGGAAGATGCGGATCGAAAAAAGGGTTTGTAACCCGCATGGCTTATTTAACGAACTAGGACAAATTTTCATGATGAAGATGAGGGAAAAAAATTTGGACTTTATTCTCGATATTGATCCTAAAATTCCCGAAAATCTGGTCCTTGATGCCACACGGCTACGGCAAATACTGTTCAACCTGATCGGCAATGCGGTCAAGTTTACCGAGCAAGGCCATATTTGCTTGAGAGCCAGGACAGGAAATGAAGACAGCATCCTCAGCAAGTTGGATTTGTATATTGATGTCGAAGATAGCGGCATCGGTATTTCCGAAAACCGGCAAGAATTGATTTTTAAGGATTTTGAACAGTTGGAAGGGCAAGATGTCCGTAAATACGGCGGGACTGGATTAGGGTTGGCCATCAGCAAGCGCTTAACGGAGTTAATGGGCGGCGAGATCTCGTTAGTCAGCCGACTGGGTTTAGGGTCGACTTTTACTATCCACTTAATGGGTGTGGATATTTCCGCGATGGTATTGGAACCGGAATCCACCCAACTAGGCAAACAGGTTAATTTTTATCCTGCCGACATACTCGTGGTTGATGATATTAAGGATAACCGCAATTTGTTAATAGAATGTTTCGCCGATACCCAATTGAAGGTATTGGCTGTTGAAAATGGCCTCGATGCGGTCAATACCGTCAAGCAAGGAAACATTGATTTGGTATTAATGGATATTCGTATGCCGGTGATGGACGGTTATCAGGCCGTCGAACAAATTAAACAATTCTCTAAAGTCCCTGTCGTCGCGCTGACTGCATCGGTGATGCAGGATGAATACGATCGCGACAAGGGCGTACATTTTGACGGCTATTTAAGAAAGCCAGTACTAAAAGCTGATTTAATCGCTGAGCTTATTCGGTTTTTGCCTTATGAAGCTGTTGAAACGATAGCCGTAGAAGAAAAAGCGTTCGAGTTGACTGAGGAAGAATTGCGGGTGCTGCCCAATACCCTTAAAGAACTTGAACGGCACACCCAAACCTGTGAGCAGATCTTAAAAAACAACAATATGTCGGAGATTAAGAAATTTGCCGATGCCATATTTAGGGTCGGCAATAGCAACAACATGGCCGTCGTCACCGACTATGCCACCAAGCTCCATGCGGATATTGAAAGTTTCGACATTCTTGAGATTAAGCGTTCTTTGAACGCCTTCCCTGGGTTGCTTGCGACATTGTGGGATTTCAACCGATAGCTATGTTCCGCCATCAAATCCCAGCTGTCGCCAGGCCTCGTAGCTGATGATGGCGGCAGCGTTCGATAGGTTCAGGCTTCTGTTATTCGGCATCATTGGAATTCTAAGTCGAAGCCCAGGCGCTATGCTGGTTAATATGTCAGCCGGTAAGCCGGCAGTTTCAGAGCCGAATAGCAAGACATCGCCAGTTTGGTAATTGACTTTATCGTAGGATTGGCTTCCCTTGGTTGTGCACGCAAGTATTCGCTTGCCCTGCATTGCGGCGGCAAATTCCGAATAGTTGGCATAGGTAGATACCTTGGCAAGATCGTGGTAATCAAGCCCGGCCCTGCGGAGGTTTTTCTCTTCCAAATTGAAAGCCATTGGCTCAATCAGGTGTAAGCAACAACCGTTATTTGCGACAAGACGAATAATGTTGCCGGTATTGGGCGGGACTTGCGGTTCAAAAAGGGCAATATGGAACATGTTTTAAACGGAGGGATACGGTTAGCTGGGCTTATATTCAGGGCGGGGAATTGATTTGGTTTCAATTTTACCTGACCGAAAGCCCGCTGCCGGTTTTATTTGACAACTTTTGGGTTTGCGCCCGGTGATTTAGGTTTTCTTTCCCTAAGTCTATAGATAATCCTGAACCAATCCTTCGACAGGTTCAGGATTGCGCGGCAATAAGTTGATTATTTGGCTATTTGCATTCTGCGGTTGCGAGCTTAGTTTGGAGTAGTGAAAATAATAAAAGCTGTTTTGTACAAAACATGGTTGGCTTTAACGATCGCTGCTTTATCTGATTTGTGCAAAACTTGGTTGAAGGCATCATTAAGGAGCAACTAGAAGTGTGTAATTCTTGATCTGAGTGTCCGAAACGAAAAACCCGGACGTTCAAAATCAGGAATTAGCTTAAATAACGAAAAAGTGATCGACCTAAACCGGACCGTGAGATAAGGTCAACATTTTTTGGCCTTGATAACGTAAAGCTCAGCAGCGTAGCGTTAGCGGAGTCCGCTGGAGCGTGGTTAGCTGTTCGTGCGCTTGGCTACTTCAATTAGATAACGTAACGCTTCATTAACGGCTTCGGCATTCGGAAACGCAGCAATCACGTCAGGCTCTAAACGAACCGTATCACAGAACCTTTTGCGCCCAGCCCCCAGTTTTCTTACCTGCAAACTTTGCAGATCATACTCGGGCCGTAACTCATCTTCTATTTCATTCTTGTTCATAGGCTTTCCGCTCCGATAGCGTTGCTTCTCTTGCACTGATTAAACGAATACCGTTATTACGTTCCATATAAGAAACGAATAATAATCTCCCTTGAGCCGATTTACCCAGCAGGATAAAACAGTGTTCTGCGAAGGAATGGTCTGGATCATAGAAATCC
>NZ_AYLO01000164.1 GCF_000496735.2 Methyloglobulus morosus KoM1
GAACCGTTCGTGCTGAGCCCTTCGACTAAGCTCAGGAGAGCCTTGTCGAAGCACACACCGCCTTTCGACAGGCTCAAGGCGAACGGAAACTTAATGCTTCACAAGACCGAATCAATAATACTAAGACAGACAAAAAGCATTGAGCTTTTAACCCAACCGCTTCATTTTTGCCACCCTTTTACGCAAAATTCGACAGGTCGTTTGGCATAAATCCTCTGGTTTGGGCATTGTATGCCGTCCGGCACACGATGCTGAAAAGCCAAATCTAAGAAATTATGTCGACATTTTTTTTATCTGCCGCATTGTTTTTAAAAAATTTATCGTAATTTGCGACAAAACTTCAAAAAAATGCTATTTTTAACTTTCGATAGAATTTAGGTTAATGCTTGCCGGGTGGGCCTATGTATCCCAATATTCGCCACCCTGACTTTAATAGCTAGATAGGTAGACAGTTGATAAAAAATGAACACGGGGTAGGTTAGCGGATAAATTCGTTTCAGTGTCATAAAGCAGAAGCATTGGGATAGCTGAAAATGCCTCCGTTAAAGCAAATTTGCCCATACCCTGAAAGTACGACAGAACATCACATTCAATCTCAACCCATAATTACCCATAGCCATGAAAAATCCTACCCAAAGTCATTCACATCACATCAAACCGATAGCGCTGGTGAGCGCCATCACCGCCTTGCTGGGCATCCCTATTGCAGCCCTGGGCGAGAACATGACGCTACAAGCCGACAGCTATGTGACGAGGCATAATGCGCTTGCTGTTACGCACGGTTCTGACCCTATCCTAAAAGTGAACGGTAGCAATACAGGTTTCCTCAGGTTTAGCTTAAACAGCTCATTGCCGACTGGCGTGGTCGCCACGGATGTTGAAAAGGCGACATTGAAGGTTTTTATGCCCAACATCAAAAGGGCAGGGAATTTGACAGTCAGGCGGGTCACCCAAGATTGGTCGGAAGGGACAGTTCCACAGGGGGGGAGCTTGCCGACTATGGATCTTGGCCCAGCACTCTCTTTTGTTATCGTTAAAGGGTTTACGAAGAATTGGGTACAAATTGACGTGACCGACATTTTCAAAAGCTGGCTGCCCTTGCCTTCCACAACGAACTTTGGGATTGCCTTGATTAGCGACGGTGCGTTGGATGCCCATATCGACAGCAAGGAAAGCACCGCCACCAGCCATGCCGCCCTATTGGACGTGGTATTGCTTGGCAGGGGCGCTGCGGGTGCGACGGGCGCAACCGGTGCTGCCGGCTCTGTGGGCCCCATCGGCCTACCTGGAACGCCTGGGTCAGCGGGTGCAACCGGCGCGACGGGTGTTACAGGGGCTACCGGAGTGACTGGTGGGACAGGCCCCACGGGTGCTACGGGCGCTACAGGACTGGCATTCCAGGGAGCTTGGTCTGGCGCCACAACTTACCAAACCAATGATTCGACCACCTTGTCAGGCAGCACTTATATCTCGTTGCAGAACAGCAACCTCAACAACCAGCCCGACCTCAGTCCGGCATTCTGGAGCCTGTTGGCCCAAGGTGGGGCAACGGGTGCTACCGGGCCAACAGGATCGACTGGCGCAACGGGGGCGCAGGGAACACAAGGGATACAGGGAATACAGGGCGTCACAGGTCCTACGGGCGCTACAGGTTCTACGGGGGCGACAGGTCCTACGGGCGCAACGGGGGCGACGGGTGCTACAGGCACGACGGGAGCTACAGGCGCGACGGGTGCCAACGGGTCATGGGTATTTGGGTCTGCGACTATCACTCCAATTATTTCGCCTTGGTACATGAGTATCAATGGAGACTCAACGCAAACTGGTAATAATCCGGAATGGAACGGACTAGCCATGTCTGTCGCTTGCACCTTTGATACGTTGCAGGTTACTGCGCGTTATCTTTCGGGGGCAGGTACCGACAATATCACCGTAACACTGGCCAAGAACTCAGTTGATACAGGGCTATCGTGTTCACTTTCCGCCACATCCGCTGGCACATCCTTCACTTGCAGCGATAACACCCCGGTTTCGGTTGCGGTAGGAGATATTGTCAGTTTGCACTTTATTCAAGACAATAGTACACCACTTATTCGAGTGGGAACGGGGACAAAATGCCAATAATTATTAACAAATACAAAGAGATTAGACAGCACAGTTAATAAATTCAAACATACCTATTAAATCAACTCGCCTTAACTAATTTGTTCGCTATTAATTCTTTAAACAAACCGGGCGGATACACCGCCTTCGCCCGGTTTGCGTTGAACGGCGGTATCCCAAAAACAACTTAAGAGGATAGCTATATGGAAGGTTATATTGGTCAAATTATCATGTTCGCCGGCAATTTTGCACCTACCAATTGGGCATTCTGCAATGGACAGTTGCTGTCTATAGCGCAAAATACGGCACTGTTCTCGATTATCGGCACGACTTACGGCGGCAACGGGACCACCAACTTCGCGCTGCCCGACCTGCAAGGGCGGGTTGCACTCCACGCGGGTAACGGGGCCGGTTTGACTCCGTATGTATTGGGCGAGCAAGGCGGGGCGGAAGCCGTTACGCTAACGCTGCCCCAAATTCCTGCCCATAATCATTCCTTAATGGCCAACTCCGGCAATGGCGACCAACTATCGCCCAGCGGCAATGTTTCTGCTACGGTCAATGATGGTGCACGTACCCAGTACCCTGGGTACAGCACGACCCCTAATGCGGCAATGTCAGCGGCAGCAATATCCCCCACTGGCGGCAACCAACCCCATACCAATATCCAACCATTCCTGGCTGTTAACTTCATTATTTGCCTACAAGGCATTTTCCCATCAAGAAGCTAATGGTTTGCGGCTGAAATTTGACCCCTCGCTAAAGTTGTCGGTCATATTGGGCCGAATGTAGGCCGCAAACATCGACCTGGGTTTATGATGGGTTCGGCCTTATGAAGACAGGCTTCCTTCGACAGGCTCAGGACGAACGGTAAGGTGTTGATTCCGTTCGTGGTGAGCTCGTCGAACCATGAATGGAATCAACTTATCCAGGGATTCCTTCAATTAATAATCGTGTTCGGCTTTTTAAAGGCAGCCATCCCTCAACGACGTTTTTTTAAGCAGTGCGGACTATGAATAAACACGGCCAGGCGGTGTGCCTGAATATGATCGTCAAGGATGAAGCGCACATTATCCACCGATGCCTGGCTTCCGTAAGGCCGTTGATCGATAGCTGGTTGATTGTCGATACCGGCTCAACCGACGGCACCCAAGCGGTTATTCGTGAAATCCTCCATGATGTGCCGGGTGAAATCGTTGAATGCCCCTGGGTCAATTTTGCCCATAACCGCACGGAAGCCCTGGAACTTGCGCGTGGCAAAGGCGATTACCTGCTTATCATGGATGCCGATGATACCCTGGAGATCGTCCAGGGCTTTGAATTGCCTGTGTTGACGGCGGATGCCTATTGCCTTGAGATCCACTATGCGGGTCATGCTTATCGTCGTCGGCAACTGATCCGAAACGCCCTGCCCTGGCGGTATGTCGGCGTTCTCCATGAGTATTTGTCCTGCCCTGAAAATGTAACTGAAGCCTTTTTACCGGGCCTGCGTATCTTGCCCCATCACGACGGCGCCAGGGCGCGCGACCCAAATACGTATCGCAAAGATGCCGCCTTACTCGAGCAAGGGTTAATCGACGAGCCTGATAATTCCCGCTATGTGTTCTACCTTGCACAAAGCTACCGTGATGCGGGAGAGAACAGCTTGGCCCTCAAGAACTATCAACGTCGCCTTGAAATGGGCGGCTGGGAAGAAGAAATCTGGTTCTCGCTGCATCAGGTTGCCGTGTTGCAAGGGCGACTGGGCCTTGCATGGGAGATCGTATTGCACAGCTTCCTGGCCGCTTGTGAATACAAACCGGACCGTGCAGAGCCGCTCTTTCATATTGCCATGCATTACCAGCAAAACGGCCAATATTCGACAGCTTATTCGTATTTCTCCAAGGCGCTCACCCTCACAATGCCCACTAGCGACCGCTTGTTTGTTGAAATCGACATATACCGCCATCTAACCCCGCTTAATTGTGCCGTTTGTTGTTATTACCTAGGCAAACATAACGAGGCAATAACCCTAAACAAGCACTTGTTAGATCACGGTTTATTGCCGGAAAACCTAGTTGGGCTGGTCACCCAAAACCTGAAATTCAGCTTGGATGCCGTCGGCGGGGAAACGATCCTTACCGAGAGTGCCGTAAGGCTACGAAATGACGCGGAAAAACGTATTAACTTGGGCTGCGGACGAAATAATTTGCCCGGATGGATCAACCTGGATTCGATGGCATTGCCCGGCGTTGATGTCGTCGCCGACCTTGAAGCCTGTGCAACGCAGCCTTTGCCTTTTGAGGACAATTCCATCGGTGAGTTTTTACTGTCGCATGTGCTGGAACATATACACAACACATTGCCTTTAATGCAGGAACTGTGGCGGATTGCCAAACCCAATGCCCTGATGACCATCCGGATACCGCATGGCGGCAGTGATGATGCCTGGGAAGATCCGACCCATGTCCGCGCTTATTATGCCAATAGCTTCGGTTATTTTTCCCAGCCTTTTTATTGGCGGGCCGATTACGGTTACCGGGGGGATTGGCGGGTCGATAAGTTAACTTACGTGGTCAACCGGGAAGGAAACGCCCATTTGTCTGCGCCGGAAATCATTGCCAAAGCCCAAGCACAACGCAATGTCGTCCAAGAAATGATTGTGGAATTGTCCCCCGTCAAACCGATTAGAGAGCCGAAGCGCGAGTTGCAAGACGGCTTTCAAATAGCCATTCAATTTTCCAGCTAAAATCGCAAAGGCTCTCAACCCACTGCACGAGTTGGGTTTAAGCCTTTGCACCATCAAACTTGATGAGCGCCATCTGAAATGGTTTACACCAAAGACGGTATAGCCACCCTTGGTTGGCTTTAAAAACTGCAGTCCGGTGACGGCGTAATCCCTTCACTATCTGTAGTAGTAAGCGTGGCTACACCTTTCTGGTAAGTGACGACCCAGATGCTATCGAAATCATCACCACTGGGCCAGGGCGGCGCATTTTTTGCCCCTAAACTTGTGGCAAGCGCCTGGATATTACTGTGCTCCCATACCATTAGCACCATACCGGTTTTTTTCATGACATCAGCAGCGGCTTTGGACGTATCCTTTTCACCGTATGAGCTATTGACCGTCAAATTATATTTAATGGCAAATGGGGTAATCGTCTGGAACATCCTGGCGTGACTTGTCGAACTACCCAAACTCAGTGTAGGCACATAAGAAAAGTTAGGGATACCGTATTTCTGCTTGATGACCTCCGGGATTTGTAGGGCCCGGTTTTCCCCCTGACATGACAGGTTGTCCCCCGTTTCCGGTTTCTCCCCGTGCCGGATAATAACCACTTTTAAGCCGTCGCTGGGTACGGTTTTGGCTAAACAGGGCAATGATGCAATAACAGCAATCCCGACCAATACAAAAAGTTGCTTTATCATACGGTTTCCCCTCTTTAAAGCTTTTAATGTTAGGTTAAGTTTCTAATTGTACAAGTTTGTGCGATTATAGATTCGGCCTTGTGAAGTATTAAGTTTTCGTTCGCCTGTCGAAAGGCGGTATGTGCTTCGACAAGGCTCTCCTGAGCTTAGTCGAAGGGCTCAGCACGAACGGTTCAGGCATTAAAAGGCCGAATCTATAATACGG
>NZ_AYLO01000165.1 GCF_000496735.2 Methyloglobulus morosus KoM1
TATTTAGTCTTTGCTACATAAAAATCGGCAGCACTAAGATTTAATATTGATAGCTTTGGGAGTTGGTTTTCAAAAAAGGGAAAGAACCCCATTTTTAATGGATTATATAACGGCGATTCTAATGTCAACGGCCTATTATTCATTCTCTAACAAACCTTTAAGCAACTGAGATCTCATGCCACCAATACTTTTGGAGTCGTTTCGCGTCGCTCTACCTAACATATTGAATATATTTATCTACTAAGCTACTATTCCAGAATGATTTTTCATGCAAGGTATGTTGCCTGTGCTTAATTTGAACGTGTTCTACAATCGAGCAAGCTATGGATACGGCAATTTTTAACACCCTGACCAACCAACTTATCAATGCCTTAAAGGATTCGCTGCCAAATATTTCCACTGACGGGTGGGAAACATTGGTCGTTGATAAGTTGACCTTCCAGCAACGGACGCTCGCAAAGCAAAAAAATCTCACTGCGCTCGATCAACTCGACCTTGCCGCATTACTCCGCGTGGTAGACCAAAACTGGTATGAACTTTCCCAGCACCTCAATCTTGATAAATCCGCCCGGAATTGGCTGAAAGAAGCCCAAACTATTCGCAACCGCTGGGCACATGCCCCAGCAGGTGGACTGGATAAAGAAACGCAATACCGCGATTTGGACACCATTGAACGATTGTTGCAAGCGTTCGGTGCAAATCAAGTCTCTTTGAATGCTTTGAGGGATGCCAAGAAAACGCTTCTCAATGAACTGAATGAAGGCAAAAGCACGATACCTCAAGCTCAACCAAAAATTGTAGATTCAGGAACCCTATTCAAAACCGGTGACATTGTCCGGTTAAAAGCCCAACCCGCCAAAACAGGTGCGGTGATCTCGTTTTCGCCTAACCAACCGGAAAACCGTTATACCGTTTTCCATGATGGTTCCACGGCAACCTATTACGAATCCCAGTTGGAATTGGCAGAAGCCCCAGAGCAAAGAAAACAGATATCGCCTGACGATTTACATGCTGCAATGACTGCCCTGCAACTTCGCCATCCCAGCACCTCCCATTTATATTCCTTACGGGCATCACGGATTAACTTTGTGCCCTACCAATTTCGTCCGGTACTTAAGCTGATCCAGTCTGACCGCCCTAGATTGCTGATTGCCGATGAAGTTGGGGTAGGTAAAACCATTGAAGCCGGGCTGATATTAAAAGAACTCCAAGCCAGGAGCGAGATTAAATCTGTATTAATCATTTGCCCAAAGGCTTTAGTCGCTGAACGCAAATGGCTCAATGAGATGAAACGTTTTGATGAACGGTTTGAACAGTTAGACAGCAAGTCTTTACAGTATTGTATTGAAGAAACCCGGCTGGACGGTGTTTGGCCACAAAAATATGGCCGATCAATCATCCCTTATTCGCTTTTTGGCGAAGAAATGTTAATGGGTAAGCAACAAGGCCGTAAGAAACAACTGGGTCTACTCGATCTTGATCCACCACCTGCTTTCGATCTCGTCATTGTCGATGAAGCCCATGCCGTTCGTAATACAGATACCTGGGCGCACCGAGTTGTCAGCTATTTTTGCCAAAATGCCGAAGCCGTATTGCTGCTATCGGCCACACCGATTCAACTGGGCAGTAAGGACTTGTACACCTTATTGCATTTACTACGCCCAGATGTCATTACGAGCCGCCAAGATTTTAATCAAATGGCAGAACCCAACCCAGACATAAATAAAGCTATTGAAGCCGCTCGTGGGGCAAAGCCCGAATGGAAACAGCTTGCAAAAAATGCGTTGGATGATGCTTGCTTAAGTTCTTGGGGTTTAGGCGTATTGGCAAATGATCCCAAATTTTGGAGTGTTTATGACGTGTTGAACAGCGACGATGAAAGCCCTGAAACCCGTCTTAAGCTTATCCGTCAACTGGAAGAACTGTATACTTTCTCGTCGTTCATTAACCGCACCCGACGTCGTGACATCGGCAATTTTACGATCCGTAAACCGGAAACTGTAACGGTTGAATTTACCCCAGAACAAGCGGCTTTACATACGAACTTAATTGAATTAATTGCACGAATGCTTGCGCACAGGCATGGTCATCAAAACCTCAAGTTTATGCTTTCTATGCTAAGACGGCAAGTTGCCAGTTGTGTATTTGGCCTGGCTCCATTTTTGGAATCAATGCTGCATAGGCATTTAACACAATTGGAATCAAGTGAGCTTGATGAAGACATTAACCCAGATGAAATCAGTGCAACAATTACCGAATTCCGATCTGATGTTGATTCCTTAATCCGTCAGGCTCAAGCCATTAGTGGCCCTGACCCAAAACTGGATGCTTTTCTCAAAATCATTCGGGATAAGCAGAAGCTCGCTAACAACAAGCTGCTCGTGTTCAGCAGTTTTCGTCATACCCTTGCATATCTCATTAAAAACCTTAAAGACGAACCAACACGCTTCGGCTTGGTTCACGGCGACATACCAGACGACGAACGCCGTGATTTACGAAATCGCTTCAGTTTACCTAAACAAGACGCCAAAGCAATCGACGTATTGTTATCATCGGAAGTCGGCTGCGAAGGTTTGGATTACCAATTCTGCGACGGCATGATGAACTACGATCTGCCTTGGAATCCGATGCGCGTTGAGCAACGCATAGGCCGTATCGACCGCTATGGACAAAAAAGTGAAACCGTTGTGATCTACAACTTCATAACGCCCGGCACAATAGAGGCCGATATTTACGAACGCTGCTTGTTACGGATAGGTGTATTTCAACAATCCTTGGGCGGCAGTGAAGAAATACTGGGTAAATTAACTAGCGAAATCAGAGAAATCGCTGAAAACTTCGAGCTTAGCGTTGAAGAACGAGAACAACGACTTCAGCAAATAGCCGACAACGAAATTAGGGTTATCCAAGAGCAAGCCAAATTGGAAGAAGACCAAGCAAAGTTATTCGGTCTTAGCCAACCCAAACGGGATGAAGACATGGTTAAACAAGCTGAAAGTTTTTGGCTAACTTCCGCTATGCTTGCCAACCTGATCAAACGCTACCTAACAGCCTTAGGCGTTACGAATATCCCTGCATCATTCGGTACTAAAGATACAACTACGTTGCAGTTGGGGCAAGAAATACGCAATAAAGTGTTTGAAGACTTTAAAAAACATAATTTCACAGGAGAAACAGCACAATCTTGGTCACGCTGGTTGAAGGGTGATAGCCCTTATCTTGAGCTAACCTTTAACCAGGAAAGTGCAGAAGAACGCCGTGATTTGCCCTTCATTACCCCGGCCCACCCACTCGCCCAACAAGCGGCGCATTCAGTTGAACCCGCAACACCGCTGGAATGTAACTTCATAATATACAGCACAACATTACCCATTGGGCAACATCCTTACGCCATTTACCGCTGGCAAAAATTGGGCTTAAAAGAAGATTTTACCTTTCAGCCGATATGCGCTTGCCCTGAACTGGTTAGCCAAATGTTGACATTGTTAGAAGCCGCCGAACCTTTAGAAGAACAGGGCAAAAGTTTTAACCAAGATAACGAACAAGCACTGGAAAGGTTTCATTATACTATTTGGTTAGATACTCGCGCAGCCCATATTGAACAAGTCCAACAACACACACGTTCTCGTCTTGACTCATTAAAAACCACCCACACCGCCAGAATAGCCGTCCTGGAAGAGCAGCGCGACCTTAACCCCAGCGAAAATATTAAACGCATGAGGACATCCCAAATGGCCTCGGCAAACCGGGATTATCACCAACAAGTTGAACGGTTAGAACAAGCCACTAAGCGAGCAGACATTTTGGCGGAGGCTGTGGCGTTTGGTGTTCTGGTTGTGGAGAAAGCGCATTGAATAAAAACTTGGAAGAACTGAAAAAACAACGCCAAAAATACATCGAAGGAATTCGAGCTAATAAAGGTTTTGAAGATGGCATTAAAAGACTACTTACCGAACTTTACCCCGACAATGCCCATTTTATTTACGAACTATTACAAAATGCCGAAGACCCACAAGCCACGGAAGTCACTTTCAATTTATCAAATACGTCAGTTAAATTTGAACACAACGGCAAACGCCTATTCACCATCAAAGATGTTGAATCAATAACCAGCATCGGTAACAGCACAAAACGTGATGACCCCACCAGCATCGGCAAATTTGGCGTTGGTTTTAAGGCGGTGTTTGCTTATTCCAATACACCGGAAATTCACTCAGGCGATTTTCATTTTCGTATTCATGATTTGGTCGTACCTGAAACCAATGGGGTCAACAATACCAATAGTGTTGATCGAAAAACCAACTTTATTTTTCCTTTTGACAACCCAAAGAAGCCACCTGATACCGCGATTAATGAAATTGAAACCGGATTACGTAACCTCGGTGACAACACCCTCCTGTTTTTAAGCCATATCCGAAAAATTGAATATAGGTTACCTGATGGTTCGACGGGTTCATTGCAACGTATCGACCATCACGGTGGACGTATTGAAATTCATACCAAGCATCCGGGGGGCGATGAAACGATTTCTCACTGGTTGCATTTCCAGAAAACTATTGATGTTACCGACGATGATGGAAAATCTAAAACTTGCAATGTTGCTATTGCTTACAGTTTGGTCGAAGAGTCGAATAAAAAAACAGAAGGTACAACATGGAAAATTGTTCCGCTGCCTCATGGACAAGTGTCTATTTATTTTCCGGCTGAATCAGAAACCTCCAACTTGCGCTTTCATCTTCATGCGCCGTTTGCTTCCACGGTAGCGCGCAACAGTGTACGTAAAGAAAACAGCAAGGCTAATCATGAATTACGTGACCGCATCGCTGAACTGGTCGTAGAATCGCTCACAGCTATCCGCGATCAAGGCATGTTGACGGTAAGTTTTCTGGCAGTGTTGCCTAACCCTGCGGACAATTTGTCAGGCAATGCGCCGTTCTACGAGCCTATTCGCAAGGCTATTATTCAAGCGTTCAAGGTGGAAGCGCTCACTCCTATGAAACAGATAGGTCATTATGCTGCGGCTGAAAACATTTTTAAAGGACCTGTCACCATATCGGATGTCATCAATGACGACGACCTTGTCTTTTTGCTTAATGACAATTATGAAATACCCATGTGGGTTGCGAACCCTCCGCAACGAAATCAGCGGGAAGACAGGTTTCTTGAAAGCCTCAATATTGAAGACTGGGGTTGGAGTGAGCTAACTGAAAACTTAAACTGGCTGGATGACGAAGAAGCAGATCGAATAAATACCTGGATAAGTGGTAAAGATGATGCTTGGCTTCTGCGGTTTTATGCTTTATTGGGCGAGGCCTGTGATACTCACGACGATTGTGCTGATGTAAGTAATTTGCGTATTGTTAGGGTAAATACGGACGGCGGCGACAAACATGTATCACCCAAGGAAGCTTACTTTCCTCTCGAAGATGACACAAAACAACCATCGCGACCAGATATTTACTTTGTAAAGTTGGCTGTGTACGCAGTAGGGCGTTCCGAATCTCAGAAAAAGTTTGCGAAGTCATTTCTCGAATCAGCCGGGGTCCGCCCTTATGACTTAAAGGCATCTGTCCAGTTGAGATTGGCACACTATGAAAATCCTCCTAAGCAAATTGAAGATAACCATTATGAAGACCTGAAGCTATTCATTTCTTATTTTAAGAAAAATCCTTTAGAACAAAGTATATTCAGAAACCGAACCTTCTTGCTTGGCATTTCAGGCGGAGACAAACTATATTGGTCAAAACTTGACGAGTTATGCATTGATAGCCCCTATATTGAAACTGGTCTAGCAGAATTAGCTATTGCTACAATCCATCAAAAACGACCAGTTTGGCCTGGCTATCAAAAAAAAATCAGTAAGCAAGAATTCAATGATTTTGTTGAGTTTTTAAAAGCCTCAGCGGCAATGAAAG
>NZ_AYLO01000166.1 GCF_000496735.2 Methyloglobulus morosus KoM1
GCCATCTTTGCCGCAATCGGTCGAACCACATTTTGGACAATTCATATTAGCCTTTACCCCTACAAATTGGGTAAGTGTAGCAAATGCTATACTAACTTAACAATACCGTTTAATTAAACCATTTCAGGTTTAAACCCTACCGACTACGGGACACATTCATTCCGTAGGACTAAGCCTCCTTAATTTACCGCCGGACAAAGAACTTAAGGGCGGTGCAGCTTCTCCTAGGACATACCAAACTGGAAAGTACAGTGCGGTACTTGGGTATCGAAGTCGATGATGCTTTGGAGATGGCGGAACTGACAGAAGTTTGATTTTTCTATAATCGCAAGTGATCGAATTCTTTCTCGGTCACTTGCGGGTTGTTTAGTCGCCCTAAAGTTGGATGATGTAAAAATATAGGAACGTACTGGCTTTGTGTGTACAGTTGTGTTAGTCTTACGTGGTAAGGAGAAATTATCATGATAACGAACAAACGCACAGATCGAATAGATCTCAGAATCCATCCAGAAGCCAAGGAAGCACTACAGGCGGCGGCTACTTTACGCCATAAATCGGTCAGCGAATTCGTTCTCGAAAGCGCGTTGGGTGCAGCCGATGAAGTGCTGGCTGATCGCCGCTATTTTAGCCTGGATGCTGATCAATGGGCAGCTTTCCAGGCTGCCCTTGAAGCGCAGCCCCGGCCTTTGCCCAGGCTTGAACGGTTAATGCGCGAGCCGGGTATTTTCGATTGACCACGGAACACAAAAATCGTTGCCACATAGAAAAACTACAACAGACGCACCAGACTGACGCATTTGATTGTGGACAAGACAGCCTAAACCGATATTTAAAGCGATACGCTTTAATGAGCCAACGCGCTGATGGGGCACAAACTTATGTTGGCGGTAGTGGCAAAGAAATCATTGGGTACTACACGCTCGTTGTGGGTCATGTCGCCTATGAAGAGGCATCGGATCGCCTTGTCAAAGGGCTGTCCCGAAATGCCGTGCCTGTGATGTTATTGGCCCGTCTTGCCACTGATCTTGCTTGGCAAGGGAAAGGCGTGGGTGCTGGTTTATTAAGGAATGCAATGCAACGCACTGTCCAAGCTGCTGATATTGCAGGTATCAGGGCTTTTCTAGTACATGCCAAGGATGACAAGGCCAAAGCGTTTTACGAGCATTTCAATTTTCTGCCCTCTCCGACTGACCCTTACCATCTCCACCTGTTGGTGAAAGATATTAGGAAAATAATGGGCGCCTAGTAACAATGGCTAAAGAAATCGACCTGCAAAAAGTCTTCTCGATACTTGACGGTAAAGCCGCCGAGATCGAAAGGTTTGACGATAATATGATAATGGAAACGGTCGGGGTTGCTATGGCACTGGATGCGCTGCGCGAATCACTGGATAAGGTGGAGACACACCTGAATATTAGGGAATTCGAAAAAGCATCCTATGTTGGCTATCAGGAGGTTGCCCATAATTTTGTTTACGTTCAAAGGACTTTGGCCGGACTCCAAACAGTTGCTCATCAAAAGGAAGCCTTTATTTGCAATATCGCCCATGAAGCTAGCGTTGCCTATGAAGATGTTGCACCTTGTGTTGAACAAAAGATGCAATCTTCAGTTAAAAAATCAGCACCCTAACAAAGACTGGTAAAACAGGGTAGCAGTTGTCTGTTAAGTCAGTATCAGAGGTTATCTGTTAAATGAAAACAATACGAGCAAATATTTCAAATAAAATCAATATTATACAATAATAAAGAGCTTTTGAGTTTCCTTCTCTAAACCGGACTGTGGCTCATATCAACCATTTTGGGAAGATCGGCCAACTGCGGACAGCCGAACCCCCATGAGCAGCCCGTCAAGTTAGTGATAGGAGACTGTTGATGCCTTAACAAATGCAAAAGACAGGCAGATAAAGGCTTGTTCAGTTTTTCCTTGGCACCGGATTTTTCATTCCAGATGGACACCCGTCTTAATCTCCAATTCCAATTCTTTCACGAAGTGCTTTTTATTGGCTTTCAGGCAATCCAGTTGCCCTGGTGCCAATAGCTTGGCCGGCTTCAGCCTGCCCGCTTCTAACCGGACGGTGAATCCTACGCCTTAAATTTCCCACAAACGACATCAGGAACACCACAAAACATCACCCATAAGTTAATTACGTACCGTCCAACACGGCATGGACATGTTAAACAATCCACAACAGTTGTATATGCGTATGAATACTTACTGGGGCATCATAATTGATTTCAGTGCATATTCAACCAAGGCTACCAACAAGCCGGTGTATAACTTCATTAAGATTAAGCCGTCCTGGGTTGCCAACCTGGCTTAAGACTGTCTTCTTGGTCACCAAGCACTTTATTTAAAGCTCTAATGATTAACATCCCCGAAATGCAATGTTATGGAATGTGAAGTTACCTGTCGTCTTGCATTAGCCGTCTGGAAAGCGTCGATGCCGATTATCAGAAACATCCTCTAAGCCTAAGCTCTGCTTTCCCGTCAATTTTTCAGTACCCTTTTTTGTTATTTATGAGCGTGTGCGCCGATATAAAGCCGCCAACCGCCTGAACGCGGGGGCTAGGTATTCGTACTTATATCCCTGCCAGTATTTTGGGCATAGACTTTCTCAAAGGCCAAAACCTCAAGCCAGTGACTAGACCCTTCGCCAACCCACTGGGCGGAGAAGAGATAGTTCCAGTTGTAACCCTATTCGAGACTACAGGATGAAAAATAAGCACATCACCGAACCCGACAAGTTCGGTTATCAGGTCCGCATCGTGAGGCGTGGCAAAGAAAGCAGCCGCTATTTTTCCCATAAGCTGTGGGGCGGCAAAACTAAGTCGCTAAAGGCCGCCATCGCCTGGCGCGACCAAATGCTGGTCGCGCTGAAGGGCAGCAAGACCCGCTTCTTAAAACCGCCCAAAAACAAAACCACCACAGGCGTTACCGGGGTGTCCAGAACTATCAAGTACGATCTCCGCAAAGACAAGAGCTACCTGTGTTACACCGTGTTTTGGGTGGACAACGGCAAATCCAGGAACAAGACCTTCCAGGTCGGCAATGTGGCAAGTGTGACCGCCGACGATGATCTGCATACCTTCCGCACCGCCCGGTTATTTAGAAGTTGTTACGAATACGCAATTGACAACGACCTGCCGTTCAACGACGGAATGTTTGTTGCTTGGAAGAAGCGGCGGATCTACGATGATGAAAGCCTAAAGGTCGTATAAGCTGATTTAGCCACCTTGTTGCTGGAAGTTAGCTTGAAATTTTTGGGGTCGGAAATGCAGTCGGCGCTTAATGTTTCGGCAAGAAGCCTTAATCATTAAGAAAGAATCACAATATGGGATAAAAAATCGAGAACAATTCATCAAATTGGTCTTGTACGTTATCGATTATTACGCTCAAGTCGTCATCGGAGATACCCCATCTGTTGGAGTCGAAAGCATCCTCCGACAAGTCCATTTTGCTGGCCAGGTTGGCCGACCGGGCCAGGTCGGCGACAAGGTAGTAGGGGCTGGAACGGTCGGGTCTACAGTGTTGGCCGATAGTTTCTGAAATGATGGCGGGCAAATGCCATAACCGAGCTAGTTCCGCCCCTGCATCGTAGTGGTCAAAGCCGAGAGTTTTTTGCTCGATATCGGTCTCTGATTCCCCGGTTTGTTCGGCCAGCAACCCGACTTGCAGGGCTATTTCCGGGATACGGCGATAAAAGACCAGCTTTCCGATGTCATGCAGCAATCCGCAAATAAAGACCGATTCCATGTCTTCCTTGATTTGGCCGGGTAAAGCCAGTGCCAACGCTTTTGCCATTAATGCGCTGCGTAAGCCCATCGCCCAAAAGTCATGCATCGTCATCATGCCGTCCGATTGTGCCGAAAATTTGTTGATGACCAGCGTTGCCAGGACGAGGTTTTGAAGTTCCCTGGAACCGACCATGGAAATGGCGTGGGTGACCGTGGCAATGCGGCCAGGAAAGCCGAAATAGGCGCTGTTGACCAATTTCAACAATCTCATGGTCAGGGCTGGGTCATTGGCGATCACATTGCCGGCGTCGGACAGGGATTTGCTGGGGTCCTCAAGCACACTTTTCAGCTCGAAAAAGAGGTTGGGTGGGGAAGTCAACTGCAGGTCACCCTCAAACAAGTCGGAGAGGCTGATGCTTGTGGTTATGGTCTTCAACATTGGCAAATCTAATCCCCAATCCAAAATATGCAAAGCCTAACCAGGATGATCCCAAAGTGGCTGGGAATGCTGGTTTGCGGCAAGGTGGTACGATTATTTTTTACAGCATGCAACTCAAGCTTAGGGGAGCTTCGGAATAATGCAAGTTTTCGGCTCATAACCCGTAAAGCGGCATATTGGTCGTTGTGCTGGGTTAGTCTTCATTTATGAATTAAACCAATAAATTACCTTCAATTTCAATGTGATGGCCCTTAGCAGCCGTCATGGACCCTAAGTTAGGTATCAAAGGCCAAACTTGCGAGACTAACCTGGGCTCTTTCCGTATCGAACCCGTAAAAACCGCAAACACCAATCCTAAAACACGACTTAAAATTAAAAAAGCCGCTTTGTTCACCTAGAAGTTAAACTGACTTTTGCTAGGCTGGACCGCTTTATTGCGGTTTCCCGGTAAAGATATTGACACACTGTCAGAATGAGCCTACAAGTCACTTAAGGTCAAGATTCCTAACCGACTGACCGTATTATCTTTGCGACTGGAGGGCAACATGTTGCGTTTAGTGTTTGAAGCAGTGATGGTGATTGCCGTCGTATCCTGTCTGTATTTCATGATGAAGTTGGGCGAAATCGATAATAAACCTGACGAACCGTCTCCCGGCAACGAGGACGATCCGGAAGGGAAGTAGTACTAGGATAAAAGCTGAGTGGTGTCGGGAAAACAGGCGTCCTATGACTGATGCAGCCTGTTTCTTAGCTTTACTGTCATACCTCATAACTACGGGTAACTTGCGGATAACTCACAATCTAATACCTTAGGCCAGGTCTCAAAAAGGCTAGGCATGACGACTTTGCCCCCATAATAAGCCTGGGTACGTGGCTCTTGTTATTGCTTGGCTTATGGCGCAAAATGGCTCGATATATCAACCCAGGCCGTATAAGTTTAATGTAAAACCCTAGCTGTTTTTTTACCAGACTGCCGATTTCGCACCCTGCCTTTACATGCAAGCTTCCAATCAAATCCCCGGCCCCCCAAGCCATTTTTTATTAGGCAATCTGGCGGAATTCAAGCGTAATCCGCTAGCTTGCATGATTGCTTGGCAACGCACATATGGGGACTTAATGTGCTTCAAGCTTGGGCCTAAGGAATTTTATCTGATCAGCCATCCTGATTTGGCAGAACTGGCCTTAACCCAGCAGCAAGAGGATTTCGTCAAAATATATGACCCCAATAAACCGAATGGCCTGGCATTGATCCTTGGGCAGGGACTGGTCACGAGCAGCGGCGATTTATGGCGCAAACAGCGCAAGTTGATACAACCGGTGTTTCACCGCAGCAACGTTTACACGATGTTGCCGACAATGGCCTCTGCCTGCCAAAAGCTAATGGCAAAATGGGATGAATTGCCGCCCGACGCAACTGTGAATATTGCCGATGAAATGCTGCGCCTTACTGTTGAGGTGATCACGCAAACCATGTTCGGCACGAGTGTGCTCGAGCAAATCGAACAGATTGCACCGGCTTTGGAAACGGGCCTGCGCTTCGCAGCCCAAACGGCCATGAACCCATTACGGCCGCCCCTATTCATTCCGACCCCTGGCAATCGGCGCTTTATGCGGGCGCGTCGGTTGCTCGACGAGCTCATTTACGGCATTATCGCGCAAAGGCGTGCCAATTCCGCTGGTAATAATGACCTGCTGCAAATGCTCCTGGACGCCGAAGATCCCGATACCGGCGAAAAAATGGGGGACAGGCAAATCCGCGATGAAGTGCTGACGATTTTCAGCGCCGGCCATGAAACGACCGCTACCGCACTCACCTGGACATTGGCCCTATTGGCCAGAAACCCTGAGCCCCTGTCGCGTTTAAAAGACGAACTGGACAAAACACTGGGCGGCAAAACGCCGGGTGTCAATGATTTAGACCGGCTTACCTACACGAAGGCGGTATTGGAAGAATCGTTGCGCATTCGTCCGCCGGTCGGCATCACTCTGCGAAAAGTCGCCAAGGACACCCAATTGCAAGGGTGCTCGTTAAAAGCGGGCGGTATTGCGGTTTTCTGTATTTACAACATGCATCATCATGCCGACTTCTGGGGGCAGTCCGAGGCCTTTGATCCCAGCCGCTTTTTGGCAGCAGACAAACGGAACAAAGCCTATATGCCATTCGGGATAGGCCACCGGTATTGTGCAGGCACCCATTTTGCCCTGGTCGAAGGGCAGCTATTGTTGGCCATGTTGCTGCAAAAATACGATTTCCAATTGTCCGACGACAACCTTCCGGAAATGGAAATGGTGGTGACCGTCAAGCCCGTCGGTGGTTTGCCCATGAGGGTTCGCCGGTTGGGCAGTAATTGGGCGGGGGATTGAAACAGGCTATCAATCCTTGTTTCGATTTTTTCCGCCCATTATGGTTTATAAAATATTTCCCGTCATCAGGTATACATGTGGAGAGTAAGCTTCTGAACAACCTGCAGGGTACACATCAAATTTAGTGCAAAATGACATCATTTATTCAATATCTATAACCAAGCTCTGGAAACTACCCGCTGTCTCAAAGCTGACATTAGCCATGCTTTAGCATTCGTAATATACGGCGATGAGCTGACTATTGAAGATTTCAATTCAAGCCTGTCAGATCGTCAAAAATAGATTTTCTATTCCTCTCTGTAAAAATAATACCATTAAGCCTGCATTCATTGACGAGGGCTAAAATTGGTTTAACTTTAAGACATTTGAATCTTAAATGTTGAGCCCGTAGTCTCAATAATGTTTCACTTACTGGAGCTGAAAATGAAAAAAATGATTGTCTTAGTGTCTTTTTTGGCCTTTGCCCTTATCCTACAAGGCTGCGCCGTATACCCTCCTTATGGGTACTCTGGAGGTTATAATGGCTACCAGTCCAATGGAAATTACGGTGGTGGAAGGCATCATGGATGGAGAGGAGGTCATGGACACCACTGAAATGGGTATTTTCAATGTCCGTACTGAAATCGCCCTATA
>NZ_AYLO01000167.1 GCF_000496735.2 Methyloglobulus morosus KoM1
AAAGGCTAAAGGCTAAAGGCTAAAGGCTAAAGGCTAAAGGCTAAAGGCTAAAGGCTAAAGGCTAAAGGCTAAAGGCTAAAGGCTAAAGGCTAAAGGCTAAAGGCTAAAAGTGTACGCTGTTTTTCGCCTTTGGCCTTGCGCCTTTAGCCTTATTTAATAACTTCCGCTTTCTCGATAACAATATCCGTTTTCGGTACATCTTGATGCCCTGCCCTATTCCCGGTTGGTTGCTCAGCCATCTTATCGACCACGTCCATGCCTTCGACCACTTCACCGAACACCGCATAACCCCAACCGCTAGGCGTTGGGCTGCTATGGTCAAGGAATGCATTGTCTTTATAATTAATGAAAAACTGCGCCGTTGCCGAATTCGGATCGTTCGTCCTTGCCATTGCCAACGTGCCGCGCTTATTGGCCAAACCATTGTCGGCTTCATTTTTGATGGGGTCGTGAACAGCTTTTTGTTTGAACGCCGTGTCAAAACCGCCGCCTTGCGCCATAAAACCTTTGATAACTCGGTGAAAAACAGTGCCGTTATAAAAGCCTTCATTCACGTAAGTCAAAAAATTAGCGGAAGAAACCGGTGCTTTCTCGGTGTTCAGTTGTACAATTATCTCGCCGAGTGAGGTTGTCAATTTTACTTTATTGGATGAACTAGATGAAGGTGCGGTCATTTTATTTTCCGTTGCAAATGTTAATGTTGCGCTCAGGCACAACAGGACAGACAGTATCAGGGTACGCATTTCTTTTTTCCTGTGCTGAATAAAAGGCGAAATTCTAGGTGTTTTTAACTTGAAAGAGAAGCGTTAATCTTGGTAGATTTCACCGCCATCCTAAATTGCATTCCCATTAGGCCTTAAACTTATCGGACGTTACCGAGACTTACCCTTGAAAATATACAATACCTTAACCCGTAAAAAAGAAGTATTCCAACCCCGTGTGCCAGGGAAGATCGGGATGTACGTGTGCGGCATGACCGTCTACGATTACTGCCACATTGGCCACGCCCGCGTCATGGTCGTGTTCGATACCGTCGCGCGGTATTTTCGCCATAAAGGTTACGAGCTGACTTATGTCCGCAACATCACTGACATCGACGACAAGATCATCAACCGGGCAAATGAGAACGGTGAAGAGTTCACTGCGTTAACGCAGCGTTTCATTGATGCCATGCATGAAGATGAAAGGGCATTGTCCGTCTTGCCGCCCGATGTTGAGCCCAAGGCAACCCAATCCATACCCGCGATTATCGCCATGATAGCCACCCTGATCAACAAAGGGCTGGCCTACGTAGGGACTAACGGTGACGTGTTCTACTCGGTCAGCAAGTTCACCTCTTATGGCAAACTGTCGGGCAAAAACCTAGCCGACTTGCAAGCGGGCGAACGGGTGGATGTCGACCAAGCCAAACAAGACCCATTGGATTTCGTGCTCTGGAAAATGGCAAAACCCGGCGAACCGTCCTGGAATTCACCTTGGGGACAAGGCCGCCCCGGCTGGCATATCGAATGTTCCGCCATGTCCACCTGCTGCTTGGGCAACCATTTCGACATCCATGGCGGCGGCATGGATTTGCAGTTCCCTCACCACGAAAACGAAATCGCCCAATCCGAAGGCGCGACCGGGGAAACCTTTGTCAATGTTTGGATGCACAACGGTTTCGTGCGCGTAGACAATGAAAAGATGTCGAAGTCGTTGGGGAATTTTTTTACATTAAAAGACGTTAGGGTGAAATATAAGCCAGAGGTTATCCGGTTTTTTATCCTGCAAAGCCACTATCGCAGCCCATTAAATTATTCCGATCAGCAATTAAATGAAGCCAAGACAGCTTTAGAGCGACTTTATACTGCTTTGGATGATGTATTGTTTCTAGAAGATAGTGAACAGATAGTTGAATATCAAGAGCGATTTAATGAGGCGATGAATGATGATTTTAATACGCCGGTAGCTATTTCTGTTTTATTTGACCTAGCCACTGAATTAAATATTGCAAAAACTAATAAATCGCAAAATATCATTGAATTAGCAAGTACATTGAGAAATTTAGGTGATTTGCTAGGAATATTGCAATTGGATTCTAATAGTTGGTTTGGACGAAATGATCGGTTAGAAAGTTCTTATGAAATGACCGATGAAGATTGGAATGAGTTGGCAAAAGATATTAGCAAAGTTCCTAAGGATTTACCCTTTTATGAAATAGAAAAGTTAAAACAAATTCGACTTGATGCCAAAAGATCCAAAAACTGGGCTTTGGCCGACCAAATCCGCGACGAACTTAAACAACAAGGCATCATCTTGGAAGACAGGCCAGACGGCACGACCAGTTGGCGGCGGGAGTAACGCATAAAATAACGGGTCGTCCTGAGCATAGTCTAAGGGCAAGCTCATCATAGTTGTGTTCATGGTTCGACAAGCTCACCGCGAACGGCATAATTTAATGACTTTAGACAACTAGAAGGATTAAGTTGAACACCGCATTTGAAAATGCAAGTAGGTAGGTCAGGTTGTGCATTAACACTACCTGACTATTTTGTATAATTTAATGTCACATAATCGCTGACGCGATAATGTCTACATCATTCATAGCTTCATCTAAGTTGACCCAATAAATAGATTCAATTTCACCACAGTCCAGTAAAAATACCGAATGACCGAAATCAAAAACCAATCCATCCAACAATTCTTAACTGATCTCGCCAGCAAGTCCGCCACGCCCGGCGGTGGCAGCGCGGCGGCATTAATGGGCGCACAAGGCGCAGCCTTGGTCAGCATGGTCTGTAACCTGACCATCGGCAAACCCAAATTCGCCGAAGTCGAAACTGAAATGCAAGATGTCCTTGAACAAGCCGAAACCTTACGCGCCCAACTGACCGACCTTATCAAAGCCGACATCGACGTATTTAATCAACTGATGTCCCAATACGCTTTACCCAAAGAATCCGACGACGAAAAAGCAACACGTAGCGCCGCTATCCAGGATGTCTTAAAAGACGCTACCGAAGTTCCATTGCAATGTGTCCAGGCCTGCGCTGAGGTCATCCGATTAAGCAAAATCGCTGCAGAGTTAGGTAACCCTGGTGCAGTCAGCGATGCTGGAGCAGCGGTCATGGCGGCTTATGGCGGACTCAAAAGTTCTGCATTGAATGTCTACATCAATGTGGCTAGCCTAAAAGATAAGGCTTTTGTTGAAACCAAATTGGCAGAACTGGAACAGGCAACAAAAAATATTGAACACCTTGTGGACACTGTTTATCAGATTGTCAAGACAAGGCTTTAATCGTTCCTTTACCACTATTCAGAAAAAACAATTGACGACTAACCGCCCCACCGCTATCATACGCTGCTCTTTAAGGGCGGTTGGCAAACGCAACAGCATTGTAATGGCTAGCAATCTTTAAAGGGATTGTCGGGGTATAGCGCAGTCTGGTAGCGCGCCTGCTTTGGGAGCAGGATGTCGGGGGTTCGAATCCCTCTACCCCGACCAGCTTTGCGCTTGTAGCTCAGCTGGATAGAGCATCGGCCTTCTAAGCCGAGGGTCGCAGGTTCGAGTCCTGCCAAGCGTGCCACCCCTTATCGATTTTTTCCTATGGTGAGCGTAGCTCAGTTGGTAGAGTCCAGGATTGTGATTCCTGTTGTCGCGGGTTCGAGCCCCGTCGTTCACCCCATTAAATCAAGTGCTTACCATAAGCTATTTACTTAGCTATCGGTTGCCGTGACCACATTCGCCGCATAGCGGGCCAAATGTTCTGGTGCCAAATGAGCGTAGCGCAAGACCATCTTATAGTCTGACCATCCGCCCAATTCTTGAAGCTCATTCAACGGCGTTCCCGCCTGGACGTGCCAGCTTGCCCAGGTATGGCGCAAATCATGCCAGCGAAAATCAGCAATATCGGCTCTGGCCAACGCTTTCGTCCAAGCATGATTATTGGCTCTTAAAACCGGCTTTCCCTTATACACGAACACATAGCGCGGATTGTTGCCAAACTGTGACCTTATTATGTGCATGACTTCATCATATAAAGGTATGCCAATCCCCTTTCCAGCTTTTGCCTGGTCAGGATGTATCCAGGCAACTTGTCGCTGTAGATCGATCTGATTCCATTCGAGTTTAGTGACATTCGATTCACGTAACCCGGTCAGTAGGCTAAAACGCGCCATCGCTTCAAGGTGGGGCGGTAGTTCTGCTAATAACTTAGCTGCCTCATCTGGGGTTAACCACCGAATGCGCTTTTTGGGTTCTGCAAACTTGCGTATGGGCGGGATGTAATCAATCCATCCCCAATAATTCCGCGCTTTATGCAACACCGCAGAAACCAAAGCGGTAATACGATTAACCCTTGCATAGCTTACACCTTGGTTCAATTTGGCAGTAATAATTCGGTCGATGTCTGTCTGATCTATCTCTGCCAACACTTTATGTCCCAGATAAGCGTCCAACCACCGAAAATTAGCCTGATCCTCCTTAATCGTTCGTTTTTGCGATTCTTGTAGCCACTTTACAACGGCATCTTGCCAAATATAGCGTGGTTTTTCCTTCAGCTTGGATACCCGCCACGCCCCGGCTTTGCAGGTGTCCGCAAGTTCTTGAGCCCGTCGTTTGTCGGTAGTCCCAGTAGATTGGCGTACAACTTTGCCGTCTGGGGCTGTGTATTTATACCACCAGAACTTCGAGTCTTTTCTTTTAAAGAGCATAATGCCTGACATCCTTGCCTTGCATCCCCACCAGTATTGTAGAGGCTGCGCAGCCAATTAATCAAATCGTCTTCGATGAACACCCAACATTTCCCTGGTTTGGCCGCTGGAATTTCGCC
>NZ_AYLO01000168.1 GCF_000496735.2 Methyloglobulus morosus KoM1
CCCAAATATGTTGGGCCATAAAATCGTCTTCAGTAAAATAAGCCGTAAAAAATGCAATCACTAAAGTCCAATGCCCAATACGGACCAATGGATCCCATACTTTAACAGTCAGTTGTTTATTTGCCATGATGTTTATTCCTCGTCAGTTGTCGGATACAGATTAAGCGAAGCCTATAGTGCGTTAAAATGACTCCTTTCGCATCCGTCATCCGACGTAAAGGCAACTAATTATGAAATTAATTAATGACGATCAACTTACTAGGGACAACAAGCGGTTTAGTCAATGGGCCACTATGCTCAGTGCGATTATATTAGTGTTGATTACGCTGGATATCGCCAACGATTACCAAGAAGGCGTCGCCTTAAGGCATTTGCTAATAGAAGTGCTGATCCTGATACTTTCATTAGTGGGTGTTGTGTATTTTGGGCGGTTTTATTTTCAATTGACGCAATCTAAAATCCATTTGCTCAAGCAAGATTTGGCGTTGGCACATCAACAAGCGCAACAATGGCGTGAAACAAACCGCGAGCTCATCTCCGGCTTGTCGATGCAAATTCAAAAACAGTTTGATACCTGGCAACTAACCCGAGCGGAAGCCGAAGTTGGGATGCTGATGCTAAAAGGACTTAGCCATGGTGAAATTGCCCATGTGCGTAATGCAAGCGAGCGCACCATACGCGACCAAGCCCGCGCGGTTTACAGGAAGTCCGGGATGACAGGTCGAACAGAACTGTCCGCCTTTTTTCTGGAAGATTTACTACCACCTCATCAGCAACAGCAAAACATAACTGGCAATCCTTAGCGCACATAGCCAAGGATTTTTGGAAATCTTTTAAGTCATTTTGGGTTTACAACCCCAAATAGGAAAATTTCCTTGAAGTCTTTGATTATTATGGCTGGCCTTTAGCCAAGCCCAAACATGAACAACCTTGGTTAGCTATTGGGAAAACAAGCCTATAGTTTGATTGAACCTTAACAAGTACGCCCTATCTTAAAAAACATCCAGAATATTTTGATAAGCGCGGTTACAATCTAGCGGAAATTTAGTTTTTCCAAACTTGAAACCACGAAATACAGAGGAACATCTGCGCGATGACTGCCGAACTATTGATTAACTTTGCTGTGCAGTCTCTTGGAACGGGAACTGCATTCTTTTTCGCCTATCGATCCTTCCAAAAACGCCGGATTCAACTAGGTGCTGAACCGACGCTTCCCCAATACTTTACCCGCAGGAACATTTATTGGCTGGGCATCGCATCCTATTGCCTGTCAATGGCGGCACTTTACTGGCTACTGACTTCGAGGTTGCTGTCCTTGGAACCGCTGGTGGCGCTCATCGTGAAAAATCTACGCTCTTGGGAATTAGTTGATCTCCTATATGGTTTGGACGGAACCACGATCATGCCTTTGATTTTCGCCGGACTGTTTCTTTTTCTTATTGCCTGGGAAAGCAAGTTCAATCCCTTGCTTATTTTGAGGGACGGCGTCCATGACGCTTTTGCAATACCGACAAAAGCGGCTGAAGTCTATAATGCTTTAGTAAAATCGAGGTTATCGGCAGTCGACGATAACCTAAAAGAAAAAATCGGCAATCGCCTGCTGGTATCGAGTATCGACTCCGGTGATTTCGAAAAATCCAGCGCCACAGTCGAGTATAAATGGGCCCACAATTGCCTTCTTTTCGACCAAATACAAAGTTACGCCAACCAATCTTCCTTTCGCCGCTTATTCGCCGAACCGTCGCTGAAATGGGGGGAAATCTGCATTTCCTACAATGCCATGTCGGAAAAAGTTGCCGTCTGGAAAGATGGGGAACCTCACTATACCAAAACGGTAAACTTGATAAAGGAGTTGGACCACCTGACCGGCCTGCTCAGCCGCTTACTCGCCTCTCTTGTCGTCTTCGGCAGTGCAAGCGAGGATGAAATATGGGCGACCGTAAAGCGACTCGGCGGCAACGTCCACAACACCCCGCTGCAGCACACCTATAAATATGTCCTGATTTTCACAGCCGCCACCGCTGTCGGGGTCATGTTGGGTCGAGAGATTTCGGTGTCCCTGCACAATGCTTTCCTGTTTCCCGACAAACCGCTGGCGCATTTTGATTACACCACGCTCCGCTGGGTTGCCTATGCCATTTTGATGTATGTTCTCCCGATAACGCTCGTCTTTATATTGCGGACGCTCGCCTTCAGACGTCAACGGGAACCGTCCGACCTGAACTACGGGTTCTATATGGCAATGATGATAATGGTATTTATTGTCAGCACGGCGGCATCGACGCTTATTCTCGAGCTAACTTACTACAAAGATAACTTCAATTTTCTGGAAAGTTTTATTCAGCACATGCGATGGGGAATTCTGCCGGCACTTATGTGCGGTTTTGTGGCTTACAGAATGGACACGCCTGTAAGCAAATCAGAGACTCTAGGAAAACTTATTCTGGCCGCTGTGTTACGTTTTCTTGGGTGGGGATCAGTCGCCGTCATTATTATGCTTTATGCTACCGACGACTTGACCATCCAAGAGACAAACCTTCGTTTCACCCTTGTAGGGACGGCTTTCTTCGTTCTCGGGCTCTTGGGGGCGTCTGTCCAATTCAAATCGGTAAAGGCAGATGTCCCTGTCGATAAGACTTAAATTTTAAGGTTTTCAGATCTGGGGCACGGCCATCTTTCTCCAGGGGACAAGGCGGGTGTTTCAGTGAGCAATAATCTTAACTCGCGATGGATAATTGCAAGATGTTAAAGCTAGCTGCAATTTATCTGGACCCCTAAAAAAGATCCGATACGTGATTGCGTATCAGAATGTGACAACACATTTCGCTGGATGATCGATTGCATTGCCGATTCATTCCAAGACGCAACTAACACCAAAGCTGTGGCATCAGGCCAACATAGTGACCAACTTAGGAAAATGCAGGCCTTAACTTCTTATAACTAAAGATAAAGCGAGGTTACCATGAAAATTGCCGTCATCGGTACAGGACGGGTGGGTTCCAGCATTGCATACGCGCTGGTACTCAAGCAATTTTGCGACCATTTGATTATCGCGGGACGTAACCCTGAAAAAGCCAAAGGAGACGTGCTTGACTTGCAGCATGCCTTGGCATTTTGTGCACGCCCGATACAAATAGAAGCCTGTGCCAATCAGCAGCTCAGGAACGCCGACATCATTGTCATCACTGCATCCGTACCTATCGAAGATAAGATAATCACCTCCCGTATGCAACTGGGCAAAAATAACMCCGCCATGTTCAGGGAATTGATTCCCACACTAGCCGCCAATAACCCAAATGCCGTACTGATTATTGTCACCAACCCCGTAGATGCGATGACTTATGCGGCATCGAAATTATCGGGTTTCCCACCTAATCGCGTTATGGGAGTCGGCACCTTGGTTGATTCCGCCCGTTTCCGTACCTTGCTTTCACAGGAATTGCATATCCATCCCGATGACCTTCGCGCCTATATCCTTGGCGAACACGGCCCTAATCAATTTCCCATCCTGAGTAGCGCAGAAGCGGGCGGTGAGCGCATTCGAGACACCCCTCGCCATCAAGAACTTTTCACTCAAGTTATCGAAGCAGGATTTGAAGTTTTTCGCCTCAAGGGGTATACCGACCATGCTATCGCGACCGCAACCTGCATGGTGGTTGAAGCCATCGTTTTTGACCAAAACCGTACCATGCCCTTGTCCACACGATTCACCGAGTGGATGGGCATTAGGGATAACTGTTTCAGTATTCCGGTCGTAGTCGGTCGAAGCGGTATCATTCGCCATTTACACCCTGAAATGAATGGCGATGAACAAGCCAACCTTCAGGTCGCGGCGACTGCAATCAAAAGCGCGATTGTTTCCCTGATTTTTGATCTGGTGGATTGACCCTCCTTATCTTTCAAGCGATTAAGGCGTTAGCCGCATCGTTATGCACCATAAAGATGCAATAACGCACCAATTTAGCATTAATTATCGATCTAGCGGTTGGTTTTAAGCTGCAATCCGGGCAATTGTATATAGTGCTGCTTGGCGCATTTATTGCTGGAGTTACTGGATTTGTCCATAAACACTATCCGAGGCAATCAGTATCCGTCCCAATATCTCTAGCATACGCCGCGATTATAATGCTTGGGTGGCAAACGAAAGCATGGAAGATTATGCATTGCGGTTTGCGCCCCGTACATTCCGTAAATGGTCGGAATTCCAAGTCGCCAATACGGCTTTCGGCTCGACTTCTTTCCTGGTGTTGGAGGCGATAGGCGGTTTTTTGTCGATCAATTATGGCTTTACCAATGCTGTTTGGGCAATTCTGGCTGTCGGCATCATCATCTTCATCACCAGCTTACCAATCAGCTATTACGCTGCCCGCTATAACATTGACATTGACCTGCTAACCCGTAGCGCAGGTTTTGGCTATATTGGATCGACAGTGACATCGCTGATTTATGCTTCGTTTACGTTTACTTTGTTTGCCCTTGAAGCGTCGATCATGTCGTTGGCTATCGAGTTGTACTTTCAAATACCCATTGCCATCGCGCATATTATCAGCGCAATCACTGTCATTCCGTTGGTCACTTTCGGCATCACCGCCATCAGCCGATTGCAATTGTGGACGCAACCGCTGTGGCTGTTGTTATTGGTAACGCCTTACGTCGCCGTTTATATGCACGAACCTGAAGCCATGATGACGCTGGAAACGTACTTCTGGATTGCCGGGAGCGGTCAAGGCTTTAACTGGTTATTGTTTGGTAGTGCGGCAACTATCGCATTTTCGATGGTTGCACAAATCGGCGAACAGGTGGACTTTCTCCGATTCATGCCAGAACTCACCCAACAAAATCGGCTCCGCTGGTGGGCAGCAACACTGACGGCAGGCCCTGGCTGGATTATATTTGGCATGCTCCGGCAGCTAGGCGGAGCCTTACTCGCGCATCTTGCCATCCGTCACGGTATTTCGCCCACACATGCCCATGAACCGACGCAAATGTACCTGGTTGCTTATGGTAGCCTGTTTGAAAGTAAGGCGGCATTGGCGGTGACGGTTTTGTTTGTCGTCATTTCGCAAATCAAAATTAATGTAACAAATGCTTATGCCGGATCGTTGGCATGGTCGAATTTCTTCTCGCGCTTAACCCACAGCCATCCGGGGCGGGTTGTCTGGTTGTTGTTCAATGTTTCCATCGCGCTTTTGCTGATGGAATTCGGTGTCTTTAACGCCTTGGAAAAAGTCTTAGGTTTGTTTTCCAATATATCGATCGCCTGGATCAGCGCAGTGGCCGCCGATTTATTGATAAACAAACCCTTACATCTCAGCCCAAAAACCGTTGAGTTTAAACGCGCTTATTTGCCTGACCTGAACCCGGTCGGCACTCTCTCTACCCTGCTTGCCTCAATTATTTCGATTCTGGCTTATTTGGGTTTGTTTGGCGAGTATGCCCAAGCATTCTCGGCATTTATAGCCTTGGGAGTGGCGTTCCTCTTGAGCCCTTGTATAGCAAAGCTTTATGGTCGAAAACGCTACCTGACCCGTTACCATTCGCATAAAAATCAAGGCAAGCTCAGCCAGTGCAGCATTTGCGCCAATCATTTCGAGCAAGAAGATATGGCTTATTGCCCTTTTTATAGGGGCAGTATTTGCTCACTTTGTTGCACATTGGATTCAAGCTGTTTGGATGCCTGCAAACCAGGTTTTCGGCTGGATGATTATCTGGAAAAACTCGCAGACACCTACTTGCCAAAACGACTGACCTTGACAGCGCGGCTGCGCTTCATACGGTTTAGTTTTTTATTTATGTTCCTTACTGTCCTGACCAGTGCATTTGTTGGCATTATTTACTACCAGGATTTACTGGCCACTGAACATAATTTGCCTACCTTTAATCTATTATTATGGAATTTTGTCAAGGTTTACTCCTCGTTGCTGGTATTTATCGGGCTATGTACCTGGTGGTTGATTTTAAATGACGAAAGCCGACGGGTCGCCCACGAAGAAACCGCCAAACAAACACAACGCCTATTGATGGAAATAGCGGAACATAAAAGGACCGATGCCAAGTTACAAGAAGCCACCAAAGCGGCGGACAAGGCAAACACGGCGAAAAGCCGATTCCTTAGCAATATGAGCCACGAAATACGCACCCCATTGAATAGCATCATTGGCTATGCCTACATCTTGCATAAAGACCCGACTATCCCTGCCCATCGAAGGCAAGCGGTAGAAATCTTAAAACGAAGCGGTGAACATTTATCTTCATTAATTGAAGACATTCTCGACATTGCCCGAATTGAAGCCTGTAAATTTGAATTAAATAAGGACGTTATAGATTTCCCCAATTTTATCGAACATCTGCTGAGTATTTTCAAACCTCAAGCTGAAGACAAGGGCTTGGCTTTTAGCTGCCAGATTATGAACACGCTGCCGCAACGGGTGCGCGGAGATGAAAAACGGGTGGGTCAGATTTTGATTAATTTGCTGGGCAATGCCATCAAATTCACCGCTAAGGGCGAAGTGATATTCCGGGTAGGCTACAGCTGCGGTGTGACCACTTTTCAAGTCATTGATACTGGAACGGGTATTGAACCGGAACAGTTGCAAAACATTTTCCAGCCGTTTACCCAGATTGCAAATGATAGTTTTGTATCCGGTAGCGGTTTGGGCTTAACGATCAGCAAAGTATTGGCTGAAATTATGGGTGGCGAATTGACTGTCGATAGCATTCCTAATCAAGGATCGACCTTTATAGTTCGGCTTTACTTGGCCAATCTGGGTGCTGAACTCGAGAAAAACCAGCAAGATGCCATTACCGGTTATCAGGAAAGGACACAAAATATACTGATCGTCGACGATCAGTTGGAGCATCGCCTGTTAATCAGGAATATTTTAGAGCCCTTGGGGTTTCATCTGGAAGAAGCTAGCACTGGGACAGAATGCTTAGATAGGGTGGATGATGCCCAACCCGACGTGATCCTACTGGACTTGTCCATGCCGGAAATGGACGGTCTTGAGACTGCCCAATGCCTTCGCCAAAAGGGTTATACGCTTCCTATCATAGTCTTGACTTCAAATGCCTATCCATCGGATCGGGTGAATGCTGTCAATGCGGGCTGCAATGACTTTTTATCCAAACCATTGCAGGTTACAAAGTTACTAAATAAGCTGAAAACCCAGCTTGGCTTGACTTGGATTTACCAAGAAATCGACTGGGTTATGCCTGTCAACAAGTTAATAACCCAAAAATCAACTTCACCAAAACACCGCTACTTACCTCCACCAGCGTTGTTGGATACAATGAGTTCTTATGTCCGCATTGGTGACCTATCAGGGCTTAATCAGTATTTAACTGAAGTTCAAGACAGCAACCCTAGCTGCCAGGATTTTATTAAGGACATCTTGCTGCTCAGTAGCGAGTTCCGTCTTGCAGAGTTAAGAAAAATGCTAACGATAACGACAGAAAAATCCAATGACTATGACCAAAGTATTAGCTAATCCTAACAGTATTGTCATGATTATTGATGATACCCCTGACAACCTGGCTTTATTGTCCGATACCTTGTCGGAATCCGGTTATCGGGTTCTGGTGGCCACGGACGGTTGCTCCGCCCTGGAACAGATTGAATACCTAAGGCCGGATATTATTTTGCTGGATGTCATGATGCCGGGCATTAATGGATTTGAAACCTGCAACAGATTAAAAGCCAACCCTAAAACAACCCATATTCCGGTTCTATTTATGACTGCTTTAAGCGAGTTGGATGATTTACTGCGCGGTTTTGGGGAAGGGGCCGTGGATTATATGGTAAAACCGATACGCCCCCCCGAAGTGCTTGCCAGGGTCGAAGCGCAATTGATCCAGGCAAGAAATATTCAACGTGCGGAAAATGCTTTAAATAACGGTCCATACTGTGCACTGGCTATTAACGCCAACGGCAAAATCACTTGGCTGCCCGAAGCCGCTACCCACTGGTTAAACGATTTTGTATTGGCACACCTGCTTCTTGATGATATCAAGGTTGAAACGCTGCTACCGGCTTCGATGATCAGCTGGGTTAAAGCCCAAATGGGCAAACCGGACACCAACGACTTCATGCCGTTTGAGAGCATTAAGGGCGAATTTCATTTCTCGGCAAAACTCATCCCTTGCTGTCATGCCGATGAATATCTCTTACTGATGGAAAAACACTCAGGCCATTGGAATATCGATAGCGTTAAACATTCATTAGGGCTGACTTCACGTGAAGCAGAAATCCTGATGTGGATTTCCAGGGGCAAAACTAACAAAGAAATCGGTATGATATTGGGCGGCAGCCCTCGAACGGTCAATAAGCATCTGGAACATATTTTTGAAAAGCTGGGCGTCGTTACGCGTGCCGCTGCCGTATCAATTGCCATGCAACGTACCAGTAATTTGTCTTTATTGTCTGAGGGTAATGCGAGCTAATTTTTGTCATGTATTATTAGCGATAAAAATCCGACAACCGCTTCGAGAGGAAAAACTCAAGGCCATTTTGTGGCGTATTCTTTGGTCGCTTTAATTTCAATTTCCCTGTTGCAACTTTCTATGCACTAGGTGCCTACTGGGTCATCTAACGAATAAGGTTAGATTGTGAGAGCGAAGCGAACCACAATCTGAACCGGTTGTTGGACAAGCCCGGTGATAATCGATACAGTCTACGTCTATTATAAGAAAATA
>NZ_AYLO01000169.1 GCF_000496735.2 Methyloglobulus morosus KoM1
CCATCTTTGCCGCAATCGGTCGAACCACATTTTGGACAATTCATATTAGCCTTTACCCCTACAAATTGGGTAAGTGTAGCAAATGCTATACTAACTTAACAATACCCTTAAAAGTACGCCGAGGCGGGCTTCGCCGTTGGCAGATATTTTTTGCACAAGACTACGGCATAAGGACGGGACCTTATTCATTTTGTTCTCTCCAACCTGTCGATTCAGTAATGGTACGGCCTTTGAGCCGGTACCCATTCTTTTACTTTTCACCACGACAGTTCGGCAGGCACAAAAAAGCCGAACTACCTACTGCGACCATCACAATGTCGCCGTTGGCAGTCCGGCTTTCCATTCTTGGATCCGCGACTTTCCGCCCCTACCTTACGATAGGTTTAGCCTTGTTTATTATGATCTTCTTTTTATTCTTTTCTTATTTAAGACTTGGGGTTATTACAAGTAGAAAACCCTAAAAAGTCAACCTCTCAACATAAATTTGTTAAATTGGACTTTTCCCATCCTGGCAATGGCCATTATTAATGGAAAAACATCTTGCAACGCTTTGATAAAACGGACAATCGCCAAGCAGCCATCATTAATTAAACCTGTTGCTCTTGTTTGAGCACACCAGCCAAATCCAATAGGAATAAATCTGTCCTCACTTTCGCCTAGTCAGTTGCTTTGGCGTTCAGGATAACCACATCAAATCTAATTGCAATACGTATAAATACCTATACGGGAAGGATTTGATGGGCAATTCGCGTTGTTTTTTCATCGTAGATCGCACAAAGCACTCGCAATTCCACGCAGGACAATTAAATTTTGGGTAAAGTATGCCCATGAGCAAAGCCATCGAGCAGACCTTGTCTCTACTGAAAAGAACCCTAGTCTTGGTTTATTATTTTTACAACCACAAACAATGGCACGAACCCTGTGGCCTTAATTGTTAATTGTTATGTGCGGCTATTGCATTGAAGGTTCGGTAACGCTGGCTTTTGTCGAATCGGAAGAGACAGACCTGGTAGATAATTGGTTGCCTATCTACCTTCAGGAAACTAATGATTTGGCAGCGATCATCAATAGAACCCTTTCCTTTGACCGGTTTGAAAATGCTATCGGGATCGCCTTTTGTAGGTTGTACGGGCAATTCAATCAGTCCGGGTTCAATGGCGACTACCAACATCTTGTAGCCGTATACGGCAAGCCAAGATAGCCCAATTTCTTCAAGAACGCCGTGATGGCCAGGAGGATGATATTTGGCAAGCCCTGGGGAATCCGCTGCTATACCAAGACCAGCGGGCATGGGAGCGATTCATCAGTAACCGGAATGAACTGACCGAAGCCTCAGAGAAACTGTTATGGTCGTATTACGGCTTTTGGCTGGCCGATCAAGAAGATGAAACTGTACAACCATTGTCAAAAATAACAAACATTGGCCGAAAATATCAACTTGATTACCCGCCATCCCGGGACAGGACAAAGTTTAATATCCAGTTTCCGGCCATCTATTTTGCCTTATCTTACTTGGCAAAATACAAACCTGACTCAAACTCAATAATGCGGATTGCCCTGAAAAACCCGAATGCGCAAGATTTTACGGGCAATGACCTTTGGCTACAACGGACAGCATTCACTGCTTGTTGAAAGCATTACGGATTTGGGTTTGTTGCCTACCATTTCAAGCACATCAGGTATGAATTGCTGGCTTATGCCATGCTAAGGCAGCATCAATGATGACAACCTAAATCGATTGACCGGGCTGATCACTTCCTTTAGCCAAAATGGTATTGTTTGTATTAGCGCCAATGACTTGTTGGAAATGGTTGAAAGGTATAAAAGGCGTTTAATTGATTGATAGGTTTATTTTGTCAAAACAACTAAATGACCTTTGGTATTTGATTGTCCCTAAAGCTTGTGTAGTCAAAATGAGCGTCCGTTAAGCCCATTCTCAGGGTCAGCTTCCAGAAAACTTGACCGTCTCATAATGGCCGGACTAGTATACGTTGGTTGATATGAGCCACAGCCGGCTATTGAGAAAACGTTTATTTTTCGCTAATCAATTGAATTAATAGATGTTATGTGACAGCATAATAAAATACGCAAAATTCACGCAAACATTCGTATCATCACAGTGAAACCTCGACCCTATTTTTATTGTTGATTAGCTTAGCAATATCTCTACCAAAACTTATTGGATGCCGTGCAGGCTTCGATGACGGCTTTCAGAAACATGGTCACGAGGTATCCCATCTGTGTGCAAGTCTATTGCACACTTTGGACAAATCGAAGCTTTCAAATACACTGGGTCATGACTAGAAAATATATGCCCACATTGACAAAACACCCTGTCTTTTATTGCTAATTCAATATCCAAAAAATAAGTCTGGTAAGTCTGGTCAAAATTTGTTGGAAAACTGGGCAATACCTTGTCGTTAATGATATGGGTGAGGTGATGCTTTCTCGTTTTTACCCAGTCTATAAAATTCCCATAATCAATTTGGAAAACTTTATGGGTGTCCCGGACAATTCTTGGTGTCACTGCTGAGGGGACTTGGTGGATCATTTCTTCATCCACCAATTTTCGAAGAGACCGGGATTTTTTTACTTGTGTGTTTTCAACGATGAAAATCCGTCTGCCCGTATTTTCCATATAGTGATTGATTAGCTGTAAAAGCCTTTGTGGGGTAGAGGAAGGATCAATGTTTTTTCTTTTATCGGAGTTATATAGATTCTGCGACGTGGTGTTAATGAGATCATGGCAAATACAATTTTTATTGAAATTTCTTTTTATTTTTGAGGAACAAATTTGGAATAACAACATCATGTCACGCGGAATACCGTGTGACGCGGTGACAAACACCTTAAAGTTTTCGAAATTGTCGAATAATTCAGTCACAAATAAATCGCTGACTTCACCATCTCGGTCTTTAAGTGATGCTATTTCTTTACACGCATATTCCAATCGTTTAAACAGTGCATTTTTAACGAAAGATAACACGTCTTCATCCGATGTTAAAAAAGCAGTATCCAGGTCAACCGACCTAGTAATATCATGGCGTAGTTGGATGCCTTTTGACCGGTCAACTTCATCCTGGTCATAGAGATTGGTTTGATGCCAAATAGTGGCTATTTTTATGGAAAAGCGTTTATCATTAAAAAACGTGGTCTTGAGATACTGAGCAAACAAGGGTTGAACCCCACTCGGGTCCTTTTTATCCAGCTCCATCCACTCGTCAATCAATATATGTAGCACCTCAATTTCTAAGACATCAATCAGTTCTATGAATAATTCCCTGACCTGAAATAAATTTACACTTAGAAGGGATTCTATTTCTGTCTTTGTCTTAATAATTCCCTTGTTATTTTTCCCACCTTCTATCGAAATCGCGGCATTTAATTTTGGAATAAATTTGTCAATTTGCGCTTCAGCACTGCCGTTTAACCCCACCCCTTCAGAAGAAGTTTTTTCTTTTGTAAAGAAGTTTTTTTTGCTTATTTGGTAGGAGTCCCCTAGTTCAATCGCTTCCATCAGATTTGTTAAAAGGTCATTGACTTGTTTACCGAACAACTTAGCATCTGCCTTGGTCTTTCGAATGCTTACCACCTCCAATCTTTCTGTCGCTCGATCAAGAAAGCGCTTGAACAATACTTTCAGGAATCCTTCAAACATGAAAGAGGCCGCTTTCTTGCTGGCAAATTCTTCAGTTTCCAAGATTAACGAGGGGGGCGTTTTAGGGAAAGATTCTAAGATTGAGACCATAATTGCCATTTCATCAGGGCAATCATCCCTGATAAATTCAACAAATGAACCTAGCAGATGGGTTTTTCCTGTTCCACGGCGACCAACTATCAGATGGTTGCCATTATTATGGATGGCTTCGATGAGGTCATTGTTGACGTAAAACCGCTTAAATTCTGGAAGGTCTTCACTTTTAAGCCAAGGCTGTTCATGGAGCAAAGCATCTCGTATCAAATCACCATAGAGGGATCGTGTTTTTCTTTGCTGCATGTATGCCTCCTTATTTTTTAACCCAAGTGCCAAACTCTCGCTCAGCAGTTAATATTTACCGGAATAACAAAGCATGGATGTTAACTTAAAAACTCCGGAAAAGTCAGTTGAACTATTCCACTGGATAAATATGAAATATTACCTTTCTAATTCATATTTTTTGGTCAAAAAAATTACTACGAAAGTTAATTGTACTGATACATAAGGCATTGAACATCTTATAGGGTGTTGCAGAAAGCAGAAGAACGCGGAGATTCCCGCTTAATACTTCTAAAGGCTGGATCAATAAATGTTTTTTCAGGGAAGGAGACCTTGGCTTCTGAACCAAAAGTGAAGTCTGCAAGCCATTTCGGTTTGATAATTGAAGGCGAGACAAGATCTCTAAAACAGACTGTCGCAAGCGTTATTTTGAAATTGATGCAAATTAGTATAAACCGACCCTGTGCCGACTATCAGAATCATACCCTTGTTTTCTTTAATCCGGACATCCAACTTGCACTTCTCAAACCATAGCAGCCACAAGGAACGGTACAAATGTAGTGTAAGGCAAAGCCAATGACAGAGTATTCGCAGGAGACAGCTTAGATGTTTGCGAGCGCGGCTATCGCTACGAATGACAATCACTTGTCGCAAGTGGATTTTCCATCCGCCGGACCGTTATCAAGAAATCAGTAGTCTTACCACACTGAGATAGATCAGGAGGCTGAGCAAATCCTGAACAATCGTGGCAACTGGCCCGCTACCGTAAGCAGGGTCTTTCCCCATTCGGGACAGAATCGATGGCAATAAAAACCCGATGCTGGTGGCGACGCTGCTGGCAAAAACCAGTGCCAGTGACACCGCAAGCGCCAGGGATGCATTGAAAGTAAGCCAAATTAACGGAAAAACAAGGAGCGCCAATGCGATGCCCAGATAAAAGCCTGTTTTGAGTTCTCCCCTTAATAACTGGCGTATCGGCGTATTAGTGAATGAGAGCCCCCGAACGGCAATCGCTTCAGATTGAGTACCGATAGCATCGGCCAGATACACGATGCCGGGTATGAAAAATGCGACCGCCAAATCAGTCCTCAGCGTGCTTTCAAATGTTACCATAAGGCCTGTTACTAGCATACAACCCATGGTTCCCACAATCAGCCAGGGTAACCGGGCTATAACCCGGCTTAAAGGGTTTCCCTCTATTGCAGATAAGGCTTGGTCTGAGTTTTGCCATATCCCGACCAAACGATCTATATCCTGAATCACTGGTGTCCGGAGATTATCGGAATAGTACAGCTTAACTGATTGATAAAAAGTAAGTAAATGCCATTTATAGGTGTCACCGATTTCAATGTGTTGGAAACTAC
>NZ_AYLO01000170.1 GCF_000496735.2 Methyloglobulus morosus KoM1
AAAAAATACCACTCAATCAATTGGTTACAAATATAGAGTTCAATGCAGAGGAACTGCAAATGCCTAACCAATTGAATTTGTTTGATGAAATCTTCGGACAGTAATGATCCTGAATATGTTCCTCTCGCATTATTTTAAATACGGTGTACGCGGGAACTGCGCCAAGTAAACGCCCCTGGTCGTTCACTATGGGTACGGCTGGCAGGTGGTGGGTTAACGCCAACTGGGCCACTCGTTCCGGATAGTCAGCTAGGCCAGCGCTGGTAAATTCCCGGTTCATCAGTTCAACTATGGCCATTTGGGGCTTTGCCACCAAGAGCTTGGGCAAAGAAACTATGCCTAGCAGCCTCTGATCGGCATCAGTTACAAACAGCAATTCTATAGTATCTAAAGCATTGGGTAGTTTAGCAAGCCGTCGAATGACTTTCGATACTGTTTCACCCGTTTGAGCAGTCGGTACTTGGCAGTGCATATGGCTTCCCGCCCAGTCGGCGGTAGCTTTCACCCCCATGGCGGGTTCAGGAGCTTGGCTGATTTCCCGGGTTATTTCTTCGGCCTTTACACATAAGATGGCCATTACATTCGAGACAATGGCCAACAACCTTTGTGCCGCAGGTATCGCCTGCTCTTGTAAGGTCTTGCCGATTTTTTTTATAATCTCTGCCATGTTATTAACTTTTTTCATCTTCTACCTTGTTTTCACCAATCACGGTACCTTCAGGCACTTCACAGCCTTTTTCGATGATGGCTTTGGTGATGCGGCAATGTCGACCTATGACGGCATCCGCCGTGCCTTTGTACCACGAATCTTCGTCATGCCGTTGTTGGGCGGGGAACAGTTCGATGTATTCACCGAATTCTCCGCGCAAAAACCCCCAGCCTTGTTGGATGTGGCGAATCAAGGAGTGGGCTTTGTATTGGGTCAGGATGCCTATTTTCCGGATACCGGAATTGATGCAGTTGCTGAGGGGGAAATCAATGATCCTGAACTTGCCAACGAACGGTACGGCAGGCTTGGCCCGCCAATCCGTCATGTCCATCAGGCGCGCACCTCGGCCTCCCGCTAGGATGAGTGCGATAGTGTTTCGGGTAAGGTGGCTAATATGGAGTTCTGGCATCAGGACAATAAATAAATCAGACTAAAAAACTCAGGCAAGTCATTTAGCAAAGCAAAATATTCCTCCCTCTACCTAATGAATCAATGCCGTTATTTTTACATTATCGACAATAGCCTTCGGATGTGTTTGAAAACAACCCTCAGGCTGATACGAACTGGTCAACCTCAACAAAGATAACACTTGCATGCTGGGCTTCGCTCCCGCTCTGCCCAACTTACAAATTGCAAATTATTTTGCAGCAGGTTCTTTTTTTTGTTCCATCGTTTGGGTTTCTGCGGGTTGTCCCTGTTGAGCTCCAGCCGCTTTTTTTGCTTCGGCCTCGTGTTTCTTTTTCTCAAGCTTCCGTTCTTTCTCAGCCCGTTGCGCCGCGACATCTCTCGCAGCTGTACTGCCACTGCCACCAAGTTCTGCCTGGGCCATTGTCGGCACTATAAGGGCTGCCAATACGCAGAAAAATAACGTCAATAGCATTTTTTTTGATTTGAAATTAAACATATTCACCCCAGTTATTGCTAAGTTATCAGAAGTCAATGCAACTTGATATGATGCATTAAAAATGCGGCCTAATAATATACGATGTTTAATATGGTATATGGCATCGCGTAGTAATGGGTCGTAGCACAGATTTTGTGGCATAACCCACCGCCGCAAAATATACTCTACCTGCCCACTCGATCATTTGATTTGTGTCAAATTGCCGCACTTTAGGTAATTGTGCCAGAGGCATGGACATGGTTTTGGGGGTTAACCTTGTGGTGTCTCACTTGCAGGCTGTTGAAAAACTCGTTAACCCAACTGTTGAATGGCCGTGCTGTTCATTTTTGCTAAAAAAGACCTGATCCTTTGGCAAAATGCTGGGAATATCCGCCGGCTTTTTTCATTTTCAGGACTTCCCAAAGCCATTGACCGCATATATGCGAATTAGCGAATAAGCTTTGATTTTGCAGGGCTAACCAAGGCACATGCTGATAGGGGGAGGAAACGGCTTTCGCCGTCCCCTCCCTCCGAACCCGGTGTGCAGTTTTCCCGCGACGGGCTCTCCAGTCAGTTGTTTCCTCATCGGGATTGGCGCGCCAATCTATGGGCATTAGACATTGTGAATAGCCCAAGATCAGCGAAGAAGGCATTTGGCCATTGTTTATGATCGTTCAGGCATCGTCCTTGTCCCGGTCGGTGCTTTTGTCGGCGCAACATAGCCCGTAATCGACGATGAACAAAGCCATCAATTGTTGGGAACGTGAACCGGTGGGCATGTTGGAAATACGCGTACCAACCTCTAAGGGTCCAGGGTGTGTCAAAACATAAGCTCCCTCTTTGGAAATCCTTTAAAATAAGCTCAAAGCAACTCTTTAAGCGGGGGGGTAAATGAAGCGGTTCATTGAAAGCAATGACCGGATGCAAGGCACATTGTTTCCCGAGTACTTGGAAGATTATGTTGCCGAGGACAACCCGGTTCGAGTCGTTGATGTGTTTGTCGAACACCTTGACCTTGGCAAGCTGGGCTTTTACCGGGCTGAACCAGCCATCACTGGCAGACCCTCTTACCATCCTTCAATTCTCCTCAAGTTATACATCTACGGTTACCTTAACCGAATCCAGTCCAGCCGCCGTTTGGAGAAAGAGACCCAGCGCAATGTCGAATTGATGTGGTTGCTCGGTCGGTTAACGCCAGACTTTAAAACGATTGCCCGTTTCCGTAAAGAGAATGGCAAGGCGATCCGCAAGGTCTGCAGCCAGTTTGTGTTTCTATGTCGCCAACTGAATTTGTTTTCCGAAGCGATGGTCGCCATTGACGGCAGCAAGTTCAAGGCGGTCAACAACCGCGACCGTAACTACACTGCCAATAAGGTAGCCCGCCGAAGGGAACAAATCGAAACCAGTATCGGGCGGTACCTGTCGGCACTGGAAACCGCAGACCTATTGGAACCCGACATCGCCGAAGCCAAGACCGAAAGGTTGCAGGAAAAGATAACCAAGCTAAAACAGCAGATGGAGCAACTGGACAGTATCGAAATCCAATTGCAGGAAACGCCGGACAAGCAAATCTCCTTGACCGATCCTGATGCCCGGTCAATGGCGACCAGCGGCCGGGGCACGGGGATGGTCGGTTACAACGTCCAGGTTGCCGTCGACACGAAACATCACCTCATCGTCGGCCATGACCGCAACCAGCTCACCAACATGGCCAAGCAAGCCAGAGACGCGATGGCAGCAACCGAACTCCATGTCGTCGCCGACCGGGGTTATTTCAGCAGCCTGGAAATCCTTAAATGCCAGGAAGCGGGCATCACCCCAACTATGCCCAAGCCCGCCACGTCGGGCGCAAAAGCTGACGGCAGGTTCGGCAGGGATCACTTTGTTTACCATCCCGAACAAAATGAATACAGTTGCCCGGCGGGTGAACGGTTGAAATGGCGCTATTCAAGGATTGAAGGCAACTTGACCATGCACCGATATTGGAGTTCAGCCTGCCAACAGTGTGCACTTAAGGCAAAATGTACGCCTAGCAAAAACCGCCGCGTTGGCCGTTGGGAACACGAAGAGGTACTGGAAGCCATGCAGAAACGGCTGGACCAATCGCCCGAGGCCTGCGGGTACGCCGACAGACCGTTGAACATCCTTTTGGCACCCTAAAATCCTGGATGGGGTATACGCATTTCCTCACCAAGACCCTTGACCGGGTCAGTACCGAAATGAGCTTGCATGTGTTGGCCTATAACCTTAAACGGGTCATCAAAATATTGGGAATGCCCGCGCTGATGGAGGCCATGGTGGTGGCGTAAAGCCATCATTTTGCGTTTTTGATCTTACGGGGCAATAGCGCTGAATTTATAGCGGAAAAACCATCAGTCGGGAAAATAAATTGATGACGCCATTAATAAGCGAATTGCGCCAAAATCGTATTTCCAAGGGTAAATCAAACAAAACGGCAACAATCCACACGTTTTGACACGGCCTGGACCCTTACCCGACAATCAAGGTCACAGAGTTAATTCACCTTTAACAGACCTTCAATTTCTCTAAAACCGAATAAATACTCGTCAAGTCGAACTAGATTTGGTCAATTTACTGTTTAAGATACCAGCCGCTACGATGATTGGGGATAGAACCGGGCTGAATGGCGGTGAGTAAGCGAGGTCTGCATTTTCAAGATCAGAGCATGTCAGTTTTCCAAGTAATGCTGTTGCGGCGATATCGATCATTTTATCGACACTCCCAAGACCAACCACTTGAGCGCCCAATAGCCTGCCATCTTTCCGGTCGGCGATAAGTTTTAACGAAAAATCTTGTTTGCCAGGATAGTACCGTGCCCGGTCAATCCCTGTTGTTACAACCGAAATGGGATCAAACCCAGATTCCAGTGCAGATTGCTCAGATAAGCCGGTTATAGCGACTGTCAATTTAAAGGTCTTGAATATGGCCGTCCCAAAGACGCCGGGGAAATGGGCATCTCCCCCGGCAACGTTTTCGCCTGCAACACGCCCTTGTAAATTGGCGATATCGCCCAAAGGCATCCATATTGATTTGCCTGTTATCCGATTGACTGTTTCACAACAATCACCCGCCGCATAAATGCCCGGCACGCTGGTTTCCATCCTTGAGTCAACCGCAATGGCACCGGTGCTTCCGAGCTCAATATTGGCCTCTTTTGCTAATTCAACATTAGGTTTCACCCCAATGGCGATGACAACGAGGTCGGCGGGTACTATTTTTCCGGATTCTGTCTCAACACCAGTGACCTGACCATTTTCACCTTGCAGCTTAGCAAGGCCGTCACCGAGCACCAATTCAACATGATTTTCAAGTAAATGGTCGTGAACTAGCTGTGCCATTTCAGGATCGAATTTTGGCAGAATACGGGTTGCCTTTTCGATTATAGTGGTTCTCATATTTAGCTCTTGGAAAGTTTCAGCCAGTTCCAAGCCAATATAACCGGCACCTATAATGACTGCCTTTTGTGGCTGCAATGTGGTTAACACTGTTTTGAAGCGGGCTATGTCAGCGATATTCCGTAAGGTTAAAACGCCTTCCAGTGTTATCCCTTCAACACTTGGCACTATTGGACGTGCGCCAGTTGCTATGATTAGGCGGTCATAAGT
>NZ_AYLO01000171.1 GCF_000496735.2 Methyloglobulus morosus KoM1
CGTTGTTGTAAAGCTTGTTCTGAGGTGTAGTCACCGTCGATGCCGTTCGACCTTAATCCCGCCGCTTGCGAGGCGGGATAGCTCAGTTGCACATTCGCCGCTTCGGCATAATCGTTCAACGCACCGGACAGGCTTTGCGGCGGGATATGGAAGGCTTGGGTTTGTTCGCCAGCGATAGTAAACGGTGAGTTGAGTATCGCCAGGATGGTTATTGCCAATGTCTCGCCGCCCTTGTGCCTTGTCGTTTTTATAGTTTTCAACGCCTTCTCCTGTGTGGGATCTTCATCCGTTTTTTGTGGATTCAGAATAAAGACGTTTCAGTCCGCAAATTACCTCAACAGGAAAGTGAAAATTTTTTCAGTTCGTAGCTCGTAGGGCGAATTAGACGCGCAAATTCTCCAATTTTCATGTCTGTAAAGATAAGTCGTGCGTTGTAATCCGCCATTTTGGTGACCGCCGCAAGTCCGTAGGTGGGTAGGCGGTTTTGCCCACCGATTGCATCGCCAGAAGTAAAGTAGGGTACGCACCGCGTACCGTTTTAAGGTCGATGGTTGCGAAACCCAAATAAGGTACGCGATGCGTACTCTACCCGGCTATGAAGGATCAAAATTCCAGCCTTAAAGAACCCAGAAAGGTAAGTGGTTCACCAGGTATGTTGCCATAACCCCTCGGCGATCCGTCATAGGTATTGGCACCGCTGAAATAGCGTTTGTCCAGGATGTTGCGGACATTGAATTGCGCGGTCAGTCTGGTTTTACCAATATCCCACTTATAAGCAGCCGAGGCATCCCAGCGTACATAACCTGGTAGTTGGAAACTATTGGCGGTATCGCCCTCACGTTGCCCGACGATAAAAACGCCAGTTCCCAGGCTAAGACCAGGAAGCCAGTTTTGCCCGAAACTATTATTGAAATCGTAATTTGTCCAAACACTACCGCTATGAAGGGCCGCATTGGGTAGACGGTTCGAGGTGTTTCCGGTACCGCGCTGCAAACAGACTCCCGTGCTTGCGTCTGTAACAATACACGAAGCATCGTTAGTAATTTCGGTGTCGGTGTAGGCATAAGAGGCAATGACATTCCAGTTATCGGTTAATTTGCCGCTAACATCCAACTCTAAGCCTTGGCTGACGGCTTCGCCAATCGTTTTAGTATCAAAAGGGTCAGGCGTGTCAAGGTCTGCGGTCGGCAGGTCTTGTTTGGTGATATGAAAATAAGCGATAGATGTCGTAAGCCGTTTATCTAAAAGCTCGGTCTTAAATCCGGCTTCAAATTGTTCGGCGGACTGGGGTTTTAAAGGTTGGTTATTTGAATTGCGGCCATTGTTTGCACCCAATGATTCCGTATAATTCCCGTAAACAGACAGCCAATTCCAAGGGCGGTAAAGTAAGCCGACTCTTGGACTGAATTTTTCGCTATCTAATTTATTGCTGCTTAATGCGGACGTGGCTTCCGCTTGGGATGTGCCGGAAAATCCCGTGCCGACAGTTACCCAATCATAACGCCCACCGCCAAGGATGTGCAGCTTATCCCAAAGCGTGATCTGATCTTGAAAATAAACGCCTTTCCATTCTTGCTGGGTATCAAAGAAAAAGTCCTTAGGTAGTGCCTTTAACTCGTCACGGCTAATCACGCCATACACCGGATTGATGCTGTCGATAGTGCCAGCCCGTCCCGGAAGCGAGCAACAATGTCCTGGCGCTTGCTGGTCAATACGGTAATAATCAAAACCAAACAACACCGAATGTTTCGCTCCCCAAGTATCGAAACGACCTGTCAAATCCATATTGGTAGCATAAATTTCCCGATCTTGATGTACACCCCAAAGCCCTCTGTTATAGACCGTCTGACCAATTTCAGGTGGTTGGGTGAAAATATCAAACTGTTCGTAATCGGTGAAACTTGCCATAAACCGATGGGTCAGTTTCCAATCATCATTAAATGCATGTGACCAGTCCGCAAATAAGCGCTGGCTTTCTTGTTTGTCGTATGCAGCGGGATCGCTAAGTGAGCGATTGATGGGCAACTTTGCAGGTCGTACACCCTCCGCTGGAAGACCGTAATCACCACGAAAGTCGTCTTTTTGGTATTCCAACTTCAGGTTCGCTTGGGTGCGGTCTGAAATAATCCAGGTCAAGGAAGGGGCTAAGAAAATACGGTCTACAAAATGCAAGTCACGATAAGAATTATTGTTGCGATAAGCAAAATTCAGTCGGTAGAGTAAAGACTTGTCTTTGGTTATTGGGCCGGTTGCATCCAATACGGTGCGATAGAAATCGTACGAGCCAACCTGTTGCTGCAATGAATAATAAGCCTGATCCATCGGTTTTGCCGTTTGCAGGTTGACCAAGCCGCCGGGCTCAATCCGTCCATACAGCATGGCGGCAGGGCCTTTAAGGACTTCAATGCGTTCTAGGTTTGAGGKTTCCTCGGCGAATGAATCTTGTCGGAAACCATTCTTATAAATGACACCACTGGCATCGAAACCACGGATCACGAAATTTTCATAGTTAGCCGCGCTGGTACTTTGCTGAACGCCGCTGACGTTTTTCAAGGCTTCCCTGGCGGTATAAGCCTGTTGATCGTCCAGCACTTTTTTTGGCACGACCTGTATTGAGACGGGTGTATCCATCACGGCGGCGTCAGTTTTGGTTGCAGTGTTGGTATGGGTGCGGTTGTAATCTGGGTTACGCGTATCGCGTTCCCACGCAGGGTCGTACGTTTGATTTCCCCCATCCGCTTCCACCATCACTTTCGGCAAGGTGGTTTCACTCGTTGGTTGGCCTGTATCCGCCACTTTCACCAACCTGCCCTGTCCTACCAACGTGGCCGTGCCATTCGTAGTTTGTTTGGCGGACAAGCCCGTTCCTGCCAGCAATTGTTGCAAAGCTTGTTCTGAGGTGTAGTCACCGTCGATGCCGTTCGACCTTAATCCCGCTGCTTGCGAGGCGGGATAGCTCAATTGCACATTCGCTGCTTCAGCATAATCGTTCAACGCACCGGACAGGCTTTGCGGCGGGATATGGAAGGCTTGGGTTTGTTCGCCAGCGATAGTAAACGGTGAGTTGAGTATCGTCAGGATGGTTAATGCC
>NZ_AYLO01000172.1 GCF_000496735.2 Methyloglobulus morosus KoM1
CCGCCGTGTCGCCACCCGATACGAACGGCTGGCGGTCAACTATATGACTATGCTGAGCTTGGCCAGCGTGTTGATTTGGCTTAAATGAGAACAGCCCCTAGTCATATTCTAGAGCATCCATGTTGCCCGCTGCACTAGGTTATCTTAATTTATAGCTACTTTGCCAATCACGCTTACAATATCCTGCTTAATGGACAGATGGATTTTCCCATCGTGAGAGTGTGAGTTTTATGCATTATCCAATCAAAGTACCCGGTGCTGTAGCGGCTGGCATCATCGAAGTTTTTTCGCCCTATGACGGGAAACCAATCGGCACGGTTGAATGTATTGATGCCAAAGGCGCTGAACTTGCGCTAAAGAATTTGGCTGCGGTTTTTCACGACCGGAATAACTGGTTGCCCGCCCATGAACGTATTGCCATCTTGGAACGCGCAGCACTCACCATACAGGCACGTTCTGAACAATTAATCACTATTGCCATTGCCGAAGGCGGCAAACCTTATTCGGATACTAAAGTTGAGCTGTTACGGGCTATCGACAGTATCAAAATTTCTATTGACTGCATACGCTCCGCGCGCGGTACCGAAATCCCCATGCAGTTAAATCCGGCATCCATGAACCGGCTAGCCTTTACGCACAGGGAGCCTATCGGCCCTGTAGTTGCCGTAAGTGCTTTTAATCACCCGCTCAATTTAATTGCCCATCAAGTCGCCCCGGCTATTGCTGCCGGTTGTCCGGTCGTTATTAAACCGGCACGGGAAACCCCTTTATCCGCTTTTGCGCTGGTTGATATTTTTCACCAATCCGGTTTGCCGGTGGCTTGGTGCCAGCCGGTTATGATTGAGGATAATAATGTCACCGAACAATTGGTGACCGACAAGCGCGTGGCCTTTTTCAGTTTCATTGGCAGCGCCGAAATCGGTTGGATGTTGCGGTCAAAGTTAGCCCCAGGAACACGCTGCGCTTTGGAACATGGCGGAATTGCGCCGGTGATTATTGCCGAAGATGCCGATCTGGATAAAATTTTACCGTTAATGGCCAAGGGCGGTTTCTATCACGCGGGGCAAGTGTGTGTTTCGGTCAAACGGATTTATGCACACCGTTCGATTGCCCGTAAAGTTGCAACCGGCCTGGGGGCATTGGCAGGACATATGACAGTAGGCAACCCTGCCGGTGTCGGCACTGATATCGGACCGTTGATCCGGCATGAGGAAGTGGATCGGGTTGAATCCTGGGTTAATGAAGCCATTGCTGAAAATGCCGAATTGATAACTGGGGGCAAGCGGCTGTCTTCATCGCTGTATCAACCAACGGTATTATTAAACCCTTCAGTACAGAGTAAAGTCAGCCAACAGGAAATATTCGGTCCGGTCATCTGCGTGTATGAATATGACAACATAGATGAGGCCATCGAACAGGCAAATTCCCTACCTTATGCCTTTCAAGCGGCCATTGCCACCCAGAATATCGATACGGCCTTATACGCTTTTAAGCATTTGGCCGCATCGACGGTGACGATTAACGACCATACTGCGTTTCGTGTGGACTGGATGCCATTTGCCGGTTTACGCGAATCCGGTTATGGCACTGGGGGTATCCCTTATACTTTCCGTGACATGCAGGTTGAAAAAATGGCGATCTTTCATTCGCCGTCTTTGTAGTTACTTAAGCATCCATTACATTTAAATGGTCAGTGTTTTATAGCTGACGGATTTTACCTAAGACAAAGCGTTTGACGTTTAAACAGAAAGTTTAAAACGAACGATTCAGAACTTCTAAACAAAAGGGCAAATGCTCTTGCTATCGACGGCAACATTATCTGGCATACCTGATCTCAGTTATGCTCCCTTTTTCGGGAAAACGTAATGGATGGCTAACTTTCTCCGTTGGGAAAAAGTCATAATAAATCCACTTAAGTAAATGCTTTATCCTATTCGCTTGAATTAAAAACCCTCGGTTAAACCAAACCCCTGGCTTTCAATCGGCGGGTGACCTGCCAATGATAAATTTTGGCAAGGACTGACCGTATCAGCGGCAGGCCAATCAACCAAGCAATAGGGTTCAATAAGGGTACTTTACGCATGAGCAGGATATAGGCATCCAATTCTGAAACAACTCGGCCATTTTCATCGCGGACATGTAATTCGGTTAGTGCTTTTTGTGGGTCGATACCAAGATTTCTTAGCTGGCTCTCTTTTCCGGTAATATCAAACCAACAAACCTGTTCAGCACCCTTGCCTGATAGTTTTTCATAGCTCTGCCTATCACGTATACAGGCAGGGCACGCACCGTCATAATAAACTGTAATCTTGTCTTTCTCGGTATCCATTATTGGCTTCTATGATTATTAGTTGCGGATCAAGTTCTCAAGGGCAACTAACCAATCCTCAAAATTCATCACATAGTTATATCCGCAGACTGTCACGAGATACCTGGACTTTACGATCTCATGTATCCGTTGCACTTGCCTTAGCGTTTCCGGTTGAGAACCGTAGGGATTAAAACTCAATGCCGATTTGTCCAGAAACACGTAGTCGCAGATAAACAAGACATCCCGGTAGATATAGAGGGTAAATCCCGGCGTATGCCCACCAATGTGGTAAGCATCAATGCCATAGAGATTAAAATCATCGTTGAATCGTTTATCAACATCGAACGAGGCAACAAGAGGATGTTTGGCATCCATCTCATGTAACCAGACTTGTGAACCCCACAGCCGACGGTATTGGTTTGAAGCACCCATAAAATGATGGTGGGTGAATAAAATCGCATTAACCGGTTTCAAGTCCCGATTAAACGCTGACGGCGAATCTATCCAGACATTGCCCGCATCGGTTTCAATGCGGTAAGCCGCATGTTCCAGGCCCAATTTCGGCACAGAAAGCAATTGGCTTACATCATTGTTAATGTCATGGGCAGTAACGCGATACTTCTGCTCGGCTTCATCCCAAGGCATGAATTTGTCATGGCTAGCCCCGCAAAATGGGCACACATCCGGCATCTCGCCAATCATGTTGTAGCCGCATTCAAGGCAAACCCACTGCGGCATTTGTTCAAGGTTTTGAGTCTGGTTGTTCATGGTGAGTCAAGCTTGGGGCACATTGTCAATTGAATCTTGTTGGGGCTAGTAGTCGTTTTTATCAGCATACACTGTATCGACAAGCTGTTTAAACCAAAGTGGCCGGAAGATAACCACAAACAATCCTATCGTGCTAGTGATGGGAAATATCGGTATCAACATGAAGGTAAAAAGGACTAAGCCACATTTGATTCTGGCAAAGATGGAGGCCGTTTTCACTTTTCATTCCCTCATCTGTTTTTTTGAGATATTTGTTCATGGTTGGCACGACAACACGGAAAAATATCAGGCCTTCCAATAATCATGTTTAAATCCCTATTCAGGCAAACCCGCTACCGGATTTGCTCTAAGCTTTGCATTTGGATGCTCATCAAGTCCGCACCTTTCATAAATGACTACTTCCTCTATGAAAATTAAGACAACAGTGAATTTCAGTAATTCATCATCAACGGATATTTATAGAACCCTTAAAAAAACTCCCTCCAAATCGATCCAATGACAAAATCGCTGTAGATTGCTGTCAGCATTCAAAATGGCGACGTTTTCCTTTATTTGCAAAAAGAAAGTACACTTTACAACTATTCTAATCCTGCTGCTTTACGGGGCAATTTGCTCCCTATGGCCCATAGCCGTTCATGCCTATTTTTACTCAACTAAATTCCTCTTTTCTCAAGCTGCTGGCTTTTCGTATCCTAATCGTTCTCGCCTACCAAATAATAGCCACGGTGGTCGGATGGCACATTTACGAATTGACGCATGAGCCCCTTTCATTGGGTTTGGTCGGATTAGCTGAAGTGATCCCTTACTTCTGCTGCGCACTGTTTGCAGGTTACGCGGTCGATCATCATTCCCGGCGCCTGTTTGGGGTTTTTGCTTGCCTGATGCTATTGCTAAACGCATTAACCCTTGCGGCAGTGGGTGCGGGCTGGCCTGTTGGCAATCCTGCGTTGTGGATCTATGGCTCTATCGCCATCACTGGTGTGGCAAGAGCCTTTATTAGTCCTTCCTATAGCGCCTTGTTTGCCTTGATTTTACCTCGACATCAATATGCGCGAGCCTCTGGCATCGGTAGCTCCGTATTCCAGTTTGGTCTCGTGATTGGCCCCGCACTGGGTGGCATGCTGGTCGGCTGGTCGAGTAAATCTGTCGCTTATTGTGTTGCCGCTGGCCTCTGTCTTTGTGCTGCCCTGGCACTGCTGTCATTACGGATTAAAGAACCTCCCCCGGCAGTTAGTGCGCCTATCTTGACTAGCATCGCCGAAGGGCTGCGCTTCGTGTTCAGCAATCAGGTCGTCTTCGGCGCACAATCACTGGATATGTTCGCCGTCCTGTTCGGGGGTGCCGTTGCTATGCTGCCCGCATTCATTCACGACATCTATCATTATGGCCCAGAAGGGCTGGGTGTTCTTCGTGCCGCCCCGGCAGTCGGTGCTGTACTGACCGGGCTGTTTCTCACACGGTATCCAATAAACCTGCATGCTGGGCGCTGGCTACTGGGAGCGGTGGCAGGATTCGGTTGCTGCATGATTGTTTTTGCCTTATCGACCGACTTTTGGTTTGCTGGATTATTGTTGATACTCTCTGGTGTTTGCGATGGCGTGTCGGTAGTCATGCGTTCGACTATTCTGCAATTGGCGACACCGGATTCCATGCGTGGCCGTGTTTCCGCTATCAACGGCATTTTTATTGGTTCATCAAACGAGTTGGGGGCTTTTGAATCCGGGATGGCAGCACATTATATGGGTTTGGTGCCGTCTGTAATTTTTGGTGGCACGATGACACTGGTTGTAGTGGCCGCAACGGCAAAACTAGCCCCGAAACTTCGTCAGCTGCAACTTCATCAACTAAATTGATCCAATTTCTGGCTTTTCGATGGAAGGCGCTTAAGTTGATTATCGATTCAAGTTTCGCAATTGCAGACAATCACCAAATTCATTTTTGGTTCGATGTTGACGTGTACGCTTCGATCCTTATCCGGCGGTCAAAGCCATACCTTGGTTCTCCTGAAACCGGACATCCAGAAAAGCGACGCACACCGATTTTATAATTTGCCATGCAAATCCACGAAAAAATCATCTATCAAAAGCTATTATCAATCAGCCAGTTCGACTTATTTACCCTCCCATATCAAGACCAGGGATACGTCTTAGGCCGTCCGACCCGTTCACTGAGGACATCAAAAAAGCCGCCGGCATATCAAGGCTTTTGACAGAGAGTTATTTGCAATACGAAAAGATAATACCTTGAACATATTCATGTGTTCCGAATCTATCCAACCTTATCGGTCCGGTCATAATGATGCAGACCTATTTTTACCATCGCCACGCCCAACATCATCATATTGATCCCCAAAAATAAACCCAATAACCACTGTGGGATATCGGACCAGAACGCTAATATGGCGAACGCTAAAACTATTGCCGTTATTCCGCTCAAAAATAAATATCCCCAATGTGGCAAAGGACGCATCTTCCATGCCATGTAAATTTTGATGGCACCTTCAACCGCAAAAAATAAGGCCAACATCAACGTTAGCGTAAGCACACCGGCTATAGGATCGGCGATAAGCAGAATGCCTACGACCAATTGTAAAATTCCAAGGCTCAGCCACAAGCCAACTCCCGGTATTTTAGGGAGAAATAAGACACGGCTTACTTGGGTCACTCCACCAATGACCATAATCCAGCCCAAGAAAATAGCGATAAACACGGAAAAAAACCGGGGGACAATAAGGGCACAAGAACCCAGGAGAATAAAAAAAATCCCTTCAAATAAAAATAACCTCCAATGCGCCTGCATATAAGCCAATATTTGCTGTTGTGCATGTTTCAAATCTGTCACGATATTGTCTGTATTACTCATCATACTCACCTCTTGTCATAGTGTTGCAATCTAATTAAGAATGCGATCATACTGATCCTTTTATTAGCGAAGGATTCAGGTTTTTTCATAAGCCGTGTTCAGTGCA
>NZ_AYLO01000173.1 GCF_000496735.2 Methyloglobulus morosus KoM1
CCGCCCCGAAAAAACAGTTCGGCCCGCTCGTTGCTGAGTTTCCATAAACGGCAGAAAAAACTGTGCTTTTGAGACAAATAGGGCTTAACTTAATGGCAGTGATGCTCTGCGTGGGATCGATAATTAGTCATGCGCCTTTTGCCTTGCTCCTTACTTTTTATCTCAACCACCCATCGCGTCCCGCGCCGCCTGTGCCAAAAAACCGGATCGGGTTGCGCCGTGCGCCTTGGCATAAGCGTCAATCTCATTCACTAGGCTTTGTGGCAAGGAAATATTGAGGCGCACGGGCTTGGTATCCAGCTTGTCGGTATCCACGTCCAACAACAACCAAACGCCATCCTGGTAGTCAGGATTTGCCGCCAAGTCTTCCAACGGCGTGGGCGTTGGCAAGTCGCCTTTTTCGCCTTCGCACCACACTTCCAACGCCTCTTGCACCGCTTTGGGTAAGCCTTGCCAGTCATCGGTGGCGGAAAAACAGCCAGGGAAATCAGGTACGGTCACGCCGTGGGCGTAGTCTTTGTCGCCTAAATGAATATAAACTGGATATAACATAGTTACCAATCCCATCCGGCTTGCCGGAATATATTACGCAGTGTCCCAAGCGGGATGTCTTTTTTGGGGTGAGGAACAACAACATGCCCTGGCTTGGTCGGGTGGCTATATTTTTCATGGTCGCCTTTGCCGCCCGTTTTTACCCAGCCTTCGCTTTTCAATCGTTTGATGATTTCTTTGCTGTTCATGGGTCATATTATACACACTTATACACAACATAAAAGTGATGCGGGCAGATTGCACCCTTGCGCTACCTGACATTCGTATTAACTATTTGTTTTTAAGTCATTTCAAAACAGCAACGTGGTAACGATTATGCTATCCACTAATCTTGCGCCTTTTGCCTTGCACCTTGCACCTTACTTTTAATCTCCACCGCCCTCTTCGCCTGCGCCACCTTATCCAAAATCCCATTGACATACCGATGGCTGCCATCCGCCCCAAAGTCTTTGGCGAGGTTGATGCTTTCATTTAGGACGACGCGGTAGGGCATTTCAGGACGATGCATCAGTTCATATACGCCCATCCGCAATATCGCCCGTTCGACAGGGTCTATGACATCGACGGGACGGTCAACGAATTCGCTGAGGACTTCGTCGATGACATCCAGGCACTCAGGAACGCCATGAAACAGTTCCTTGAAGTAGCTTTTTTGTACGCCTTTTAAACGACCGTCTTCCTCAAATTGCAATTCAATGCTGATAAGGCTTTGCCCGGTCATCTGCCATTGGTAGAGCGCTTGCACGACGGCTTTACGTGCGTTGGTTTTGGTTTGGCTCATGGTTTGGCTAAATTTTCCAGTAGGCTCATCATTTCGATTGCAGACATCGCCGCTTCTGCGCCTTTGTTGCCTGCTTTCGTCCCGGCGCGTTCGATAGCTTGCTCGATACTATCGACGGTCAATACGCCAAAACTGACGGGGACATCGTATTTTAACGAGACGCTGGAGATGCCCTTGACGCATTCACCCGCGACGTATTCAAAATGCGGCGTGCCGCCACGGATGACCGCACCGAGAGCGATAATGGCATCGTATTTTTTGCTTGCCGCGACCCGTTGCACCACCAAAGGCAATTCAAATGCGCCTGGTGCTTTAACCAAGTGGATGTTTGCTCGATCTGCGCCGTGACGGACTAAGGCATCTATCGCGCCCGCTTGGAGTTGTTCGACGATAAAGCTGTTAAACCGTGATGCGACGATGCAGACGGTACGGCCTTGGGCGGAAAGGTTTCCTTCGATGGTTGTTATTGCGGACATTTGGTTTCCCTGCTTGTTACTTAAAAATTAATTATTTTGGCTCACTGCTTTCCCAAGCCTCACAACTGACATGCTCGGTCACTTCCAGGTCAAATCCTGCAAGGCCGACGTATTTCTTCTGTGCGCCCAGCACCTTTAATTTATGTACGCCAAGGTCAGATAAGATGCGCGCCCCGGTTCCCGTCATGCGCCAGTCGGGCGGCTCGCTGGGCGGGATCGTCACGCCGTTGTCTTCGAGTTGGTAGCGGTGGATCAACTCCACGAGGCTTTTGTTGCTTTCATTCTGCCGGATAACCACCAACACCCCCCGGCCTTCTTTGGCGATCTTCTGCATGGCAATCCGCATGGGGATGCTACGGTCGGTGCGTTTGGACGAAAACACGTCATCCAATAAATTCCGCGCATGAACCCTGACCAATACCGGATTGCCGTCAGATACCGGCCCCATGGCTAAAGCCAAGTGCAGATTATTGTCGTTCCTGTCTTGGTAAGCGTACAGCCGGAAATCGCCGAACTCAGTCGGAAAAGCGCATTCGCTGATGCGTTCTAAGGTGTTTTCATGCTGGATGCGGTAATGGATCAGGTCGGAGATTGTACCGATTTTAAGGTTATGGTGCTGGGCAAATATTTCTAAGTCCGGCTTTCTTGCCATCGTACCGTCTTCGTTTAGGATTTCGACGATAACGGCGGCAGGCTCTACGCCCGCCAAGCGCGCCAGATCGCAGCCCGCTTCGGTATGCCCTGCCCGGTTCAACACGCCGCCTGACTTTGCCATCAACGGAAAAATATGGCCGGGCTGGATCAAATCGTCCGGCTTGGCATTTGCCGCCACGGCGCATTGCACTGTCCGCGCCCGATCCGCCGCCGAAATGCCCGTGGTCACGCCCGTCGCGGCTTCTATCGAAACGGTGAAATTGGTCGAGTGCGTGGTCTTGTTTTCGTTAATCATCAACGGCAAGCGCAACTGCTGGCAACGCTCGCTGGTTAAGGTCAGGCAAATCAGCCCACGCCCGTACCGCGCCATGAAATTGATGTCTTCCGGGCGAGTAAACGCAGCCGCCATAACGAGGTCGCCTTCGTTTTCCCGGTCTTCATCGTCCATGATGATGACCATTTTGCCTAGTCGCAAGTCTTCTATGATTTCTTCGATGCTGTTCATTTAAAATTGACCTTACGAGTCCTACTGATAACCGCACTCCGACTGACTCAGTGCGAACCGAGCTTGATAAGCATTGCGGAATATTCGTTCGCGCTGAGTCCGGTACTTGTCGGAGGACCGAAACATGGACGGATAATCTATTTAGTGAATTCCTTTATCTAAAAAACCACTATTACGCAGCAATTCTTCGGTAATTTCCGGCTGTGGTTTTGCGGCTTTGTCGCCTAACAGCAACCGTTCCAGATACCTAGCCAGTAAATCGACCTCAAGGTTGACTGGGTTGCCCACTTTTATCTCTGCCAGCGTCGTTTCCTTGAGCGTGTGGGGGACGATATTAACACTAAACAATGCGCCATTCACGGTATTGACCGTCAGGCTGATGCCATCAATGCAAATTGAACCCTTTTCCGCGATGTATTTCGCCAGCTCATCCGGTACTTGAAAGGTCAGGCGCACTGAACGCGCATCCGGTTTCTGCTCCGTCAGTATCCCGATGCCATCCACATGACCGCTGACGATATGCCCACCCATTCGGGTGGTGGGTGTTAAGGCCAGCTCCAGGTTGACAGGCGTTCCAACTACGGCACTTTTCAATGTCGACCTGGACAGGGTTTCGTTGGAAACGTCCGCGCAAAAATGCTGCTTGCCGAGTTCAATCGCGGTTAAACACACGCCGTTGACGGCTATACTATCGCCTAACTGCGTACCCGATAGCGATAGTTTGCCGGTATTGATGGTCAGGCGGCAGTCGCCGCCTTTATGTTCGATGGCGGATATGAGGCCGATTGAGCTGATGATTCCTGTGAACATTTTAATTATTTATTGCTACAAATTGTATCCATTAAGCCATAGAATGTACTAAACGAAGGAAAGCACCTCGTTCCTCGGCACATCCTCCTACACATGGAGCATCTTACGGGTTGTGTGTAACTCACCATTTCAATGCTAAACGTCATTTTTTGGGTTACGACGCGCCTAGACCTTCGTACAAAACCAAACATCCGATACATTGTGCGTCTAACCCGCTTACCACCGCCACCATATTTGCTCACTCAGAGGATTCGTGTGATGCGGTACAGTCACAGGTTCTGAACCTTTTGGAATGCCAAGGTTTGCCCAATAGGACGATGGTTTCATCAGCTTCGTTGTACCCGAGACATCAGAAAGTCTTCTCAAAAATGTGCGGTCATACGTCAAAACGAAATCTAGCTCTAGCTCTTCCGCCTCTGCCAGTATTAGACAATCGCCATGCTTTTCTGGATGATACTCCTCGAATTGCAAGGCTCTTGCTTGAACTATGGCACGGTCACGAACAGGGTAATCAAGAAATAGAGTACGAATAAAACTTTCATGGAATTCGCGGCGAATAATATCTCGAATTCGACTCGTTTCCGAGATAACCGTTTCTGTTAGAATGAAAGTTCCTTGATTATAGAACCACGAACGTAGGAGAGCTTTCTTCTCTTCTGCAAAAGAATCGAATGGCTCATGAATACTCTCGATGCTGTCAAGTAGGTATGACAGACACTGCGAATCTA
>NZ_AYLO01000174.1 GCF_000496735.2 Methyloglobulus morosus KoM1
GTTGCAGACGGGCGATAATGCCGTTGTAACCGGCCCGAGGTTTTCAGGAACATCGCTGACTCTCCGGATTAACTGGCGGTGACGGTAATTTCTGCAACCGCAGCAAACTCACCATTACCGGATACAACCGGAATGTTGACCTTGCCTGCAGCAACGCCGTTCACGGTGATGGTCATACCACTGACCGACACGGTGGCTTTTGTTTTATCCGCAGACACCGCACGAAAGCTCTTGTCGGTTACGCCCTCCGGCTGGAAGGCCACGGTCAGCGTGGTGCTCTGCCCTTTCACCACCGAGGTGCTGGCAGGCGTCACGGTCATGCCGGTTGCCGCTGTTACCGTGCTGCGATCTTCTGCCATCGACGGACGTCCCACATTGGTGACTTTCACCGTGCGGGTGATCACTTCCTTCGCCGTCACCGCCTTACCGATACTGCTGACCCAGCCACGGAACACATCGACCGTGCCGTTCGGGAAGCGGATTTTATAGGCACGGGTATCGCCTTCATTAAACCACGCCAGCAGCGCCTGCTGCCCCTGCTCTCCGGGCATCCACGCCAGCGTGAAGCTGGTATCTCCGGCAGATTTCTGCCCCTGCCCGGTCGCAGTCCAGTCTGCATCTTCATCATCGAGATAGCTGTCGTCATAGGACTCAGCGGTCAGTTCGCCGGGCGTCAGGTCTTTAACTTTTGCCAGACGCGACCAGTCAACGTCTGAAAGCGGATTCGCGTAAGGGTCACCGCTCCCCTTATAAACCCACAGGGTGGTCCCGGCACCTTTCACCGGCATTGTAGGATTTGGTACAGGCATAGCGTCCTCACATTTCATAGGTAATGACATAAGTCAGATCGGCTGAACTCCACAAGCCCGCATCATCGTCGCGCCGGTAGTCATAGCCGCTGGCCACCATACTGGTGATCAAATCTGACAGTGCCGGGATATCGCTCATCACCGGATAAATCCGGGACTCCATCCACGCATCCAGCTCTGAATCCGGCACCTGAGCAGGCAGGAAAACTTCGATATGCAGCTCCGCCTGCCAGGTATCGCTGTCCAGCTCTTCGCCCGTGTATTCAGCGCCGGTGAGATAAACGGCAACTGCCGGAAAATCCGCCTCATCAAAAACAGCGGGGCGACCATCAAAAAACGTCGCCCCGGTGTCATGCTTCTCCAGTGCATCCAGTACGGCTGCACGGAGTTCAGTATGTTTCATCGCTTTATTACCATCCTCAGTTGATGCTGCAGCGCATAGCCCAGCTCTTTCGGAAGACGTTCACGCCGTATCCGCTCAATATTTTGTTTAAACGCCGTGGTCAGCGGCACCGCCATCGGGATTTTCACCACATCAATGGGGTAACGGTTTTTCCCAGCCACACGCTGCATGACATGCCACCGGCCATTTTTCAGTTGCTGAATAAACGCGCCGGGAATACGACGGTTACCCACCACAAGCACGCTGCCGCCACCTTTCAGGGATGAACGCTGCCCCTTTTTACGACGCCTGCGGCGCGAAAGGACAACCCGCGCATTACCCAGCTTGATTACGGGCAAATCCCCCCGGTTAACTTTGATTCTGGCCTGCGGATTTTTGACCGTGGCCCTTTTCAGCCTGGCCCTTTCCTTTACCAGTTTCCGGCGTACCTTTGTCTCACGGGCAACCTGTGACGCCGACTGCGATATCGCGGATGAAGCAACGCGGTTAATGGCCATTGCGGCGGCACCAGGCACCGCCGTTTTGCTGATACGGCTGAGGTTTTCAACGGCCTGCTCAAGACCTTTTATGGCCATACATCCCCCTTTCAGCGGCGACGGTTAACGGCAGGCGGTACGCCCCGTCCAAGCCAGAGATGACAACTTCCGCCATCATCCGGCGAAACCCGATCTACCCAGAAATTTTCCTCACCGATGGTCAGCGTGTCTCCACGCCGCAGCTGCCGCACCTCATCAGTCCGGACAAACAGGGACGGGCTGGAGCCTTCAACGCGCACGCCCTGTCCGGCATAGCTGATATTTTCAGGGTCATCAAAAACACCACGTATCACCGCACCTGACTGCTCACCGGATGTAATGGTGGCTGACGTTCCCATGTACCCGCGTATCGTTTCATCGGCGCGGGCAATGGCAGCATCGAACAGGTTATCGAAATCAGCCACAGCGCCTCCCGTTATTGCATTCTGGCCAGGCCGCGCTCTGTCATTTCGGCTGCCACACCGGCAGAGACACGAAACGCCGTTCCCGGCAGCACAAATGCCACAGGTTCATCCCGCGTGGCGTGAAGTGCATCAGTATGCAGCTTCACCAGTGCCACGACCGTGACCAGTTCAGACGTATCCAGAATCACGGTATCCGGCTGCGCTGATCCCACCTCATTTTCATGTCCGGTCAGCACATTTTCCCGGCTGAGAGGGGTGTCCTGACCGGCAGTTTCATCCGTGTCATCAAGCTCCTCTTTCAGCTCTGCCACACGGAGCGCCAGTTCTTCTTTCGTCCCCGTCAGGCTGACATCACGGTTCAGTTGTTCACCCAGCGAGCGGAGACGGGCAATCAGTTCATCTTTCGTCATGGACTCCTCCACAGAGAAACAATGGCCCCGAAGGGCCATGATTACGCCAGTTGTACGGACACGAACTCATCAGGGTCAGCCAGCAGCATCAGCGGTGCTGACTGAATCATGGTGAACTCACGCGCCGGATCGCCGGTGGTCACCCAGTTTTTCGGGTAACGGGCAGAGGCGTTAATGCCTTCGCGCTGTGCGTCCGCATCCTGAATGCAGCCATAGGTGCGCAGACCGCGTGCCTGAGTGTTCCCCAGCACCATCGTGTTGTCCGGCAGGAAGTTCTTTTTGACGCCGTTTTCCACGTACTGTCCGGAATACACGACGATGGCCACATCGCCATACATCCCCTTATAGGACACCGCTTTGCCCAGGTCTTTCACCGCTGTCTCCAGCTCGGAATTAGAGCCACGACGGGTATCCAGCTTCTCCTTGACGGCTTTGAAGGAACGGAACAGCGCCCAGCCTTTCGGATCGAACACGATGATATTCACCACACCGCTGGCGTTCAGCGCGTAGGCTTCGATATCGTCGGTCGGGTCATACGTGGACTTGTCACGCTTGCTCCACTCCGTGCCGCCGGACTGCGTGATGTTATTCTCCTCACTGCGGCCCATATCCACCTCAACCGGATCGAAGGCTTCACCGGTCATGGTGTATTTGCCCTTAAGCACGGCAGAAACTGCCTGCATCTCTTCGACCTGAGCAATGGCCAGCTCTTCGTCACGCATGTTCTGCATGATGATGCGACGGCGGCGGTAAGCCGGGTCCGCCAGATTCTGCGGATCTTCATCCGGCAGGCGACGCAGGGTCATCTGCGGATTCACTTCATGCTTCGGCTTGACATATCCCGGCGTAAATTCAGAGGTGGAGCCGCCACGGGAACGGATAACCTCACCGGAAACAATCGGCGAAACGTACAGCGCCATGTTTACCAGTCCCGGAATTTGTGAGAGATAGACTTTCTCCGTGGTGAAGGGATAGCTCTCACGGAAAAAGAGACGCAGAAACAGCGGATCAAACTTAAATTTCTGCTCATTTGCCGCCAGCAGTTGGGCGGTTGTGTACATCGACATAAAAAAATCCCGTAAAAAAAGCCGCACAGGCGGCCTTTAGTGATGAAGGGTAAAGTTAAACGATGCTGATTGCCGTTCCGGCAAACGCGGTCCGTTTTTTCGTCTCGTCGCTGGCAGCCTCCGGCCAGAGCACATCCTCATAACGGAACGTGCCGGACTTGTAGAACGTCAGCGTGGTGCTGGTCTGGTCAGCAGCAACCGCAAGAATGCCAACGGCAGCACCGTCGGTGGTGCCATCCCACGCAACCAGCTTACGGCTGGAGGTGTCCAGCATCAGCGGGGTCATTGCAGGCGCTTTCGCACTCAATCCGCCGGGCGCGGTTGCGGTATGAGCCGGGTCACTGTTGCCCTGCGGCTGGTAATGGGTAAAGGTTTCTTTGCTCGTCATAAACATCCCTTACACTGGTGTGTTCAGCAAATCGTTAACGGCATCAGATGCCGGGTTACCTGCAGCCAGCGGTGCCGGTGCCCCCTGCATCAGACGATCCAGCGCAGTGTCACTGCGCGCCTGTGCACTCTGTGGTGCTGCGGCCAGAATGCGGCGGGCCGTTTTCACGGTCATACCGGGGGTTTCTGCCAGCACGCGTGCCTGTTCTTCGCGTCCGTGAGCCTCCTCACAGTTGAGGATCCCCATAATGCGGCTGTTTTCTGCCGCAACCGCTGCGGTGATCTGCGCGTTCACGTCCGGCTGCGCCGCGCTGGCGTTCTCGCCCTCCGTCGCTGGCACCACGTCAGTAACGTCAGCCTGCGAAGCAGTGGCTGAAACAGTTGTTGATTGAGCCTCTTTGGTCATTCGCCCTCCTGAGAGACGGGATTTACGTGCATCCAGTGCATCACGCATGACGGTGATCGCATCGGTGCTGTTAACAAGTTCATCAGCCAGTCCGGCATCAATGGCCTCCTGACCGCTGTACACTGCAGCCTCGGTATCCAGCACAACCTGCACGGACAGGCCGGTATATGCCGACACCTTCTGCGCAAACATCTGGCGGGTTGCGTCCATCCGGGACTGCAGTGTCTCCCGGACGTCATCCGGAAGATGGCTGTAGGGGTTGCCATCCACCTTATGGCTGCCGCTGTAAATCAGCGTGATTTCCACACCCTGTTTCTCCAGCGCAGCACCGTAATTACTGTGAGCCATCATGACGCCGATGGAGCCTGTCCGGGCGGTCTGCGTGACCAGACGCCGGGAGGCGGCACTGGCAAGCAACTGACCTGCACTGCAGTTCATGTCGTTGGCAAGCGCCCATACCGGTTTTATGTCACGCACACGGGCGATGATGTCAGCGCAGTCAAATGCCCCCGCCACCATCCCGCCGGGCGTGTCCATATCGAGCAGAATGCCGTCCACCATCGGATCGCTGGCAGCCTGTTGCAGACGGGCGATAATGCCGTTGTAACCGGCCCGAGGTTTTCAGGAACATCGCTGACTCTCCGGATTAACTGGCGGTGACGGTAATTT
>NZ_AYLO01000175.1 GCF_000496735.2 Methyloglobulus morosus KoM1
CTCAAGAGGGGCGATTTACCTTTAGCATGGGTGAAACACCTGTCAGGTTTTCAAGGAATGACCCTAAATATTTACCTAATAGAAAGCTAGTTACGTCCTTCGAAACACAATTGCAAATGGATTTATTTAATAACGAAAACTATGAATATGCAGAAATTAGATGGTTTATTGTTTTTGACACTTATTTTAAAAATCCGGCTGATGACGTGTATTGCGTAGGTTATACAAAAACAAATGAGATTATTTGCAAATGGCAAATTCCTTTGGAAGATAAGGTTACGTTAATTTCTGAAGTTGATGCGCCACTATCTCAACCTGTTGATGTTCCAATGGCTCCGTTAAAAATAAGACACCAATTGCAGCAGGTAGAGAGTGTTAGCGATGAAGATGAAAGCTGACAACGCTTTTTATGGCGACAAACTGAGGTTAGCCAGATTGTTAAATGGTTTAACCCAACAACAATTAGGTGACGTCATTTCAGCTTCGAGACAATTTGTCCATCAGATGGAAAGTGGGATTCGCCCACCTGCTGCTGATGTATTAAACGCACTTTGCGAATCACTACAAGTTAAAGACAGCTTCTTTGCTGACCCAGTGGGTAATGATGTCAAATTTGAACAATGCCATTTCAGAAAACGAAAAACGACACCTGTCGGTATAGCAAATAGAGTTTTAGCATTTAGCACTATTTTTGAACAATTAGTTGCCTATATTAATGAATACTTGCAACTGCCAACAATAAATTTCCCTGTTATTGACCACAGTTCTTCTTCCTACTCTAATTCAGAAATTGAACTTGCAGCCGAAGAATGTCGAAAAATGTGGGGCTTAGGATTAAATACACCTATTGCCAAGATGACAAGAGTTTTAGAGAATGCAGGGGTTGTGATAACACAGTTTAAAGGTGTCTCAGAAAAAGTAGATGCGCTCTCTCTTAATAGAAAATTTCCAATAATCGTAAGAAATGATGCAAAAGAGAGTGTTTGCAGAATGCGCTTTGATTTAGCGCATGAATGCGGACACTTTGTATTGCATGATGGGGTTGAAACTGGGGATCTCGTAACTGAAAGCGAGGCAAATAAATTTGCGAGTGCTTTTTTATTTCCTCGAGCCACTTTTATCAATGAATTTACCATTAAAAAAGACGCTCGGTTAAACTGGAACTTAATTTATCAATTGAAAAAAAGATGGGGAATGAGTGCTAAAGCTATTCTTTATAGGGCACATCACCTCGATCTAATTTCTGCCCAACAATACCGCAGTGGCAATGTTCACTTAAGTAAAACGAATCAATCTAAAAAAGAAGACCACGATGAGGACATTCAACCTGAAACGCCAGAATTATTGATAAATGCACTTGAAATACTAAAGAATCAATTAGGTATTAGTTTTAACCATATTGCCGATTATTTGGGGGTTGAACCAAGCATGTTAAGTGCCATAACTGGAGTTTATCCGGAAAATGAAGAATATTTAAAAAATGTAACACCTATTTTTGGCTAAGGTGGTAAATAGAGCTAAAGGATGCGCTAAGGAACGTGGCGCTTCGTTCGCGGTTGATGCGCTTCACTTTGTTCAGCACGGTAGGTTGGGGTGAGGAACGAACCCCAACATGACTCGATCATTATATTTGTTGGGGTTCACAAGTTCACCCCAACCTACAAATAACCGCTTATTCCCGTATGCCGCGCCGAGCATCGGAGCATTTGTCGGGAATAGCCCGTTAGGGGTGCGGCAGGGATGCCGCACGTTGTCAAAGGGACAGGAGTCCCTTTTGACAACCCCCGGTAAATGCGAGAAGCGCAGGAAACAAGCGGCATCGGGCGGATTTCTTTTGGATACTTTTCTTTGTCCGCGCAAAGAAAAGTAGCCCGCCTGCCAGTGCGGGAACTGGCATTAATATAATTCGTCGCGGAAGCGACACATTAGTAAGCCCTCTCCACAGTGAGAGAGGGCGTTTATGGGATTTCGGCTCACGCTGAAGCTATCAGAAACCGGGTTTTGCGAGCATGTAATCCTCGCTGGAATGACGGCCTAACGATAGCTACCACACAAACAACTAACCCTCAATACTAAGCGCATCCCCCCGCTTAACCCAACCCGGCGTTAACACCCGTGCATACACGCCCACGCTGGGCAGTTCTTTTCCTGCAAACGGCACGAGCGGCTTGTTTTTGGCGATGCCGTTTTTGAATATGCCGTTATCTTGGGGCAGGTCGCCTTGCGCAAGTGTCGGCATGACACAGCGTGGACAGGGGTCGGTAATTTGCAGGCGTAAGCTGTCACCGATTTTGATGGTCTTCCCTACCCAGTCATTTTCCACAAAACCATTCATGCCATTGGTGTCGATCATGATATTTGGCCGAAAGCGCCGGACTTCAAAGCGGCCTTCAGGATAATGCTGCTGCATGGCGGCGATGGAGCTGGTGGTCAGCAAATGCAGTGCAGCATAGTCAAAAAACGTGCCTTGCGGCGCATCGCCCGCGACGGCTTCGCTGGAAACTTCGTTCGCTTCGCCTTCATATTCCGGCCAGAATTGCTCCAGCTTGGCATCGCTAGGGGATTGGGTTTGCAGCACGACTTTATTGCCCAAAGCGCGTGAGAGATTGTAGTCGATGTCGCTTTGATCGCTGCATAACACAGTGCCATCAGGCAAGGTTATCCAAACCGATGGCAAACCGTTTTGCGCTGGAGGGGCCGTATAAGCGGCACGGTATGCGAAGAAATCAGGCCATTTTTTGGGATTTTTTGCGCTAATGACATTACCTGTGGCTGCATCGACGAGCGCATAAGCGCGATCGCCCAATAGGCCGCCTGTAGTTATTTCTGCGCCATTCAGTTCTTCGCCCATCATGGATTTAACAGGATAACGCCAAAGCGTTGCGACCGTTGCGTGTGTGTTGTTCATATTTTTCCTTATTTTTATGTTATTGGTGGAGTTAGCTTAAAACTATTATCGAATCGAATCAATAGTAAAGTCAATGTCTTCAAGTTTCTCGTGCAATCCTGATTTTATCAACTATTCCTTAACGATAATGATAAAATTCAACCAAAAACAGAGGGAGGGCACTGGTTTTGTCAGAAAATAATCAATTGCACAAGATAGTCATCGTCGGTGGCGGTGCGGCAGGCCTTGAGCTTGCCACCAGTTTAGGCCGTAAACTAGGCAAGAAAGGCTTGGCAGATGTCATGCTGATTGACGGGGCTTACACCCATATCTGGAAACCGCTGCTACATGAAGTTGCCGCAGGTACGCTGGATGAGGCAGAACAAGTACAGTACTTGGCACAGGCTTACCACAATAATTTCCGTTTCCGCTTAGGTAAAATGGAAGGGCTAAATCGGAAAAAGCAAGAAATTTACGTCAGCCCGACCTTGAGTGAAAGCGGTGAGGAGCTAATCCCTAAACGCACATTCAGTTATGACACACTGGTGATGGCAATTGGAAGTATCAGTAATTCCTTTGGCATCAAAGGGGTGGAAGAGCATTGCCTATTTCTCGATACGACTTCGCAGGCTTTCAGGTTCCAGAAGCAAATGGTGGAGTCCTACATCAAAAACCATGCCGGCAAAGATACCGCAAAGAAAAAGCCGTTGTCGATAGCCATCGTGGGCGGCGGTGCGACAGGAGTTGAATTGTCCGCCGAATTACATGAAGTGACTGATTTGCTTGCCATCTATGGCTTAAATAAATCCAGCAATGTCAAACTGACCATTATTGAAGCCTCACCTCAGTTACTGCCCGCACTGCCCAGCAAACTGGCGAAAGCCACCCAAGACCAATTGGCAAAGCTGGGGATTGACCTGAAACTGGGCTGTCGCGTAATCGAAGTGACCAAAGCGGGCATTAAAACCCTGGATGGCGAAAACATACCCGCAGACTTGAAAGTTTGGGCGGCTGGGATCAAGGCACCGGACTGGGTTAAACGGTTGGACGGCTTGGTGACGAACCCAATCAACCAATTGGTGGTGGACGAAACGTTAAAGACCATTGATGACAATATTTTTGCCATCGGCGATTGCGCCGCTTGCCCTTGGCCTGGGCATGAGAAAAACGTCCCGCCCAGGGCGCAAGCCGCGCATCAACAAGCGACGACCTTGTGTAAATCTATTATTAACCGTTTATCGGGTGGGCCGTTGTTAAAATATAAGTACCTTGATTACGGCTCGCTGGTCGCCTTGGGCAAATATTCCACAGTCGGCAATTTGATGGGCAACCTGATGGGTACGGTAACCATCGGCGGATTTATTGCCAGAGTCGTCTATCTGTCCCTATACAAGATGCACCAGATAGCCATACACGGCTATTACCGGACTGCCTTATTGACTTTATCTAATCTTTTCCGGCGAACTGCCCATGCAAAAATTAAGATGCATTAGTCGTGGATAAACATAAAAACCGCTAAAAATACCAGACTATACCGTTATAGAAAAATAGCCCCTTCTCCCTTGAGGGAGAAGGTTGGGATGAGGGGGAGTTTAAACCATTTATACCTATTTAATCCTCCTCACCCCAACCCTCTCCAGCAGGAGAGGGAGAATTTTTAACCTAAATAACACGCCATAACATCATGCTAGAAATTGAATACACGTTCAGAGAAGACGACCTAAACCATTTCAACGAAATGCGCTTTAAGCAAACCGACGAATACCTTAGCCAGATCAAAAAAAACCGCTGGATAGTGCCGGGCATCATGCTGCTGATCGGGGCGTTTTACTATTACTACTACGTCGACCTAAAGGCGGCGCTGTATATTTTCTTGGTGGCCATCCTTTGGTCTTGGCTGTCGCCCCGGATTATCTTGTTGAACATCAGCAGGCAGATACTTGGCAGTTACTCGCAGCAAGAAAAAAAGAACCTCTTCGGCACCTACGTGTTAACCATAGACCCCGCCAACCCCAACTACCTGCACGAAAAATCGCCCAGCGGCAAAAACAAAATGGCCTGGTCGGAGTTGCTCAGGGTGGATTATGCCAAAGGCTATGTCTACATCTACCTCGACTTAAACACCGCCCTGGTCATCCCCGAAGCCACCTTGAAAAGGGGCGATTTACCGGCATTTGCCAAGCAGGTGGAGAAGATGATTGAGATGCATGGGTAGTGAACAATTAATGTTATTTTAAATAAAAATGCAAGAGCTAATCATAACAAACAGTGGAGCTAGAAATCTAAAGCATTTACTGGCAGAGTATGGGGATAAAGCTGACCAAATTAGAATTGTCACAGCATTCTTCTCCGACACGGAATTTATCATTAATTGGCTGGATAATTCAAAGCAGGTAGATTTGTTAGTTTCATTGAGACCACCGACAAATTACTACTCTCTTAAAACTGTTTATCCGAAAATTGGGATAAACATTCAGTTTTTAGGTGTTGAACTTCACTCAAAATTTTTCATTTTTTACAGAAATGGAAATCCATTTGCTTGCATCATTGGTTCATCAAACTTTACAACAGGTGGGCTTCACAAGAACATTGAAACAAATGCGATTTTCACTGACACGAAATACCTCAATGAAATAGAAAAGCATTTTGCGACCCTTTGGGAGCAATCATATTTGTTGCAACCAACCGACCTTGAACCATTCAAAATAGTATTTGACAACTTTCAAAAAAGAGCTGAAAAGACAGAAAAAGAACAAAGCGAACTTCAAAAGAAAATTCTCACCGGACGAATAACTCGACAAAAGAAATCTAAAGTTGGTAAAGAAGCGAAGCAGTACTATTCATTTTGGCGTGTTGTTGATGATGTGAAAGAAATGGTTAATGATATTTCGGCAAAAGAATATCCCAATGTTCCAGTTTACATTTCCATTGACCATTTCTGGCATTGGGTTATGACAGTTTGGAACAAAGAGAATAGACCGAAACCAACTTCGTCATACAGAAAATCAGCTATTCCTAAACTTTTTAAAGAGTATTGTGACTGGGATAAGAGTAATAATAATTTTACAAAGCAAATGGCAATAACATCCAGAACCTTGTTTGCCAAACTTTTATCTGAAAATAACATTGATAAGTTAAGCGAAGATGAAGCACAGAAAATTTATAGCAATCTTCATTCAGGAGCTATGAGAACAAGAAGATTTGGTTCAGACAAGCTATTTGTTCAAGAAAACCACATCAAAAGCATTAGAGCATCATTAAAATATCTCCTCTATTCTAATGATGAGATTGATTTAAGAATACACAACCTATGCGTAAATCCTGACTACAAGTTAAGTCAATTCAAGTCTTCTGGAACACAAGAAATAATTGGTTGGGTAAGCCCTGATAAGTATCCGATCCGGAATAAAAAAGCAGATGACGCATTGAAACTATTGGGTTTTAAATTGGAATAAAAAAGGGACGTAGGGTGCGGTGAGGTACGAACCGCACCGTTCATGTGATGTCGAGATTGATGCGGTTCACTGTGTTCACCGCATCCTACGTACTAACCATCCCGCGCCATAATCCGGTCAAAGCGTTTACGATGGGTGGTATAGTGAAAGATGCTGGCCTTACGGTTGAACAATTCAGGGCATTGTTATAAGTTAGCGACTAGTGGCTTGGACGGAGCATAATGGAATTCAGGATTTAATAGCTCCTATTTTTACTTTGTTGTGATGTAACCTCATTTCAACCAGTTTCGTTTTGTGCCTTGAGCCTTTTGCCTTGAACCTTAAATGCTAAATTTTAAAAACATCGCCCTGCGCCGTGGCGCACGGGTGTTATTTGCCAATGCCTCATTTACCATCCATAAAGGCCAAAAAGTGGGTTTTACCGGTGCCAATGGTGCGGGCAAGTCCAGTTTGTTTGCCTTGATAAGGAATGAACTGCATCTGGACGAAGGCGATTTTTCCATCCCGCCTGGGCTTGAGATGGCGCATGTGGCACAGGAAACACCTGCCGTGCCGTCTTCCGCCATTGATTACGTCATGGATGGCGATAGGGAATTACGGCGCTTGCAGCAGCAGTTAGCTGCTGCGGAAGCCAAGCACGACGGCTTAAAACAAGCCGAACTCCATGCCGCGCTGGATACCATCGGCGGTTATACGGCGCGAGCGAAAGCGGCACGGTTGATGAATGGCTTGGGTTTCAAGCCTGAGCAGGAAAGCCATCCGGTAAATTCCTTTTCCGGGGGTTGGCGGATGCGGCTTAATCTGGCGCAGGCGTTGATGTGCCGTTCCGATGTGTTGTTGTTGGACGAGCCGACCAACCACCTGGATTTGGATGCGGTGATCTGGCTGCAAGACTGGTTGTGCAAATACGATGGAACGCTATTGCTCATCTCGCATGACCGGGATTTTCTCGACACCATCGCCACACATATCGTCCACATTGAGCAAAACAAAGTGGACATTTACACCGGCAATTATTCCGCGTTTGAAAAAATGCGTGCGGAAAAACTGGCGCAGCAACAGGCCGCTTACCAAAAGCAACAGCGGGAAATCGCCCATATCCAAAGTTTTGTTGACCGCTTCAAAGCCCAGGCCACCAAAGCCAGGCAAGCGCAAAGCCGCATCAAGGCATTGGAACGTATGGAAGTCATCGCGATGGCGCATGTCGATTCGCCGTTTGATTTCAATTTTCCCAAACCGGGACGGATGCAAAACCCGTTATTGAAACTGGACAAGGTGGACATCGGCTACGGCCAAACCACGGTGATTGACGGCGCGAACTTGTCCATCTCGCCCGGCGACCGCATAGGCTTGTTAGGGCCGAATGGCGCGGGCAAATCGAGTTTAATTAAGGTATTGGCTGGCGACATGCAACCTTTATCGGGTACGCGACTTGAAGCCGAGGCACTGAATATCGGCTATTTTGCCCAACATCAACTGGAACAATTGCGCTTGGACGAAAGCCCGCTATGGCATCTGCAGAAAATTAACCCGCAGGCGACCGAAAAAGAGCTGCGTAATTTCCTGGGCGGCTTTGATTTTCAAGGTGACAAGGTGATGGAAGCCGTCAAGCCTTTTTCAGGCGGCGAAAAAGCCCGTTTGGTGTTGGCGTTGCTGGTTTATAAGAATCCCAACCTCCTTTTGCTGGACGAACCGACCAACCACTTGGACTTGGAAATGCGCCATGCCTTAAGTGTTGCATTACAGGATTATCAGGGCGCTATTGTCCTGGTGTCGCACGACAGGCATTTACTGCGTACGGTGACCGACCAGTTTTTGCTCGTCGGTGAAGGCAAGTTACAACCCTTTGACGGCGATCTCGAGGATTATCGGCTTTGGCTTAACGAACGCAAAAAAGACGAAGATAAATCTGCGGATGATGAAATGGCTACGGTTTCCCGCAAAGACCAGCGAAAACAAGAGGCGGAATTCAGGAAAAAACAGAAACCCTTGCTGGATGCCCTGAAAAAAGCCGAGCAAGCGGTTGAAAAGTACCATAACGAACAGCGGCGATTGGAAGCTGAATTGGCTGATCCTTCGCTTTATTCTGAAACTGAAAAAGACAAGTTAAAAAAGTTGTTGGCGCGTAAAACGGAAGTTGATAAGGCCTTGGATACTGCCGAGTCGGAATGGATGGAAGCGGAAGAAAGGCTTGAGGCGGCTAAACTTGAATTTTAATTTTTATGCTTATGTTCCCAGGTTGCCACTCCAAATAATAACACTAGCAACGTAATTTTATTAAGAGCGCTCTTAGGTCTTGTACCCCATAGCGGTGAGTATTTGATGCTTAAGATCATTGTCAATGCTCTCCCACTGAGTGCCATGCGAAATTGCTAAAGAAACGCCATACTCGCTATTTGCAGCCGCAATAATTTGTTGAAACCATTGTAGATAAGTCCATTCACTCGGTACGGGTGAATATAAGCATTTTCCATTATCATCCCAATTGACTTGCATAGCGGCACGATAAATATAGGGAAATTCTTCTCGCATAGGTGTTACGTATAATCTCTTTGATTCGTCGATACCTATGATTGCAATGTTGTCGTTTTCTAT
>NZ_AYLO01000176.1 GCF_000496735.2 Methyloglobulus morosus KoM1
ATATTGACGTTAAATAAACATTTTAACTAATTCTTTTGGTCGACTGGATTGCGTGTCTTCAATACTAGAAAAAGATCCAGGTAAAACGTTTTTTGCCCCATTATAAATAAGAGCATCCAGAGATAGGAAATGAGCATAACACTGCTTCCCAATGCAAGCCGTTGAAAAGAAGAGAGAAACTGACCATAATAAAATTGTATTCCAAATGCGAGCGCCGAAGCCACTATGCCTGAAATGAAAGGTCGGCTCACAGTTTGTACAATATCCAAAACAGAAATCCTTGTACCGTGGATGCACCACGCAATATGGGGAACTACCCACAATATCATTGCCGCAGAGTATGCAAATGCAACACCAGTGGGGCCATGTGGCAATCCTATTATATAGGACGCAATGACCAGTGGAGCAATAACAAAAGCAATTTTTAAACTACGCTTTACTAGCCCAAACGATAAGAGCATAAAATAGAATGGATTGATCATAGAAAGCACTAGAATCGCTGGGGCCAATAAACGAAAAATGGGAGCTGCATCTTTCCATTTTGGGCCTAAAAGAACAAATATCACATCATCAGCAAAGATAGCGCAGGCAAAGGTAATGGGCAAACTCAGCGTCAAAACCAGGGACAATCCCTTCAGAAAATATCTTTTTTGACGGTTGGGGTCGTCCTGGATTCGTGAGAGTGCCGAAAACATGACACCACCGATTGATGAAAAAAGGATATCGATTGGAAATTTAATGAGTTGGTTGGCTCTTTCATAGATTCCGACAGAATCGGCCCCCCAAAAGCGGCCTAGAAGGATCTTTTCAACATTATAGGCAAAATACATGACAAGGCCATTTAAAGTAATCGTTCCACCAAAACGCAACATGGAACGAATTCCGACACTACGGCGCGGCATCCCTGGAATCCACCTGACGGCCGCCCAGGTGCAAATGGTATAGGCACAGGGTGTAATTACAGCTTGACCCACGAGAGCCCAGTATCCCCAACCATCCAAAGCCATTGATACCGCAACAATGATACCTGCCAACAGGGTAATAATGTCAATAAATGCAATTGTATCAAAACGCATTTGCCGTTGTAGTAAAGCCGAATGTTGCGCTGTTAATCCAGTGAAAATGAAATCTACTCCTAACGCCAATGTTACCCAATAAAGACGAGGTTCATTATAAAAGGTGACAATTGCAGGTGCCATTGCTACTAATAAAAGAGCGAGAATCAAACCTAACAAAGTGTTAATCCAAAACAATGTTGACATTTGCTCGTGGCTAACTGTGTCACGTTGTATAGTGGCCATGGAAAGCCCAGCATCTTTTAATATTTTAAAGACTCCACTAACCGCAGTAACCATTGTTACCAACCCAAAGTCCGTTGGATCAAGTAGTCGTGCTAAAACAATCAGAGAGCCAAGACGAAGAAAAACATTAACTGCCTGTGATACAATTTTCGCGAAGCTACCACGAATTATTTTTTCCTTTAAATCTTTCATAATACTTTCAATGGGATTAAGCAATTTAACTTGGGTAGCCAAGAACCAAATCCAAACGGAATGTTTAAGTAACAGGAATACCTAAAAGCTTCTTACTTTGGGTATTGCACATGTTCTCTATACGATCAAATTTGAGATTGTATTTATAGTGTTACTTTAATGGGCATTCTGTAACCAAACAAAAATTGTAAAAAAGTACATCATTTACACGCCGCCTCTGAGTATCACTATTGTGACAAATCCCAGTCACTACTCGTACTTTTTCAGATAAAGAGCTACGGGTTCATGAGAATTCAGCTTTAAAAATGCAACAGCATTTGTCATTAAGGTAGAAGCATGCCCAAAAGACTGCTCTGCCAGTATTAGTTGACAAGAAATAGTAACTAAAGATGATAATATCGACTGAATCGTATGTGCCTACTCATTTCAACCTTCCTTCGGAGGCTGGTCTAATTTTTCTCAAACTATCTATAATAAACGTCCAAATATATCCAATTTAGGCGGACAAAAAAATTTTCAAACATACTATAGATTTGGCCTTTTAATGTTTGAACCTAAGCAATATGCGTTCCCTTGGCTCCGCGAGGTTCCCTAAGCGAAGTCGAAGGAAAATTAAAACGTCACAAGGCAAATCTATAAGTTTAGCTCAGCACCAGAGTTTCATAATTCTTTTCTCGTTATACGATACGCTTAAACATTTTCGTTTATAGTAGGCTTATCAGATACTGAAGTCGCAACACTGTCTGTCGTCTCAGCAACCCTTTCAAGCCAGATTTCACGCCACCAAGATAAAATGCTTCTAGGGCATATCATACGGCATTTGCTATGACGCGACTGACAGTAGACCCCTTCCAGTATTATGGAAGGATTTTTCAAAGTTACTAATTTACGTGTCTTCTCATCTATGAATGTAGTCACCCTGTCTTTAACACGAAAAATTTTTCCACAATAAGGAACCAATTCAGCATCGAATTGAAGCCCCCTGTTTTTCCCATCTTTGTTTAGGGTTGCAAGAATCTCATTGTAGGATTTTACTCGAACAAGTTCACCAACTTGAAGATCGAGACTGTAAAAGGGTGTAGGCTGACCTTGAGGTATCTTTCCTGGCCTTCTTGGGTAAGGCCCCCATAATGGTTCAAATAAATCATACAACCATCGAAGTGGTCGACCTAATTTCATTCCTGAATTTTCAATAGTCTGAAATAAACCGTAAGCAAAGCCTTTTAACAAGCGACTGATACTGGCATTACCAGAAGTGTAATCTTCGATATACTGCCTTATATCCCACCAGGGAAGCGGTTTCGTAAAGTGCGGTATCTCTGTGCCCTGGCAAGTATAAATGACTTCATTTAGTTCATTTAGTGTATGAGTACCTGCCGATACATCCGCCTCTGTGCAAACAGATGTATTTATAAGTATAAGGGGTTCTAAAACGCTATTCCGCTCCTCATCAACACGCTTCAACCAAGCTTCTTTCCAATACAGAAGGCAAGCATGCTGGCACCCACCATAAGCTACCCCATCACATCGGAGATCAAGATGAATCCCATTTAGAAGCCATCGCGAACTACCCGTGTAAACAAAATCACAAGTCTTATGAGCCCGTTTATAAATTTTGAATCTTTGTCCACAATATTGAAACATTTGTGGCATGAATGGAAGTCCTTCCATCCGACCATTCTTATCTAGTGTCCCTAGTATTTCTTCCTTACTACGTATCTCCACCCACTCACCAGCGCATAACCTCATGATTCCACCTTATAAGTCATAATAATATTAGAATGTTATTTTGCGACTGTAAAAACCTTCGGCATATTTTTCGGAGGCATTGCACTCGATTGCTCTGAGCCTTAGCAATGATAAAAAGGCATCCTCGCTAAACCATTGATGGCTTGCTTGGGATTTAAAAGAATCTATTATGTTCTTAATTTTATTTTGGCAAACTTGATAACTTAGGGTCACGAAAAAATTGGGATTGCCGAGATCGCCGTCGTATTTCACAATCTCGTATTCAAGTATAAGGTGGTTTCTGAAGGTGTTCCAGGTCAAGTCGGAAATAGTCCGGTGGTCTTGGTGCAAGTCGTGGCGATAATGGGTGAAAATAATGTCTGGCGAGACTTCTTTTTTCAATTGTTCAAAATAAAGCTTGATTTCTCCCCCTAAATACGGGAAAAAGCCGTCCTTAAAATTTTGTACGACAATATTCCTTTTTTTGCAGCCCTCCAAGAACAGGTTTGCACTTGAGTTTGCTTCGTCAATCCTTATGCCGTTCGCACCGAACACCACCCAATTGACATCGACATTTTCATTTTCCGACAACAATTTCAACACAGTGCCACCGCACCCGATTTCTATATCGTCGCTATGCGCCCCTAGACAAAGTATACTCAAGGGTTGGTTTGGTTGGGGGTTGAGCTTTAGTGTAAACATGAAAATATTTTTTAAATCGAAGCGGTTTACTTCCACACTTCCCAGGGTGCATTTCCTTTTTCATACATCTCATTCAGTTGTTTTTGTTCTTTGAAGGTATCCATGCAATGCCAAAATTTATCGTATTTGTAACCCATTAACTTGTTTTCGGCGATGAGCCGTTCAAAAGGCTCACACACTAGTTCTTCACCGTCTTTCATGTAATTAAATAGTTCCTTCCTAAAAACAAAATAACCGCCGTTAATGTAGAAATTAGTTTCTTGGACAAATTCTATTTTTTCAACCCTATCGTTCTCTGTTAGCGATACGACGGAGAAACTTTGTGATGGTTTAACGCACAAGAACGAACCGATTTGGCCACCCTTTTTAAAGGCATTAATCATTTCAGGAAGCGGTAAGTCGGACAATCCATCTGAATAGTTAGCAAGAAAATAATCTTCTCCTTCCAGGTATTTCTGAACGGCTTTTAATCTTTGCCCAATATTTGAATTTATGCCGGTATCCACACAGGTTATACGCCAATCGGAGATATCGCTTTGTTGCAGAAAGATGTCTTTTCCGCCGTTCTCTAGGGTAAAATCATTGGTGACCCACTCATTATAATTAAGGAAAAATTCCTTGATAGCGTCCGCCCTATAACCCAAGCATAAGATGAAGTCCTTGTGTCCGTAATAGGCATAATATTTCATGACATGCCATAGGATTGGACGGTATCCTATTTTTACCATCGGTTTAGGGATTTCGCCGGACTGGTCCCGCAATCGAGTTCCAAGCCCACCACAAAAAAGGACAACTTTCATATTAACCGCCGTTTAAGCTACAATTCTGTCTGTAACAACATCGTGCACAGAGCCTTGATTTGCCACTTGATTATTTAGCAATTCTTCTAGCCATGTTTCACCACGAAAATGCTTATATTGTTCAGCTCGCAGCCTATCGGCTACCCTGCCGACAGGTAAAATGACATCTTCATAGCTTAGCACGCCGTCTTTTTTTATGTCATTTTTGAGTATGCAGCCCTCAACCAAGCCTTCAGGTAGATAATGCTTGCTGGACATTTCATCGACATTAACAGCTTCTCCGTAAGTCATATACATACCATATTCGTCGAGGGTTTCTCCCGCTTTAAGGTCTCGTTTAGCCACTGCGCATACCTCAACACACGGGCCAGCAAGCGGTGGCGCGATCTCGTCACGGAATAGCACAACGCGCGCAATAGCATTTGGAATCTCAAAATGAACCAGATGATAAGGAAGGAAAAATGAATAGAGCGGTCCTTCACCCATCTTATATAGCTTCAGATAATGCTGTTGTTTAGGATCGGGATGTTCGGCTAAACAATAAACTTTAGTTAAAGGCGTCCCAACGACATAATCAACAATGCCACCCAGTTCACGCAGTTGGTCGAGATCATAGAGTTGCCCAATTTTCATGACATCGCCGTGATAGTCAATTCCTCGGGACATCCCTCTAGACAAGACTGAGAATCCGGTTGCATTGGCAGCAATAGTTTGTTCGAAACTGATCTTTGTGCCGTCAGCAAAACTTGTGACCATTGCAGGATTTTGGCCCCATTGCTCAGCGAAGCCTTTTTGAGTCGTTGGATTCCTGTAGCGATCTTGAAGGCCTTTAATATTGCCTAGTACCCGTGGAATTAGGCCTAAACCTTTGACCCAACGATATAGATTCAACTGCAAACCGGGCTCATCTCCCTCGCAGGCGGACATGATGACCCCATATTTTTTTGCGTAGGTCTGTAAAATTGGTCCGATTGTGCCGTCAAGCTCGGCGTTTACCAATAGAACGTCCTTGCCGTGTTTGAACGCTTCAAGTACAACATTGGCGCCAAATTCAACAGAACCTGTTACATCGACTAAGATATCAACATGTTCCGACCTGGCCAGCAGAAAAGCGTCTTCAGTGACAACTGGTTTACCTGTGCTAATCGCGGAGTCGAGCTGCGTCTGAGTCGTTGCTTCTACAACATCTTTGAGGCCAGAGTAGTTGTACACGTGAAAAGCTCTCTCTACTTTCCGATTTTGCACAGCAACCATACGCATTCCAGGTATACTGTTTTCAATTTGATTTGTAAGTCCTTGACCCATAAATCCAGCGCCAACCATGGCAACACGGATGGGTCGGTTTTCATTTTCACGGACTTGCAATGCTTTATCAACTATGATCATAGAGGTTCTCCCACTTACATTAATACATATAAAAGTTCTAGCAGTTTGTCGGATATAAAACTTTAATAATCGTCAGATTCCCATGCGCTGGATTAATTCATTCTCAAATTCATCGAGTTTTTTCCAGTCTCGATCTTTATCGGATATTTCGGAAACTGGTAACGGCCAATCGAGATTTAGGCGAGGGTCATTGTAAAGTAATCCGCCTTCAACACCGGGGGCATAAAACTCGCCAACCTGATAACTGGTTTCCGTATTATCCCTTAGGACTTGATAACCATGCCCAAATCGCTCAGGTACGTATAAACCACGGTGATTGTCCTCCGATAATTCGACAGCAATGTGCTGAAGGAACGTATCGCTTTCAGGGCGTAAATCCACGATAATATCGAGAATACTTCCCCTTGTGCAACGTACAAATTTTGTTTCAGGTGCTGGAGGGTATTGAAAGTGCATACCCCGTAGCGTCCCTTTACGAAGATTAAAAGCTATATTTGACTGCGCGATGATCGGTTTAAGCCCATGCGCTTCGAATTCTCTTTGGCAGAATACGCGTGCAAAAAACCCTCTTGAATCCTCTCTTCTTTCTATATCAATAATGAAAGCACCCTTAAGTTTTGTTTCTGTAAAAATCATAGCTAAATTCTCATTTAATTTAAAAAAATTAATTTTAGTGGATTATTAATTCCAAGTTTGGTATGTGGTACTATTCAATCCGTTGATATATTGTTAGCGTATCACTTTGGCTGAGATAAATTTTAGCAAGTGTAATGTGAAATAATTAAGTCATTGTTATGAAAAATACGCTTCAGTATTTGTTTTTCATTCAAAATTAGATGAAGCCACTATTTATAATAATAGTCAAAAATATCTAATTAAAGCTGAAGTCTAGGTCAATCACACGCTGATAACCATTCATATATTTGGTTTCGATTATTACAGTTCTCTGTATTAAACCAACAAAAATATCATCTAAAGCAAGGTTTATATGCGTTCTTTTATCTAGTGATAAGCCAAAATACCGATTAAATTAAATCTAAAGTATTCGGGGTGCTGCATTCAGTTATTTCGAAGCACTTTATACTTAAAAGCCAGTGTTTCATATACGTACGAATACCTACTATATAATTAAGTGACTGTTTTTTATAAAATACTACTAAATTAATTGGCGAAATTTTGCATGGGTAATCTGTAAAGTAGCATCAAGAAATCTTAACCCACTGAAATTTATTATCTAATAAACCGTTTTCTTGGAGTTCGGTCAGAATATTCAACCTCATATACCGCGAATTCCGAAACTCTTTGTCTTTGAACTTGAGAGTATCCAGGCCATTTTTTAGTTCAAGTATAGATTCAGTCAAGCTAATTTGTGGTTGATGTCTCGGTGCCAAGCCCTTAAAAAGATCAAAATTCACCCTATAGGACCGCTTATCTGGCGGAGCATTTTTATTAATAGAAACTTCTGTGCCCGGAATAACTTTTGCTACTGCTTCGGCGAGGTCCCTTACTTGGTAGTTCCACTCATCACTTCCTACATTGACTGCCAGAAAATTTCCGCCACTCGTAATTTCTCTACTGATAGCCCATTCCATTGCACGAACCATATCTTTTACATTAATCAAAGGCCGCCATGGTGTCCCGTCACTTAAAATTGTTATATTATTGGCTGCGATTGCTCCTGCGACAAAGTCATTTAGGACTAGATCCAGCCTCAACCGATCTGTCCAACCGCATGCTGTCGCGAACCTGAGACAGGTAACCTTGAAGCCATCCGATGCGAGCGGTTCCAGGTCGCGTTCCGTTAGGGCCTTGGATTTGGCGTATGCAGTCAGCGGATTGAGGTCTGACTTTTCAGTTCTTGCGCTGTCATCAGCAGCACCATACATGCTACAACTGGAAGCGAACACAAATGATTTTACTCCGGCCTCTTTGGCTTTTTTAGCCAGATCGATGCTTGCGCGATAATTAATATCTAAAGTGACTTCCTCAAACTTGTTCCCAATAGGATCATTTGAAATGCCTGCCAGATGAACTACGGCATCCACACCGTTCAAAACTTCTTTCGGAAATTGCCTGATATCTCCAAAATATTGAAGATCAACCCTACATTCGGGAAGTATATCTGCGCTTGTTATGCAGTTGCCAAAGTAACCAATATCAAAACCGACCAGGACAGCATCTGGATATGATGCCCTAAGATGCTTAGTCAGGGTGGGGCCAATGTACCCCATGTTGCCAGTTATCAATATTTTCATATTTTAATTTCCCTAAAATGCTATTGGATAAAGTAAATTTATAACAAGCATATTGTAGCAGTTACTTGCTAACTAAGCCTTAATTGTACCAGTTCTATCGTCCCGATTTTGATGACAATCAAGAAAAACCTTACTTTTCTGGTATTATTAAAAATTCATGTACTAGTTTTAAAGCTTAGGCGATATAGCCGTTAAATGTGCAAAGCTTTGTTACAATTTTGTTGGTTTATGCCCATAAAGCCCATCTTCCTTGGGTAAGGACAACAATCGCGATAAGCGCGTTGGTTGTCATATGCGCTACAATGGCATCACCTATATTTCCACGTCTGTAGAGAGCTAAAGCATATCCTAAGCCGGCTAAGGTGCCTGCGAGCCAACGATCATGCAATAACCCGAAAAGTAGCGAAGAGACAATGAAAGATAACCATGTAAAAGTTCCGTTCGGAACGTTTTCGAAGTCTTTTGCAACGAGTTTACGAATTAAATAACCTCGAAATGCTAGTTCTTCGGCTAATGGTACCGTAATAATAGACCCGAATACACGGAAAAAAAGCCAAGCAGCAGCAAGTCCTCTCGGTGATTCTTCAAGACCTTGCATTAAGATAATTCCGCTACTTTTATCATTCGATTCCAATTGCATCCATACGATAAATACCAGAACGCCGATCAAGGGTGCTTGCCAAGTCCAATTCCATATAAGTTTAGTGAAGATTTCTCGGTAGTAATAAAGGGCTGCGGTAACAATCCCAATTCTTACGGGATAGAGCCAGTCAAACCCACTGGACAATGCGGACGTCAACATCAAGGCGGCCATTTGGACCAATAGCGGAACGAGTAGGGCAGTTGCCAAAGGGGCGCTGCTTGATTCCGTTATAAGC
>NZ_AYLO01000178.1 GCF_000496735.2 Methyloglobulus morosus KoM1
CAGTTCGGCCCGCTCGTTGCTGAGTTTCCATAAACGGCAGAAAAAACTGTGCTTTTGAGACAAATAGGGCTTAACTTAATGGCAGTGACGCAGAGCGTGGGAACGATAATGGAATCACTTCGTCAACACCCCATCACGATAATCCCGGTAAGCCTGTTCGATCTCTGCCGTCGTGTTCATGACGAACGGGCCTGATTGCACGACGGGCTCATTCAACGGCATTGCCGCCAACACTAAAAATTGTGCCGGCTGATCTAGCGTTAACAGATGGATGTTATTGCCGTCAATGAGCTGCCCCAATTGTCCGGCTTTTACTGTTTTATCCGATGCGCCGAGAATCAACTCACCGTGGTAGACATAAATTAAAACGGTATGCCCAGGGCCTATCGGGATGTCCAATTCCTGCTGAGGGCTTAACAACACATCGAAATACAAGGGCTGTGTCGTCACGCCAGTCACTGCACCTGATTGTTTGCCTGTTTCACCCACATAATCCCCAGCAATCAGCTTGATATAACCCCCGTTAGGCAATGTGATATGGGGGATGTCCTTAGCCGCGATGTCCCGGTAATGCGGCGGCTTCATTTTTTCCTTGGCAGGCAGGTTTAGCCAAAGCTGAAAGCCGTGCAGCAATCCGTTTTCCTGTTCCGGCATTTCTGAATGGATAATGCCGTGCGCGGCGGTCATCCATTGTACATCGCCTTTCCTCAAATGGCCTTCATTGCCCAAATGGTCTCGGTGCAACATGGCACCAGCCAGCATGTAAGTCACCGTTTCAAAGCCGCGATGCGGGTGGTTTGGGAAACCGCCAATATAATCAGCGGCTTCATCCGAGCCAAATTCATCGAATAAGATAAACGGGTCAAAGTTGTGTTGCTGCGGATTGATGATGCGCTTGAGCTTCACCCCTGCGCCATCCGAAGTATTATGTCCGGTAATGGTCGTTCCGAGCTGCCTGTTTTGCTGCTTCATTTTTCACTCCCAGTCTATCGTTTTAACCAAATAGCTATCTAAAGAATAACGTCCACCACCCATCAATATCAGTGTTACGGTTGCGGACAATAAGGCCAGCGCATATTCAATGCCATGCGAATCCAGGAAAAAGCCGTTACCCCAATGCACACCGAACAGTGCCACCAGCATTGTCACAGCACTCACCGTAGCGGCAGGACGGGTCAATAAACCCAATATTAAGGCAATACCGCCGAAAAACTCGGCACTACCGGCCAATAATGCCATAACAAAACCTGGGTTTAAGCCCACCGATGCCATCCATTGTCCTGTGCCGTCTAAACCGTAACCACCAAACCAGCCAAACAGTTTTTGGCTACCGTGTGCCGCCAGGATAATACCGATAGGTACGCGCAGGGTAACAGCTTCCCAACCTGCATTTGAAACTAGAACTTTATTGATTAAATCTTTCATAATTGTCTCGTAAATGTTTAATAAATTGAAACGTCAATGTCATTATATAGTTGCTTATTAGAATAAAAAGCGATAGATTTTGTTTAATCCATTCAAAATATTTGAACAATAGCCAATATGAAGTATCCGATTACCCTTGATGCCTTGGAAGTGCTGGATGCTATAGCCCGGAAAGGCAGTTTTGCAGCAGCGGGTAACGAACTATTTCGGGTACCGTCGGCCATTTCCTATGCCGTACAGAAACTGGAACAAGATCTGGATGTGGTCTTGTTCCGCAAGGAAGGCAGAAAGGCTGTACTGACCCAGGCCGGACACGTATTGCTCGAGCAAGGTCGGGAAATCCTGGAGGCAACCGAACGCTTGGCGGCCGCCACCAAAAAAACCCATAGCGGTTTCGAACCTGTGTTCAATATCGCAATCGACTCCATTCTAAGTTTTGAGTTCATTTATCCTCTGATAAGCGAGTTTTATGGGGTGCTGCCGGATATTGAAATCAATATTTACGAGGAAGTTCTAGGCGGATCGCAAGAGGCTGTACTGGCCAATCGGGCTGATTTGGTGATCGGTACAGGAACTGAAAGCATGCCTAGTCCAGGTGTCAAATACCAGAAGATTGGTGAGATTGAATGGCTTTTTGCCGTCGCGCCCGGACATGAACTGGCCATCGCACCCTTGCCACTTTCCCGGCAATTAATTGAACAGCACCGCTTTATCGTGGTCAGGGATTCCGCTAGGAACCAAGCTGCGCAAAGCCGCCGGGTGTTCAGCAAGCGTCCGGTCTTGAGCGTGCCGTCAATTACCGAAAAAATTCATGCCCAATGTTTAGGTTTAGGTGTCGGTTTTCTGCCGGCTCACCGGATTCAAGCACAGCTTGGACAAGGCCAGCTTATTGCATTGCCAGTGGAAAACGCGATACCGACAGAAGCCATCAATATGGCGTGGAAAACATCAAACAAGGGTAAAGTCCTGCGATGGTTTATCGGGCGGCTGTCCCGATATGATTTCAATATCCCTGTGCTAACCCGTGATTAAACCCATTTTGAATGGCCATTTTGCCAGAGGTGAGTGCTCGCCATACGGCACAAAGAATTCGTTCAGATGGTGGGATGAAAAGGTAGCGCTAATTATTAACGACGTTTTGTTTTCTCAAATCCGCTACCACGCTGACCGTCAAACTTTGCTTAGATATCCAGCGCAACGCTAGGCATCTACATTGCCCAGTAAATATAGGTTGGTAGCCAAATCTTAGATTATTCGTGCTGATCACGGTGCACTCAATCCCTCCTGCCACGGTGCAATTGGCAAAACATTCGATTTCACCCATCCTTGACCGCCAATAAAAAATAAATTTGAACAATTTCGGCGACAGAGCGGAATTACGAAGCAGGGAGGGATTAAAAAATATCCTGAACTCAAACTTACCGATCAATTACTGCTTGGAGATCAAATCATGATAAAGAAAACGAAAATCCATGCTCTGGTTACCGCTATTGGCATAAGCCTGTCCGTCACTGCCTATGCGGTTGAGATTCCCAGCCATCAGCACTTGTTATTGCGGACACAGGTGGTGCACGGAATACAATCCTACCAGTGCGCGCCAGAAGGTGTCTGGAAATTTAGTGGCCCGATGGCAATTCTTCATGACCCGCTAAGCCGCCATGTTGTGCATTATTCTGGGCCATCCTGGCAGTTTCAGGACGGCAGCAGTGTTGTAGGTCGGGTGATAGCCAGTACGCCCCGTGAGGGGGCGATCCCAGAGCTGCTGCTGGAAGTGGCGGCCCACGGTCAAGCTCAGGGATTGTTCCAGGATGTTAATTTTATACGTCGGCTTTCCACCGTTGGTGGTGTCGCACTCGGCCATTGCAATCCCCGGCAAGACATTAACGGTCTCAACGTCCCCTACGATGCCGTCTATGAATTTTGGGGGACGAGAGCCGACATGTGGATATGAGTAATTAGCGCAGGTTTTTAGTGAGGAGTGGTCTTATCGAATGGTATAAATAGCCATGTTTTATTTTTTAAGCCAGACATTTTGGGCTCACCAGCGTTTGGTTTTGCCCCGTTTCCCTGCTGATAAATATTACCGCAACTAATTTGAACAATTTCGATGGTTGATCGGAATTATGGGTATGGGAAGGTAGAAAAATCCCCTGAACCCTTAATTTATTAATTTCACCTAAGGATTTACAAATGGAACCTTATTCCTTTGAGGGTAAATATGCCCCAACAGGCTTCAAGCAAGTCATGGATAACGTAAATGACTGTCAAAATTCCATGCAACTTAGTATTGAAAAATTTGACGGTAAGCTTATCTGTTGTTTTTACACGACGACGGATAATGGTCCAATCGGGTTTGTAGAGTTTCCATCCTTCCTGCATGCCAGCGCATGGAATGCCTTTTGCCAAAATCAGGACGATTTTTTGGCGTTCAATATAAAACGATTGCTGGATGGTCCTGATTTAAACCAAGTGGGCTTAATGGTGAGAATAAAGCAGGGATAAGGTTTTGTTATGTCGTATTATAGTCAGGCTAGATTTATGGTCTTGTTAAATGTTTTCGTTGCGGTAATTGTTATGCGTTACGCCTAAGCGACATGTCGGGTTAAGTGATATGGGATTTAACCCAATGCCTAGGGGCTGTTCTCAATTACTTTAACAAATAACCGAAAGCCATTGTAAAATATAGTTTTCACAGATATTTTGTTATGGTCAGAATGGTCTTGAGCGATACAAAAT
>NZ_AYLO01000179.1 GCF_000496735.2 Methyloglobulus morosus KoM1
TAAGCTTTCTTTCAATCCCATTTTTTCTCCATGATGTTAATTTTATAACCTCGTTTTAAATCTACGTGTTTAAAGTAGCCTTGATGATAAAACAAATGCTAATAGAGAAAGAATAGAAAGGTATAAATAATTCATTGAATTGTGAAGATCTTCTGTTTTGGTATTTAATATCCTAGAAACTTCAAATATTTGCTCGCTTAAATTTCTTAAAATTTCTTGATCGTCTAAATTTTTAAAATTTTCTAACATCTTATTTCTGTCCATGTGAGCTAAATGACCAAAATAAAAAAGAGAATCACCATCGGAATAAAATTTGGCTAACCGAGGACGCAAGATTTTAAAAATTGAAAGATAAATTACGTAAATTAACAATAGAACGGTACTGACACCGAATAAGAAAGTGAAAGCCCCGGCGGGGGTTAGATTTAAAATTGAAGATTAATTCTTTTGAAAATTCCAAAAATGCAGTCATTATCAATCCAGATACTAATAAGACCGCCCCCGATTTCTGATCGATGAATCTAATCAACTCTTGAATATTTTTAATAGACTCTAAAGCAAAATTTTGTTTTTCCATATGTCCACCTAAAGTCTAGTAGGTCAGGTTGCGCTTGAGCGCTACCTGACAAATTGGATATACGATTTTCACATAACCGCTATCACGGCAATGTGGCCTACGTATCAAGCTACACTGCCATGCAACGACAATCACCCATTCCCTTATGCCGCGCCGAGCATCGGAGCATTTACCGGGAACAGCCCGTTAGGGGTGCGGCAGGGATGCCGCACGTTGCCGGAGGGACAGGGAGTCCCTTCCGGCAACCCCCGGTAAATGCGAGAAGCGCAGGAAGCAAGCGGCATCGGGTCGCCTTTTCTTTGGATACTTTCTTTTGGCGACGCAAAAGAAAGTATCTCGTCAGTGGGTACGAGAACCCACATTAAAAATAACCGTCGCGTTAGCGACACTTAAAATTAGCTACGCCACATCCCGCGCAGCTTCTTCAATCACGCTATCCGGTACGCCCAGTTTTTTTAATGCCGCAATCAGTTTGGCTTCTTTGCTGTAGGAAAATTGTGCTTCATCGCGCCGCAACCCTTCGCTGATGTAGGACTTTAGCAAGGCTTGATAGCCAGAAAAACCTTTATAAGGTGCAATTGTTTTCATGGACTCCACCACGTCAACAGGAATACGTAAGGTGATGGAGGTCATAGGACGGTCTTTGGTCAATCGGGTTTTCAAGGGTTCAGAAATCATAATCGTTGCGCTCGGTAACAGTGGCCTTGCGGGCGGAAATCAGCCGGATGATGTCACCTTCAAGTTCAATGTGGACGACAAACAGTAACCGGCCCGATTCATCATAGCCGATCACCGCATCTCGCGCTTCTTCGTTCCTGTCAGCATCGACCAATTTGAAAAAAGGATCAAAGAATACTTCCGTGGCTTGCTCAAAAGTTATGCCATCGTGTTTCTTAGGGTTTGCCGCTGCTTTTCGGGCATTCCAGACAAAGCTGATGCCATTCTTTTCATAGCGGTTATCCATTGCTTATGATTATATTGCGTGTATTGCCATTGTCAATACAATCAGATGCTACGGCATTATCAATCCTTTCTGTATTACTTCGCCGTCGCCCGATAATACTCAATCGCCGCCGCCACCCCGCTTCCGGCTTTAATATCAAACCCATTATCCAGCAACGCCATTTCCACACCAGCAATCGCGCCCAGCATGGAGACATCGTTCATGTCGCCGACGTGGCCGATACGGAAAGCCTTGCCGGCCAATTCCGACAAGCCGGCACCCAGGGAAATATTGTATTTGCTGAACGCCGTGCTGATGACGTGACGGGCATCCTTGTCTTCCGGCACTATCACTGCGGTGACGGTATTGGATTCAAAACCAGGGTGTGCACACTGCTTTAGGCCCCAGGCGGCAACGGCTTTGCGGGTGCCTTCTGCCAAGCGGTAATGTCTGGCATAGACGTTATCCAAGCCTTCTTCCAACAATAAATCCAGTGCCTTACGCAATCCATAAAGCAGCGGCAGGTTGGGCGTGTATGGCGTATAGCCGTCTTTATTCGTGTTCATCTGGTCGCGTAAATCCAGGAAACAACGGGGGTAAGTGGAGGTTTCGGTCGCTTTCAAGGCTTTTTGGCTGAACGCCAAAAATGCACCGCCTGCTGGCAACATGAAACCTTTTTGCGAGCCGCTGATCGCGCCATCCACTCCCCATTCATCCATACGGAAGTCAATGCTAGCGATGGAGCTTACGCCATCGACAAACATTAACGCCGGATGTTTTGCCGCATCCATTGCTTTGCGGACTCCGGCGATGTCGCTGGTAACGCCTGTAGCGGTTTCATTGTGCGTGGCTAAGATGGCTTTTATCTCATGCTTGCTGTCTTCCTTTAGACGGGCTTCCAGCTTATCCAAGGGTATACCTTTGCCCCAGGTTTCCTGGTGGATTTCGACATCGAATCCCAAGCGTTTAGCCATTTCCGCCCATAAATGGCTAAATTGGCCGAACCGGTAGATCAACACCTTATCGCCGGGGTTTAAGCAGTTGGTCAATGCGATTTCCCAACCCGCCGTGCCGGTTGCCGGAAAGATAAACGCTTGTCCGGTTTCGGTGCGAAAAATCTTTTTTAGGTCCTGCAACAACGGTGTCAGTAATTGGGGGAAAATGGGTGAGCGATGGTCCTCCATTGCAATGTGCATTGCATTAAGGACTTCGTTGGGTACGTTGGTAGGGCCTGGAATATACAGGTGATTACGACCAGCCATGGTTTTGCCTCGAGTGAATAGTTGTTAAAAAGGATAGTAAAGATGTGGGGTTTTTGCTGAACGGCTAAATGATCGAAAAGATTGGTCCCGAATGGAAATTCAACCATTAACTGTTCGCTATTCCATTTATGATGACATAGCCCTACCTATTCGGCAATCATTAGCACGTTAAAAATTGACTTTATGTACACTAAAAGTAAAATGGCGGGTTGATTTTGATATGGATTTAATGGGGTATGCCATTAAGCCCTTCTTTGTAAATTCCCCATAAAGTATTTAGGAA
>NZ_AYLO01000180.1 GCF_000496735.2 Methyloglobulus morosus KoM1
CACCATCCCGCCGGGCGTGTCCATATCGAGCAGAATGCCGTCCACCATCGGATCGCTGGCAGCCTGTTGCAGACGGGCGATAATGCCGTTGTAACCGGCCCGAGTACCATTCAGAACTGGCAGGAACAGGGAATGCCCGTTCTGCGAGGCGGTGGCAAGGGTAATGAGGTGCTTTATGACTCTGCCGCCGTCATAAAATGGTATGCCGAAAGGGATGCTGAAATTGAGAACGAAAAGCTGCGCCGGGAGGTTGAAGAACTGCGGCAGGCCAGCGAGGCAGATCTCCAGCCAGGAACTATTGAGTACGAACGCCATCGACTTACGCGTGCGCAGGCCGACGCACAGGAACTGAAGAATGCCAGAGACTCCGCTGAAGTGGTGGAAACCGCATTCTGTACTTTCGTGCTGTCGCGGATCGCAGGTGAAATTGCCAGTATTCTCGACGGGCTCCCCCTGTCGGTGCAGCGGCGTTTTCCGGAACTGGAAAACCGACATGTTGATTTCCTGAAACGGGATATCATCAAAGCCATGAACAAAGCAGCCGCGCTGGATGAACTGATACCGGGGTTGCTGAGTGAATATATCGAACAGTCAGGTTAACAGGCTGCGGCATTTTGTCCGCGCCGGGCTTCGCTCACTGTTCAGGCCGGAGCCACAGACCGCCGTTGAATGGGCGGATGCTAATTACTATCTCCCGAAAGAATCCGCATACCAGGAAGGGCGCTGGGAAACACTGCCCTTTCAGCGGGCCATCATGAATGCGATGGGCAGCGACTACATCCGTGAGGTGAATGTGGTGAAGTCTGCCCGTGTCGGTTATTCCAAAATGCTGCTGGGTGTTTATGCCTACTTTATAGAGCATAAGCAGCGCAACACCCTTATCTGGTTGCCGACGGATGGTGATGCCGAGAACTTTATGAAATCCCACGTTGAGCCGACTATTCGTGATATTCCGTCGCTGCTGGCGCTGGCCCCGTGGTATGGCAAAAAGCACCGGGATAACACGCTCACCATGAAGCGTTTCACTAATGGGCGTGGCTTCTGGTGCTGCAGGCGTACCAGCTTTCCCTATAGTGAGTCGTATTAGAGCTTGGCGTAATCATGGTCATAGCTGTTTCCTGTGTGAAATTGTTATCCGCTCACAATTCCACACAACATACGAGCCGGAAGCATAAAGTGTAAAGCCTGGGGTGCCTAATGAGTGAGCTAACTCACATTAATTGCGTTGCGCTCACTGCCCGCTTTCCAGTCGGGAAACCTGTCGTGCCAGCTGCATTAATGAATCGGCCAACGCGCGGGGAGAGGCGGTTTGCGTATTGGGCGCCAGGGTGGTTTTTCTTTTCACCAGTGAGACGGGCAACAGCTGATTGCCCTTCACCGCCTGGCCCTGAGAGAGTTGCAGCAAGCGGTCCACGCTGGTTTGCCCCAGCAGGCGAAAATCCTGTTTGATGGTGGTTAACGGCGGGATATAACATGAGCTGTCTTCGGTATCGTCGTATCCCACTACCGAGATATCCGCACCAACGCGCAGCCCGGACTCGGTAATGGCGCGCATTGCGCCCAGCGCCATCTGATCGTTGGCAACCAGCATCGCAGTGGGAACGATGCCCTCATTCAGCATTTGCATGGTTTGTTGAAAACCGGACATGGCACTCCAGTCGCCTTCCCGTTCCGCTATCGGCTGAATTTGATTGCGAGTGAGATATTTATGCCAGCCAGCCAGACGCAGACGCGCCGAGACAGAACTTAATGGGCCCGCTAACAGCGCGATTTGCTGGTGACCCAATGCGACCAGATGCTCCACGCCCAGTCGCGTACCGTCTTCATGGGAGAAAATAATACTGTTGATGGGTGTCTGGTCAGAGACATCAAGAAATAACGCCGGAACATTAGTGCAGGCAGCTTCCACAGCAATGGCATCCTGGTCATCCAGCGGATAGTTAATGATCAGCCCACTGACCCGTTGCGCGAGAAGATTGTGCACCGCCGCTTTACAGGCTTCGACGCCGCTTCGTTCTACCATCGACACCACCACGCTGGCACCCAGTTGATCGGCGCGAGATTTAATCGCCGCGACAATTTGCGACGGCGCGTGCAGGGCCAGACTGGAGGTGGCAACGCCAATCAGCAACGACTGTTTGCCCGCCAGTTGTTGTGCCACGCGGTTGGGAATGTAATTCAGCTCCGCCATCGCCGCTTCCACTTTTTCCCGCGTTTTCGCAGAAACGTGGCTGGCCTGGTTCACCACGCGGGAAACGGTCTGATAAGAGACACCGGCATACTCTGCGACATCGTATAACGTTACTGGTTTCACATTCACCACCCTGAATTGACTCTCTTCCGGGCGCTATCATGCCATACCGCGAAAGGTTTTGCGCCATTCGATGGTGTCAACGTAAATGCCGCTTCGCCTTCGCGCGCGAATTGCAAGCTCTGCATTAATGAATCGGCCAACGCGCGGGGAGAGGCGGTTTGCGTATTGGGCGCTCTTCCGCTTCCTCGCTCACTGACTCGCTGCGCTCGGTCGTTCGGCTGCGGCGAGCGGTATCAGCTCACTCAAAGGCGGTAATACGGTTATCCACAGAATCAGGGGATAACGCAGGAAAGAACATGTGAGCAAAAGGCCAGCAAAAGGCCAGGAACCGTAAAAAGGCCGCGTTGCTGGCGTTTTTCCATAGGCTCCGCCCCCCTGACGAGCATCACAAAAATCGACGCTCAAGTCAGAGGTGGCGAAACCCGACAGGACTATAAAGATACCAGGCGTTTCCCCCTGGAAGCTCCCTCGTGCGCTCTCCTGTTCCGACCCTGCCGCTTACCGGATACCTGTCCGCCTTTCTCCCTTCGGGAAGCGTGGCGCTTTCTCATAGCTCACGCTGTAGGTATCTCAGTTCGGTGTAGGTCGTTCGCTCCAAGCTGGGCTGTGTGCACGAACCCCCCGTTCAGCCCGACCGCTGCGCCTTATCCGGTAACTATCGTCTTGAGTCCAACCCGGTAAGACACGACTTATCGCCACTGGCAGCAGCCACTGGTAACAGGATTAGCAGAGCGAGGTATGTAGGCGGTGCTACAGAGTTCTTGAAGTGGTGGCCTAACTACGGCTACACTAGAAGGACAGTATTTGGTATCTGCGCTCTGCTGAAGCCAGTTACCTTCGGAAAAAGAGTTGGTAGCTCTTGATCCGGCAAACAAACCACCGCTGGTAGCGGTGGTTTTTTTGTTTGCAAGCAGCAGATTACGCGCAGAAAAAAAGGATCTCAAGAAGATCCTTTGATCTTTTCTACGGGGTCTGACGCTCAGTGGAACGAAAACTCACGTTAAGGGATTTTGGTCATGAGATTATCAAAAAGGATCTTCACCTAGATCCTTTTAAATTAAAAATGAAGTTTTAAATCAATCTAAAGTATATATGAGTAAACTTGGTCTGACAGTTACCAATGCTTAATCAGTGAGGCACCTATCTCAGCGATCTGTCTATTTCGTTCATCCATAGTTGCCTGACTCCCCGTCGTGTAGATAACTACGATACGGGAGGGCTTACCATCTGGCCCCAGTGCTGCAATGATACCGCGAGACCCACGCTCACCGGCTCCAGATTTATCAGCAATAAACCAGCCAGCCGGAAGGGCCGAGCGCAGAAGTGGTCCTGCAACTTTATCCGCCTCCATCCAGTCTATTAATTGTTGCCGGGAAGCTAGAGTAAGTAGTTCGCCAGTTAATAGTTTGCGCAACGTTGTTGCCATTGCTGCAGGCATCGTGGTGTCACGCTCGTCGTTTGGTATGGCTTCATTCAGCTCCGGTTCCCAACGATCAAGGCGAGTTACATGATCCCCCATGTTGTGCAAAAAAGCGGTTAGCTCCTTCGGTCCTCCGATCGTTGTCAGAAGTAAGTTGGCCGCAGTGTTATCACTCATGGTTATGGCAGCACTGCATAATTCTCTTACTGTCATGCCATCCGTAAGATGCTTTTCTGTGACTGGTGAGTACTCAACCAAGTCATTCTGAGAATAGTGTATGCGGCGACCGAGTTGCTCTTGCCCGGCGTCAACACGGGATAATACCGCGCCACATAGCAGAACTTTAAAAGTGCTCATCATTGGAAAACGTTCTTCGGGGCGAAAACTCTCAAGGATCTTACCGCTGTTGAGATCCAGTTCGATGTAACCCACTCGTGCACCCAACTGATCTTCAGCATCTTTTACTTTCACCAGCGTTTCTGGGTGAGCAAAAACAGGAAGGCAAAATGCCGCAAAAAAGGGAATAAGGGCGACACGGAAATGTTGAATACTCATACTCTTCCTTTTTCAATATTATTGAAGCATTTATCAGGGTTATTGTCTCATGAGCGGATACATATTTGAATGTATTTAGAAAAATAAACAAATAGGGGTTCCGCGCACATTTCCCCGAAAAGTGCCACCTAAATTGTAAGCGTTAATATTTTGTTAAAATTCGCGTTAAATTTTTGTTAAATCAGCTCATTTTTTAACCAATAGGCCGAAATCGGCAAAATCCCTTATAAATCAAAAGAATAGACCGAGATAGGGTTGAGTGTTGTTCCAGTTTGGAACAAGAGTCCACTATTAAGAACGTGGACTCCAACGTCAAAGGGCGAAAAACCGTCTATCAGGGCGATGGCCCACTACGTGAACCATCACCCTAATCAAGTTTTTTGGGGTCGAGGTGCCGTAAAGCACTAAATCGGAACCCTAAAGGGAGCCCCCGATTTAGAGCTTGACGGGGAAAGCCGGCGAACGTGGCGAGAAAGGAAGGGAAGAAAGCGAAAGGAGCGGGCGCTAGGGCGCTGGCAAGTGTAGCGGTCACGCTGCGCGTAACCACCACACCCGCCGCGCTTAATGCGCCGCTACAGGGCGCGTCCCATTCGCCATTCAGGCTGCGCAACTGTTGGGAAGGGCGATCGGTGCGGGCCTCTTCGCTATTACGCCAGCTGGCGAAAGGGGGATGTGCTGCAAGGCGATTAAGTTGGGTAACGCCAGGGTTTTCCCAGTCACGACGTTGTAAAACGACGGCCAGTGAATTGAATTTAGGTGACACTATAGAAGAGCTATGACGTCGCATGCACG
>NZ_AYLO01000181.1 GCF_000496735.2 Methyloglobulus morosus KoM1
ATATCCCTTGTCAAGAAATTAATAAACCGCAGAGCTTCCCTTATATTATAAATGTTCAAATTGAGCGGCAAAAATCCTGTGCAAAAAGATATTATTTACGAACTGAGGCAAACGATGAAAACCACACTGTTATTCCTGGGATTGCTCTTACCCCTGCAATTATTGGCAGACGTATATAAATGCACAGATGCCAATGGCAAAAAGATTTACAAAGCAATCCCTTGTGCGGAAGGCCAAAGTAAAGTTGAGTTGAATGTGAAAACAGGCGGCTCAACCGACCTAAATGCACAAGAAAGCCAGCAAGCCTTATCCCAACAAGAGCAAGAAGCCAAAGCCGCACAAAAAAAACTGCAAGAAGAGCAAGCAACGCAAAAATTGGCGCAGTTAAAACAAAGCGCTATGGACGAAAGTGCCAAAAACCAGTTCTTGATAAAAAACAATCCGCACAAGTTTTCCGCTTTCGCCATCCCACCTTATAAATTTGACGAATTGACACCACTGGTAAAAACTTACCAGAACAGATTGCCCGATATTGAACGGATGCGTAGAAAAGCGGCAGAAAGGGCATTAGCCACAAACCAATGCGGTCGTGTGGAATCCGTGGAATTAAGCGAAAAAAGCACCAAAGATTCGTTGCAGATACTGGTTGATTGCAGTACAGCAAAAAAATTCTATGTTTCTGAACAGGAATTGGGCAACAATTAATCCCGGATGTCCACGCCTAAAACGGTATTAATAACGGGCTGCTCCAGCGGTATTGGTTATGCCACCGCAGTTGAATTAAAAAACCGTGGCCATAAAGTGATTGCCTGTGCCAGAAAGGATGCCGATGTCACCCGTTTGTTGCAAGAAGGCTTCATCGCAGTCCAACTCGATTTAGCCGACAGTGCAAGTATTCAAAAAGCCGTCAAAAAAGCCCTAGAAATTGCTGACAACCGAATTGATGCCGTATTCAACAATGCTGCATTCGGGCAACCCGGAGCGGTTGAAGACTTAAGCCGGGAAACTTTGAAATTCCAGTTTGAAACCAATGTGTTCGGCACCCATGAACTCACCAACCTGCTAATCCCCATCATGCGTAAACAAGGCAGTGGGCGAATTATTTACAACAGTTCAATTTTAGGGCTGGTCGCCATGACTTACCGTGGCGCTTACAACGCTAGCAAATATGCCTTGGAAGGCCTGGCAGACACCTTGCGTCTGGAGTTGTACGGCAGCAATATTACAGTTTCGTTGATTGAACCTGGCCCCATCCTAAGTAAATTTAGGGAAAATTCCTTTGCCTTGTACAAAAAAAATATCAATATTGAAAGTAGTTTCCATAAAGAAACTTACAAAGCAATGGAAGACCGTCTGCAAAAACAAGGGGCAGCTGTACCATTCACCCTGCCAGCAAAAGCCGTCGCCGATAAGGTCATCCATGCCGTTGAATCGGATTTCCCAAAAATACGTTATTATGTCACTTTTCCCACCTATCTCTTCGCCTACTTAAAACGCCTGTTGCCTGCTTCCTGGTTGGACAATTTGCTCAGAAGGATCTAATGCCGTTCCAGCAAGAAATTTTCATCAACTGCCCTTATTGCGGGGAATCCATTGATATTTTGATTGATAATTCCTCCGAACCACAAAATTATTACGAAGACTGTTCCGTGTGTTGTTCGCCTATTTTATTCATTCTGACCGAAAATGATAGTGGTGAAATTATCGTTTCCGTCAAACGCGAGGATGATTAATTTACCCCATTCTATTGTTCTGGTCCGTTAATTTCTTTTCGCGAAAATCTAATTGGCTATTTTTTTCGATTTCCAACAATAAATTAATATCTTTCAAAACATGGTACACTCGTATGCGGTACATTTATTTGACCAAAACAACGCTGTACAACACACTTGAGGATAAATCCAATATGAAAACCATAAAAACAATCGTTCTATCTTCCCTGATTGCTCTGGCTATGGGTGCTTTTTCTTCAGCCACAATGGCGGAATCCATGGATGCGAGAATTTCTTACGCACCCGCTGATGCTATCGATATGATGATTGGCGAACTCAAGAAAGCCAAACTTGCAGCCGCTGAAGGCAAATCAGGTGAAGAAGTCTACAAACTCATCAAACAAAGCATGGATTACGGCAAAGACGTGAATGCGAATGATGTTGTTGACAGAGAACGCTCACGCGCTAACGAAACAATTAAGAAAGCAAGGAGCATGGCTAAGTCAAACCAAATGACCGGGATTGATGAACACTTGGATAAGGCTATCCAACAACTAGAACACATGAAGACTTTAATCTAAATTTTGTTCAACCAACCACGCCAGCTTTCTTCTGTAAACTGGCGTGGTTAAAGCCAAAGCCTGCCCTTAAACCCTATTTTCAACATGTTACATAATGCGATTGCATTAACTTAACATATCTAGACCTTTTTTTCCCACACCTCTTTTTTGCAAACCCTACAAATTGCTTATAGCTTTAACATTTTGAGTCACCGCCTTTAATTGCAACCAACTATAGCCTACCCGCAAATCACAAACTTCTGCTTGCTGAACCTACATCCCAGTATCCGTATTCCGGCAATCCCTGCAGGAATGACATTGTTAGTTTGGCTGATCATTAATGCTACGAGTAATGGCGTATGGGATCAAATTTACTTGCCTATGCAAAAACTGGAAAAAATATTGCCCAAAAGGTCATCTGAGGTAAATTCCCCAGTAATTTCAGCAAGGGCTTGTTGAGCTTGCCTTAAGTCTTCCGCGACGAGTTCACTTGCCCGCGTGGTTTGGAGTTGGTGCAAGGCGTTTTGGGCGTACTCGTACCCTTTTTTTAAGGCTTCAAGGTGGCGAGTCCTGGCAATGAAAATGTTTTCCGCTGTCTCGTTATAGCCGACGCTTTGTTTCAGGTGTTGGATGAGCAAGTCCATGCCTACGCCGGTTTTAACTGAGAGATAGATATGCTTGCCAGCTTCTGTCGTTTTGATTTCTGGTGCGGCATTTACTAAATCGATTTTGTTGTAAATGGTTGTGATGTCGAGGCCTTCTGGGATGGCATCAAGTACGGTTTGGGGCTCGGTATCCCGGATATCGATAAGCAGCAGGACTTTATCGGCTTTGCGGATTTCATCAAAGGCGCGGCGTATGCCTTCTTGCTCGACGGTGTTTGTGCTGTCATGTAAACCTGCAGTATCAATTATGTGCAGCGGCATTCCGTCGATTTGGATGCGTTCCCGTAGTACATCCCGCGTGGTGCCGGCAATATCGGTGACGATGGCGGCATCGTGTCCGGCGAGCGCATTGAGTAGGCTGGATTTCCCGGCATTGGGTTTGCCTGCCAGCACGACTGTCATGCCATCACGCAACAGGCGGCCTTGCTTGGCGGTTTGCTGGATTTCTTCCAGCCGTTGCACGAGCCTTACCAACCGATTTTCGACCACGCCATCGGTCAGGAAATCGATTTCTTCATCGACAAAATCGATGGCGGCTTCAATGTAAACCCGCAGTTCGGTTAGCTCTGTTATCAGCGTATTGACCTGTTCAGAAAATACGCCTTGCATGGAGCGTTGCGCAGAGCGGACAGATTGCTCGGTGCTGCTGGTGATTAAATCGGCGATGGCTTCAGCTTGGGCGAGGTCAAGCTTGTTGTTGAGGAAAGCACGTTCGGTGAATTCACCCGGCCTAGCTAACCGTGCGCCCAATGCCAACACGCGCCGTAGCAGCATATTGAGCACGACTGAGCCGCCGTGAGCCTGGAGTTCGAGTACATCTTCGCCAGTGTATGAAGCTGGGGCGGGAAAGTAGAGGGCTATGCCGGAATCAATGACAGAATCGTCTTGATCCAGGAATGTTGTGAACAATGCTGTTCGTGGTGTTGGTTTTTTTTTGAAAAGTTGGGCAGCGACTTGCGTAACCCGTCCGCCTGAAATTCGTATGATGCCGACACCCCCATTACCGGAGGGCGTCGCTATGGCTGCGATGGTATCGGCGTATTCAATATCCAATATTCGCGTTAGGCTTGTGCATTGATTTTTTTGGTGATGTAGGTTTGCTGGATAATGGACAAGGTATTGTTTATCACCCAGTACAACACCAACCCGGCGGGGAAAAACAGGAAGAATATGGTAAACACAAGCGGGAACATTTTCATGACTTTGGCTTGCACAGGGTCAATCGGCGGCGGGTTAAGCCCCGTCTGAATTTTCATCGTAATACCATAAATGATAGGCAGCACAAAAAACGGGTCCATGACCGACAGGTCCTGAATCCACAACATGAACGGCGCTTGCCGGAATTCTACAGTTTCGCTCAATACCCAATACAAGGACATGAACACGGGTATTTGGAACAAGATGGGCAGACAACCACCCAAGGGATTGACCTTCTCCCTTTTGTACATATCCATCATTTCTTTGTTAAAACGTGGCCTGTCGTCTGCAAAACGTTCCTGCAATTCTTTTAGGCGTGGTTGGATTTTACGCATCCTTGCCATCGATATAAAACTGGCTTGGGTCAGGGGGAACATCAGCAATTTAATACAGAATGTCACCCCGATAATGGCAAAACCCCAGTTATTGGTGAAACTATGGATTTTGTTGAGCAACCAATAGATGGGTTTGCCGATGAAAGTCAATACGCTGTAATCAACCGTCAGTTCTAATCCTGGCGCAATTTTTTCCATCACAGGCTGGATTTTTGGACCCGAAAACAAGCGTGAAACGAATTGTGATTCTGTGTTGTTGGCGATAGTTATTGGCGGTGAATAAGATCCAATGACGTAGCGGTCATCCTTTAGATGCTTGGTGTAAAAATGGTTCTCCGCATCTGCTGGCGGAATCCAAGCTGAGGCGAAGTAATGCTGTATCATGGCTGCCCAGCCACCTTGAGTGGCCACATCCAGATTGTTGTCCAGCATGTCGTCGAAACTAATTTTTTTGTACTTGTCTTTCTCGGTGTAAACTACGCCGCCATCGTAAGCCCGCATACCCGCGGTCAGTATGTTACCTTGGCTTTCTTTGAAGGGTGTACGGAGCAACTGGTTGTATTGCCTACCTGCCCAATCCTTTCCGCTCTTGTTTTTGACAGTTTGGTTAAGTGTGATCTCGTAACTGCCACGTTTGAATACGAATGCCTTAGTCACCTCCAAGCCATTATTATCCGTCCATGTCAATGGGACGGTAAGGCTATCTTGGCCTTCTGAAAGCGCGTATTGGTTAGCTTGAGTTGAAAAAACGGTGTGATGGTCTGCCACAGCGGCTGATCCGCTCCCCGCAATCAAACCACTTTGCGCGATGAACATTTTTTCCGGGCTGCTGTTAAATAGACGTACCGGCTGGCGGTTTTTTTCAGCCGGTGCTAAACCAACCATCTTCCTGACCGCATTGACAAGGGTGTTGTCTTTTTCTACGGGGTATTCGAGCAAATCGAGGTTTTGTATGGTGCCGCCTTGCATGTCTATTTCAAGGGCAAGCACATCTGTTTTTACGGTTACCACCGGCGCTGCCGCTGCTACCTTTATCGGTGCTGTGACTGGCTTCTCGACGGTTTGTGGTTGTTCGGTTGTATTGTTCGCTGTCGGTAGATCTTCTTTAACACTCGTCGAAGTATCTTCAATTTGTGCAACAGGTATTTTCGGGCCGTAGTCAATCTGCCAGGCTTGCCATAACATAAGGGATATCATCGCAAATGCGAGGATGAGTACAAATCGTATATTTTCCATTTTTTACTTCTTGTTATGACCTAATTTTTCCGGGACGGGATCGATGCCGCCTTCATGGAAAGGATGGCATTTCAATAATCTTCTAACCGACAGGTAGAAACCTTTAAATACACCATGTAATTCAAACGCTTCCATAGCATATATTGAGCAACTGGGGTAAAAACGGCAATTATTTCCAAGTAGAGGGCTGATAAAGTACTTGTAAAACTTTATGACCCCAATTAACAAGTAACGCATTTGGACACCAATTTAAGCCAATGCCTTTCCAAGGATTCCATCAATTCGCTTGGCGCAACAGCCAACGCTTCTTTACGTGCCAGTACGACGATGTCAATATTGCCGATATTGTGCTGCTGTAATCTAAAGCTTTCTCGCACCGTTCGTTTTATTACATTACGGTCAACCGCTTTTCTTATTATTTTTTTGGCGATTGCCAAACCGATCCTGGGAAAACCAAAATCGTTCTGCGTGGCTAAAACCGTAAAATAGCGGTCTGTCGATTTGACCGGACTGGTAAAAACCTTTTTAAATTCAGCGGCCTTTTTTAATCGCGACTGTTGAGGGAATCCTTGATTTATCCCTGTCACACAACCGTCAGCCTGACTCTACCTTTTGCACGTCTGGCATTCAACACTCTCCGGCCACCGACAGATGCCATTCTTTCGCGAAAACCGTGAGTCCTGGCGCGTTTAATTTTACTGGGTTGGTATGTTCTTTTCATTTTACACTAAAGCCTGATTGAATAATCGTCTATAAAAACGGATAAAAAAGCCTACGGATGATAAGATATATGCGTGGTTATGTCAATTCTGTGAGCTTACAAGGTTATCCTGTATAGTAACCATCGAGTAGAATCTATCAATAATATTGAAAACCAACCTTTTACCATACAGAGATGAGTTCCATATGGAATAACTGCCTAAGTAAACTAGAAAACGAAATTTCTAGTTCGGAGTTCAACACCTGGATAAGACCGTTACAGGCGATTGAAAATGAAGGACAACTAAAACTGCTTGCTCCGAATCGGTTCGTGATGGATTGGGTAAAAGAGCGTTTTTTTGTCAAAATCGAGGAACTTACCAACGAATTTTCCAATAACACCTTGGATCTTGTTTTTGAAATCGGATCAACCGCGCCGTCCTTGCCGACTTATACGAAAACCGTAAAGCGATCAGAAGCGAAAAAAGTTGGACCAAGCTTTCTTAACAAGATGTACACCTTCGACAATTTTGTTGAAGGTAAATCCAATGAATTAGCCAAAGCGGCATCATCTCAAGTCTCTGAAAATATGGGTAGGGCGTATAACCCGTTGCTTATTTACGGCAGTTCCGGTTTGGGTAAAACGCACCTAATGCACGCTATTGGCAATGCTATTCTAGCCAAAAAGCCTTCAGTGAATATTGTCTATGTCCATTCGGAAAAATTTGTCCAGGATATGGTAAAGGCACTGCAGCAAAATACGATCAATGTATTCAAAGAATATTACCGAAACTTAGACGTATTGTTGATTGATGACATCCAGTTTTTTGCCAGTAAAGAACGTTCTCAGGAAGAATTTTTCCATACTTTCAATACGTTACTTGAAAAAAAACACCAAGTCGTCCTAACATCGGACAAGTATCCAAAGGAAATAGCAAACTTGGCCGAACGTTTAAAATCACGGTTCAGCAGCGGTCTACCGGTGACAATTGAACCGCCGGATATGGAAACTAGGGCAGCGATTCTAATGAAAAAAGCGGCGATCGTGAATGTTGACTTGCACCAGGATGTGGCCTTGTTTATCGCCAAACGCATTCCATCCAATGTGCGTGACTTGGAAGGTGCCTTAAGACGGGTCATTGCCAATGCCCAATTTACCGGTCGTGAAATCACAATTGACTTCACGAAAGAGGCATTGCATGACCTTATCTCAATGCGTGACAAACTGGTTGACATCAACAATATACAAAAAACGGTCGCCGAGTATTATAAAATCCGCATTGCAGATTTATCCTCAAAAAGCCGTCGACAGGCGATTACCCGACCCAGGCAAGTTGCCATGTCGTTAGCTCGGGAACTTACCTCGCTAAGTTATCCAGATATCGGAGATGCGTTTGGCGGCAGGGATCACACAACGGTTATTAGTGCATGCAACCGTGTAAAGGAACTAAAGGAATCGGATGTAAAAGTTTCTGAAGATTATTTTAACCTGTTGAGAACCCTGTCACACTAGCATGGGTTAAGTTGTGGATAACAATGGGTTTGACAAAACCGCCCCAGTTATCCACAACAAAGGCAAAGAAACCCAAGGACTTATAAACAACGTAATGAACAAAACAACCTATTGATTTGTATTAATAAAAAACAGATATTAACAGTTTTATCGGAAGCTAATAGTAATTATAAGATAAAAAACAATATGAAATTTATTATTAACAGAGAAAACCTCTTGATGCCATTGCAGCAAATCGTAGGGGTTATTGAAAAGCGGCAAACCATGCCCGTTTTGGCCAATGTATTGATGGTCGTGTCTGATGATTTTTTGACCTTGACGGGCACTGATTTGGAAATCCAGATCGTCGCAAAAGTTGTGATAACGGATTCCAGCTCTGGTTCCATAACCGTCCCAGCCAGGAAATTACTCGATCTTTGCCGTTTGCTTCCAAGCGGGGCGGATATTCTGTTGGAAAAGCAAAACGATAAAGTTAAGCTTTTATCGAACCGAAGTAAATTTTCGTTAAGTTGTTTACCTGCTGAACACTACCCTGAGTTTGCAGAGACAGCCATGGAAAAGCAGTTCACCATTAATGCCGGAAAATTTAAAAAAGCCTTGGAAAAAACCATTTTTTGTATGGCCAACCAGGATGTCCGTTATTATCTCAATGGCCTGTTGCTTAACATTTCCAATACCAGGATGAAACTGGTGGCTTCGGATGGACATCGTTTGTCTATTTTTGAAGATATGCTGGATGAACAAACTGGTTACGAATCCAGGATCATCTTGCCAAGAAAAGGCGTTTTAGAGCTTTATCGATTACTCGATAATTTGGAGACAGAATTAACGGTGATGTTTTCCAACAACAACATAAAAATTACCATTGGAAATTTGATTTTTTCAGCCAAGTTGGTCGATGCGAAATACCCTGATTTCGGTAAAGTCTTCCAGCAGTCTTTTTATAAGCCCATTTCTCTACCAAAACAGGAACTAAAAGAAGCGTTGACTCGCGTTGCGGTCTTGTCGAATGAGAAATTTAAGGGAGTGACGCTCGATATTGCGCCTGATAGTATGAAAATCAGCACTCATAACCCAGAGCATGATGAAGCTGAGGAAGAACTCAGTATAAACTATCAAGGCGAGCTATTGTCCATTGCCTTTAATGCCCAGTATTTGCTAGATGCCATTTCAAACTTAGACTCCGACACTGCAATATTGACCATTGCAAGCAATGCAAGTAGTTGTTTTATCGACGAACCAAGCCAATGCGAATATAAATTCATTGTCATGCCCATGCGTCTCTAAGTCACTCGTATGAGTCTTCAGAGGCTGGATATTTATAATGTAAGGAATATTTGCGAACAGTCGATTACACCATCAGAGGGGCTCAATTTTATTTATGGCAAGAATGCCAGCGGTAAAAGCGCATTAATCGAAGCAATTTTTTTGTTAGGTCGTGCCAAGTCATTCCGCACTTCTTTCATAAAATCGGTAATAAGCTTTGAACAAGAATACCTTATCGTTTCGGCTCAGGTTTTACATGGAAAAGGCAGCAGTATCCAATTGGGCATACAAATGGATGGTAAAGATGTCGAGATCCGTATCAATCAGCAAACCAGCCAGAAACGCTCAGATTTAGCCTACGGCTTACCTTTACAAATCATCCATCCGAAAAGTGTAGAGCTCCTGGATGCAGGTGCGCAAATACGGCGTGAATTTTTAGACTGGGGAATCTTTAACCACGAAGAAAAATTTTTACCTGTTTGGCGAAAATATAAAAAAGCGTTGGCTCAGCGTAACGCTTTATTAAAAACAAAGTCTGTTAATCAGATCCATGTTTGGGATAATGAACTGGTTAATTACGGTACAATAGTCAATGACTATCGGCAACAATACCTGGAAAAACTCCGCCCCGTTCTTAAAGCAACAATGGCAAGATTTTTGGCACTTAATGATATCGACATGTGTTTGGTGTCAGGATGGGATATAACCAAACAACTCGAACAACTGTTTATCGATGATTTAGAAAAAGACATGCGTTATGGTTACACCCACAGTGGCCCACATCGAGGAGACTTCCATCTATTGGTTGACAATAAGTTGGCGAAGGACGTTGTTTCAAGAGGACAGTTAAAGCTGTTGGTTATTTGTCTAAAGTTGGCACAAGTTGAATTGATGATTAGGGAACGTGATAGCTTCGGCTGCATTTTGATAGACGATTTTGCTGCGGAATTGGATAAGGACAATAGAGAAAAAATTCTTAAGTTTTTATATGGAATCAATTGCCAAGTGTTTATAACAGCCACTGAAATTATTGATTTTGGCAAATTAGACGAAATTAAAAATTATAAATTGTTCCACGTGGAACAGGGAAAAATAAGCTGTGTCAATGTTCCACATGGAACATCTTTGTAATTCGAGGAAAAAGTAAGATGAGTGATAATGAAAAAAACGCAGTTTTTATGGAAGATGGTAAAAACATCAATCAATATGACAGCACAAATATCCAAGTCTTAAAAGGCTTAGATGCCGTAAGGAAGCGTCCAGGCATGTACATTGGTGATACCGATGATGGATCTGGTTTGCATCACATGGTGTTTGAGGTGGTCGATAACTCAATTGATGAAGCGCTAGCAGGTTGGTGCAAGGAAGTTAAGGTTATCCTACATACAAACGGCTCTGTCACAGTTTCTGACGATGGGCGCGGTATTCCTGTTGATATACACGAAGAAGAGGGCAGGTCTGCTGCCGAAGTCATCATGACAGTATTGCATGCAGGTGGAAAGTTTGATGACAATGCCTATAAAGTTTCAGGTGGTCTGCATGGTGTTGGTGTTTCAGTCGTGAATGCGTTGTCAGAAGAATTAAACCTGGAAATACGAAAAAACGGCCAACTTTACAAACAAACTTATCGCATGGGGAATCCCGTCGCATCTTTAGCGCCCGTAGGCGCGGCGCAAGGGACAGGCACTTTAATCAACTTTAAGCCTAGCCCAGAAACCTTCACCAACATCGAATTTCATTACGACATACTTGCCAAACGTTTACGGGAACTGTCTTTTTTAAATTCCGGCGTACGCATTATCCTTGAAGATGAAAACTCCGACAGGCGCGACGTTTTTGAATTTGAGGGCGGTATTAGTGCCTTTGTCAGCCATCTTAATAAAAATAAGACTCCGCTATTCCCAGATGTTTTCTACTTTATAGCAGAGAAAGAAGGTGTGACCATTGAGGTGGCTATGCAATGGAATGATTCCTACCAGGAAAATGTTTTCTGCTACACCAACAATATTCCACAACGCGACGGCGGTACGCATTTGGCAGGCTTTAGGGGGGCATTGACCAGGACGGTCAACCAATATATCGAATCCAGCGGCTTGGCAAAAAAAGAAAAAGTCACTACTACGGGAGACGATGCACGTGAAGGGCTGACCGCTGTGCTTTCTGTGAAAGTGCCAGACCCAAAGTTTTCCTCACAAACCAAAGATAAATTAGTTTCTTCAGAAGTTAAGCCGTTGGTTGAATCGACTATGAATGAAAAACTCCAGGAATTTTTGCTGGAGAAACCACAAATCGCCAAACTTATCGTAGGTAAGATAATCGACGCAGCCCGCGCACGGGAAGCGGCACGTAAAGCACGGGAAATGACGCGCCGTAAAACCACACTGGACATCGCTGGCTTGCCAGGAAAGCTTGCCGATTGCCAAGAAAAAGACCCTGCTTTATCGGAATTGTTTCTGGTCGAAGGGGACTCCGCCGGTGGTTCAGCAAAGCAAGGGAGAGATCGCCGTACCCAAGCCATCTTGCCGTTGAAAGGCAAAATCCTGAATGTTGAAAAAGCCCGCTTTGACAAAATGATTTCCTCCGAAGAGGTCGGCACATTAATTACCGCTCTGGGCTGTGGCATCGGCAAAGACGAATATAACATTGAGAAGCTACGTTACCACCGCATTATCATTATGACCGATGCTGACGTGGATGGCTCGCACATCAGGACCTTATTGCTTACGTTCTTCTATCGGCAACTGCCAGAAATCGTCGAAAAAGGCTATATCTACATTGCCCAACCGCCTTTGTACAAAGTCAAAAAAGGAAAACAAGAGCATTACGTCAAAGACGATACCCAGTTAAGCGAATACCTTATCCAACTGGCTTTGGATAAAACCCAATTGTTCACCGACGAGACGGCGCCGCCTATCCAAGGCCAAGGTTTGGAAAAACTGGCGAAAGCGTACACCCAAGTCGCCAGCATAATAGATCGCTTATCTAGACGCTATGATAATGTTTTTATAGAACAACTGACTTATTTAGAACCCTTGTCCGAACAATACAAACAAGATGAACAACAGCTAAGGATATGGTTTGGCAAACTAGAGCAAGGCTTAAAAATAAACGAAAAAAAGGCCGAATTTGAATTCAAGCTTGACTATAAGGCAAGTGAAGACTTTACCGCGACCATCAGCAAAAAGCAGCATGGCATCACTAAAGTCTTTATCGTGGCATCCTCCTTTTTCCATAGCAAGGACTACCAAAAACTCTCCCAATACGCCAAGGACACCGCCGACTTATTTGTTGGGGCATCCTACATCAAAATGGGCGAACGCCAACATCCCGTCAACACCTTCAAACAAGCCTTCGATTGGATGATGAAGGAAACAAAAAAAGGTCAACATATTCAACGATATAAAGGATTAGGTGAAATGAATCCCGAACAACTATGGGAAACCACACTGGATTCAAACAATCGGCGTTTGCTGCAAGTACGGATAGAAGATGCCATTGCTGCCGATGAAATCTTCACCACTCTTATGGGTGATGTCGTCGAACCGCGCCGGGATTTTATCGTCAAGAACGCCCTGGATGCGACGAATTTGGATGTGTAAGGTTGTTGAATCGGAATTGTTAATAAAGTATAGGCTTTAGCTCGCCGTTCCATTTGAGCATCAAAAGCATGACGGAATATTTAAGCATGTCTTTGCTTTTGCTGTAGCACTTCGACTTTC
>NZ_AYLO01000182.1 GCF_000496735.2 Methyloglobulus morosus KoM1
GTTGTTGCCATTCCCAAAAACTCGTGACTTCTGCTTGCATGACGGCTCTCCAGGTGGTCAGGTTAAAACTTTGATTTGGCTAACCTGTGGTAGGTTCATAGCCATGTAATTTAAAAATCCGAAATTTTTCATTTTCGCATGGTATTTCCGTGCAACTAAATCACGCTATTCCCACATGACATTACAGTTTTCCTTTGCTGCAGCGGTTAGCAGCTCTATTAGGGGCAGGGCCCTATGGGCCATGCTTACTCTGGGCTCTTCCTGATCCTTGTTTTCTTTTGGCGGCGGGGCTTTTTCTTTAGCGATGGCGGCGGTTAACCGGTTCAGTGCCACAGGAACGTCTTCAGCCAGAATAGCGCTAGGCACCGTTGCGCTGTGCACCATCATTTTCAACATAGCAAGCGCAATATCGCCGAACATAGTAATATCGGCATAGGCTTTGGTTTTAAATGTCACCAACATACTGGCATCCTCAAATGGTCTATTAGTGTTTTCAAAGCAAAAATAGGAATAAAAATATCGGGTTCCCTATCTTCCAGCTTGATATTTAGACCATAAAGTAGATTTTCGTTTATATAGGCGGAAAAAAACTTTTATAGTTTTGTCCAACCCCAATGGGAGAAACCTGAATCGGCCTAAAGGGGAAGAATATCCGTTTTAAACTGAAAGGCCAATACAAGGCCACGCCAAGACCGCCATTGGTCATGGCATCGAGGAAGGCATGGGAAGCGCACGATATGAAACAAAGCCAAAACACAGTCCAAGGCTTAGACCGAAATTGCCTGTGGAAATAAGTTAACAAGGAAGCCGGGCATAGGGCAAACACCAATGAATGCGTGAAACCCCGATGCCACCACTGTGATCCGTAAGGGATTCCGAATTTGAAGCCAATGATATCCATATCCGGGAAAACGGAACATACAGCAGCCAGTACAAACAGCCTTAAATTGACCGTTTCGCTTTTGAAACTGGCATACAGGACGGCCGGAACCGCGATGTGGGAAAATGCCGATGCCATTCATTGTCCTTGACAAGTTTTTATCCGGGACGGATTATCAACTATTGCCTCAGCCTTTGCCATATCAGAAATAACCCCTGTGAAACCAGAATGATCACCGAAAAACCTATCACAACCACCAAGCCGACAATTAACAGCCTCTGTATCTATTGCGGTTCAAGCCCTGGACGATTGGAGGCTTATGCTTTAGCTGCTGTTTCATTAGCCGAAGCCTTGGTCAGCCGGAACATCAAACTGGTTTACGGCGGCGCCGGTATCGGCATCATGGGAAGACTGGCTGATAATGTCCTAAAGCTCGGCGGCGAGGTTATTGGTATTATCCCGAAAGCCCTGGCACACAAGGAAGTTGCCCACCAGAATCTCACGGAATTACACATTACCCAATCGATGCATGAGCGGAAAATGTTGATGGCCAAGCTTGCCGATGGCTTTATCGCCCTGCCCGGTGGCATTGGCACACTTGAAGAACTATTTGAGATTTGGACATGGGCGCAGCTTGGTTTTCATAAAAAGCCCTGCGGTTTACTCAATATTGACGGATATTATGATTGGCTTATCAGATTCCTGGATCACGCTTTAGAAGAACAATTTGTTAAAAAACACCACCATGCTTTGTTAATGGTGGAAAAAACTCCAGAGGTGTTGCTGGAACGCTTTGCCAAGTACCAACCTCCAGAAACCAAACATTGGCTGGGCAAAAATGAAACTTGACGTTTTCATTAGGACCACTAAGAGTATGAGATTGCCGAAAAATAATTTAATAGCAGCTTGGAAAAAACGCACAGTGGCTTTAGAAAAGGCGAAATACATTTATAAACAAAGCAGGCCATGAAAATTCTGCTACCAAAGACATTTTGACTAAACTTACATATCCAAGATGAAGATCGAACAAAGGATTAAGGTCGACTAAAATTAAACCAATCTTGGCATAAGCCATAATATTAATGCGATAGCGATAACTTTTAACCTAAACGATTAATTTCAACACAGGAAGCAAACACTATGCGATGCCACGAATTAGACTATGAACTATTCGGCGATGATATGCAGATTGTCGAGATCGAACTGGACCCCGGTGAAACTGTGATAGCCGAGGCAGGGGCCATGAACTACATGGAAGAAGGCATTGGCTTTGAAGCCAAAATGGGCGACGGTTCCAAGCCGGTTGGTGGCTTGTTTGATTCACTGATGCATGTTGGCAAGCGCGTCCTCACGGGCGAATCAATTTTCATGACCCATTTTACCAACCAGGGTCAAGGTAAAAAAAGGGTTGCTTTTGCCGCACCTTACCCCGGCAAAATCATCCCGCTGGAGATGGCGCAGCTCGGTGAAGAGCTGATTTGCCAGAAGGACGCATTCCTGTGCGCAGCGCTCGGGACGTCGATTGACATTGCCTTTCAACGCAAGCTGGGGACTGGTTTTTTCGGCGGCGAAGGTTTTATTCTGCAACGCCTGAGGGGCGATGGCAAAGCCTTTATCCACGTTGGCGGGACAGTGATCAAAAAAGAGCTGCGCGGTGAAACCCTTCGAGTGGATACCGGTTGTCTGGCCGCCTTCACCAAGGGCATTGATTATGACATCGAGCGCACCGGCAGCCTAAAATCCATGGTGTTTGGCGGTGAAGGGCTGTTCCTGGCGACCCTGCGGGGGCACGGTACGGTTTACTTACAAAGCCTGCCATTCTCACGGCTGGCAAACCGGATACTGCAAGCGTCTTCTAGCGGCATGGGCTCAGCAAAAGACCAAGGTTCAGTTCTGGGCGGGTTGGGTGATCTTTTTGGTGACAACTAATTCAACTAATTGCTAAAAGAACCTCAGAAAATTTAAAGCTAATTTTTTCTTGAGGTTTACGGTTCCACTCTATCCAATATGCCCAGTTGAATGAGATTTTGTTCAAAAGAAGTTGATAAGTAATTTGGCAAGATGAATACCCTCTCCCAGCTCCATGAAGATATCGAAACACGCGTTAAAGCCATCCGTGACAGTCAATCCGATTGGTTATGCCGCCAGGGTTGCGATGGTTGTTGTCGTCGGCTTGCCGAAGTACCCAAGATTACTGCGGAGGAATGGGATTTGCTGCAAGAAGGTCTGGCGGCGTTGCCCTCGGAGCAGCTTCGGGAAGTCAGCAAGGAGATCGCTGCGTTAGCAGGTAAAGTGTCACGTCCCATAGTTTGCCCGATGTTGGATCGGGCAAATGGCGCTTGTCTGGTCTATGTCCAACGCCCGGTCGCTTGTCGAACATTCGGTTTCTATGTCCAGCGTGACTTGGGTCTTTACTGTAAGGACATCGAATCGCGCGTAACCGATGGCGCATTGGCTGAGGTGGTATGGGGCAACCATGACATTATTGATAGCCGACTTCGTGATCTAGGTGAGACCAACGATTTGCCCGAGTGGTTTGCGCGATGGAAGGGGGCTATTGAATGAAATGGGGTATCGACCTAATACTACAGTCTTTTAACCAAAGAGAATTGACCGCGTGTTACTTCATACCGGTCATTCAGGTTTTTAAGATTTTTAACGCGTTAATCTTCAACACCCGACCCAAAAGCGACATTGGTCACCACGCTCACTGACCGACTGGTTTACACATCAAAAGAGACGTTGCAGAGAACCGGATGTCAAATCCGGGAAAGGAACCTGAGAACACAGCTTATATGTAGGCTAGGTACAGCACTGGTTGAACATAATTAATCACTGTTGCAGGAAAGCTCTGCTTGGTTCTAAAGCGTACTTTGGTCTAACCGCAACTTAGCGCATCCAATTGTGCTATCTCTAAAGGTTCAATATTCCCCAACTTACCTCTAGTTATTACCTGACTACTGTTTCGAGTGGCGTGCATCGCCGCCTTGGGGACGCTCACAATATTAAATCAAAATGAAGATTAACAATCGACGTTGTTGCCTTTCAGAATCAGCTCAAGTTGAGAGTGTAACTGACGAGTCGCGGCAACGAGGTAGCCACGCACATGTGGGTCATCCCCGTAATGTTTAGAAGTAGCAGTTGATACAAAACATCCAGCCTCTTCAGCAATTAATGATGCTGCTGCAATGTCCCAGGAATAGGTGCTTTCTTCAAAAAACGCTGACCAGCGCCCTCTGGCTACGTTACAAATATCTAATGCTGCAGACCCAGACGCGCGTATAGTCCAGGAATTTCGTAGCAATGAAGCGACTTGCCCACCTATCAAATCCGATATGGCTGGTCCACGACAGGGAAATGCCATTGAAAGGATATTGCGACTGATATTTCCGTTCCCTGTTAAATGTTCACCGTTGAGAAAAGCGCCAGCGCCCCTTACTCCTGAAAATGTTTCCTTGAGTAACGGCGCATGAATTGCTCCCAAGACGCATTCGCCTCCTGGATTAATGAGAGCCACTGAAGTTGCGACATTGGGCGAACCAGCAATCAAATTTTCCGTACCATCTACCGGATCGACAATCCAACACCAATCTTCAACACGTGGCTTAATCCAGATAGTTTCCTCCGAAAGATATGAGGCTTTGAAAATCTTCGGTAGCTGAAGCTGGAGATGCTCATCAATAGCTTGGTCTATGCTGGTCTCAGGGTTCAGTCCATCACGAATTCTTTGAAAATCAGAATGGTAGAGCATTCCACACTCACATAGAAGCGAGACAAGATCATCTATTATATTTTTGTTCATTGGATAGAGTCGATCATAAATAACCCCTCAAAATATCATAAAAATAGTGAAATAATTTTTTTCATAGACTGATCTTAGAGACCGCATTATTCAATTCAATTGTGTTCAAGGAGCTTTTTCCACTGACTAATAACTTCATCATAGGCTTCTATGCCATTAACTGTACGAGACTTATCAAACAGTGACTCGAATCCCTTTATGTATAGTTGACCGACAACCGACAAGGGATCGATGTCCATAATGAGTCGATCCTTGACCTTGAAACTATAAAAGCGATGTTCGACAGTAATTTTTTTGTCATCAATTAGAGTCATTGTTGAAAGGAGTAGTTGGGTGCTAAGACGTAACTGAATGTTTAAGGCTTGGTGGCAATTCCGGATTG
>NZ_AYLO01000183.1 GCF_000496735.2 Methyloglobulus morosus KoM1
GGCTTGCCAAAGCGAAAACATCGTCAAGAACGGGCGCAATGCGTCTGGCAAGCAACAATACCGCTGCAAGGACTGCGGTGCCTGCAAGGTGCTGGAGCCGACCGTCCGCTACAGCGAGGGGCGCAAGGAGGAAATCTTGCGGGCCTACCGGGAGCGTTCGAGCCTGCGGGGCATTTCGCGGGCTTTCGGGGTGTCGCGCCCCACCGTGTCCGCTTGGCTAAAAAAAACTCCGGCGGTTGCCGAAAGTGGCTGATGGCCTGGTCGAGGCGCAGCCCGGCGATGTCCTGGAACTGGACGAAGTGTGCGGTTATGTCCATAAGAGGCGCAACAAGGTGTGGACATGGACGGCATTGTGACGCAGGACGCGGCAGATAGTGGCCTACGTCAACGGTGACCGGAGCGAGGTGACCTGCAAGGAGCTTTGGGGCAGGATACCCGACTCCTACCGCAGTTGCCGCACCTTCAGCGACTTCTGGAAGGCCTACGCGAGCGTCTTTTCCGCAGAACTACACCTGAGCGTCGGCAAGGAGACCGGCGAAACCGCCCACATGGAACGCTGGAACAACACCCTGCGCCAGCGGGTCGGGCGCAGGGTACGGAAAACGCTTTCGTTCTCCAAGGACGCAAGCTGGCATGATGGCGTGATCTATTGGTTTGCCGTTCCCTATAATTCGAGCCTATCAGTTAATGTTTAGCCACTACCAATATTTCATTATCTGTGTCATAAAAATGAAAATATTTCACCTTCTGTGTCATTTTCGTATTAGGCTATGACAAAGAAAATGAAAAAACACTATAAATCAATCTACCTCTTTTCACTTACTAAAAGGTTTTTCAAAATTGGTATCTGACATCACACTTGAAAAAACTGGGATAACTAGCCTAAAAGAGACTTGGCAGGTAGACTTGCGGTCGGGTTTCCTGGTGTTTTTAATTGCTTTGCCGTTAAGCCTGGGTGTCGCCATTGCTTCCGGTTTTCCACCGTCGGCGGGCATCATTTCCGCTATTGTCGGCGGCTTGCTGGTTTCGCGCATTAGCGGTTCCTATCTCACAATCAACGGCCCGGCCGCAGGGTTGATTGTCGTGATATTGGCCGCCGTGCAAGCATTGGGTGCAGGCGATGCCATGGCCGGATACCGCTATACCTTGGCGGCAATTGTGGTTTCCGGTGCCTTACAAATATTGATGGGGAGATTCAAGGCAGGCCAGTTGAGCGCTTTTTTCCCGGCTTCAGTCATGCACGGCATGTTGGCCGCAATCGGACTGATCATTATTGTTACCCAAAGCCATGTTTTATTGGGTGTTACACCGATGCCTGGCAGCCTATTTTCGACCATCCTGCAAATACCGCATAGCCTATTTAACCTTAAGCCGGAAGTCTTTCTTATCAGTTTATTAGGCTTATTGATCCTGATGACGTGGCCGTTGCTTGAAAGCCGGATTCCTGCACCTGTTATCGTGGTGCTGATAGGCATCCTGTTCGCGTGGCATTATAATTTGGGCGAGGCCGTAACTACCGACGGCACAAAATTCCTGGTTTCGTTATCCGATAATTTCTTCTCGGATTTTTATTTTCCAGATTTCTCTAAGTTTTTTACGGTAGCCTTCTGGGAGGCAGTGATTAGTATCACATTGGTAGGCAGCCTTGAGACTATCCTGAGCGCATCCGCGATAGATCGGCTTGATCCTGATAAGCGCACCACTGATCTCAACTGCGATTTAACCGCGATTGGGATTGGCAATATGGTAGCCGGTTCGATTGGCGGGCTACCCATGATAGCCGAGATTGTCAGGAGTTCGGAAAACGTCAACAATGGGGCCAAAACCCCTTGGGCCAATTTTTTTCATGGCTTGTTTTTGTTGGTTTCTTTAGTCCTATTTCCGCGACTAATACAGGGCATCCCGCTTGCTGCATTAGCGGCACTGTTAGTTTACACCGGCTATCGTTTGGCTTCGCCTGCCATATTCGTTCGGGTCATGGATGTCGGCAAAGAACAATTCTTGATGTTTATTGTCACCATCATCGGGGTATTGGCGGTTGACTTATTAGCCGGGGTCGCGCTAGGTATGTTGGTAAAATTCACGTTAAACTTGGTGCGAGGCGTTTGGTTTAAAAACTTGTTCAAAATTCATTTCACAGTCCGACAATCGGACGGTAATATCGTCACTATTAAACTCTTGGGCTCAGCGTTATTTTCAAACTTTTTGCCCTTAAAAAATAAGCTGGCCGAACTGGAACCTGGCAAGACAATTATTTTTGATTTTACCGATGGCTACCTGATTGACCATACGGTAATGGAATTTCTCGATAATTTTAAACATAGCTATGAAGCGCAAGGCGGACGGTACATACAAATCGGCAAAGCCTTGGAAACATTTTCCGACCATGCGCTCGCCGGAAGGTTAATGACGGCCGATGACAGGGAATAAGCTTAAAGAACCCGGTTGGGGGCAAGTGTTAAGCTATCGGTTGTCATCACTTTCATGTTGCGCTCCCTGGGTTTCGCACCACAACCATCCATAACTTAATAATACCGGTCGATTAAGGTCCGCAAACAGCAGCGCCTTTTGTTCCCGCGCAATAACTAGCAGGATAGTCTTTGAAATGCGCTACAATTCGACCACCTTCTGCAAAAAATTCAACCGAAGATGTCATGCCTTTTAAATGCGAGACTAGGCTTACGTTGTCGGACTCGCCATCTTCTGAGCCAACTACCTCAATACCAAAGCCATTAAAGGTTTTATCTTTAGTTAACTGCTCCATTTTGCCTGCGATAACCAGTGAGGTTACATTCATTTTTGGGGTAACTGACTGAATCTTTTTGCTAAACTCCGTTAGGTCAGTACTGACATCATTGGATTGCTTGGTAAGCTCAGAACTAAAATAGGCTTCCTTACTTGAAAATCCCCCCTTGATCATTTCTTCTTCAATAGAGGCCTGGATCATCTCATGGGTTTCTTCTTTTGATTGAGCTTCCGATTGCTGGCTATTACCGCCAGAGGCGGATGGCGCTTTTGATTTCAGATCAATAAGACCAAGCAAGAAGACAATCAGATAAATAGCTAAAAAACCAATCACCAACATAGCCATTAGCTTAATATTTTCTTTTCGTCTTGCTTCGGCTAGTTGTTGGGCGACTCTTGCGGTATATTCCTTATCATCCTGCCAAATGGGCTCAGCCATTTTGGGCTTCCCTTCATTTTTGCCGACATTGTTAGCCGCATTAGATTCTAATGTGCCCCAGCTTTTCCAAAATGCCATTTCAACAATTTTTTTGTTTTGGTCATCAGGCATAAAGCCCCCATTTAAGTCAAGTGATTATTTTGTCGATTTACAATGCCAAGT
>NZ_AYLO01000184.1 GCF_000496735.2 Methyloglobulus morosus KoM1
ATTTATTACATCTGAAATTCAGCGCTTCAAACATGCAGGTAAAAATGCCTAACGAATAAGGTTAGATTGTGAGAGCGAAGCGAACCACAATCTGAACCGGTTGTTGGACAAGCCCGGTGATAATCGATACAGTCTACGTCTATTATAAGAAAATATCTTTTTGGATTTTATAGGTTTCGCGGAAAATCTAAGCCGCAGTACCCGAGGGCCGACAAAAAGCGTTGTCTTGTGCAGCACCTTTTGTGAGAGGTGATGATTTAAGCTGGATTATGGCCTTTTTCAGGCAAGCGCGGTCATCGGCTTACATGCCGATTTTAAATTTCACGGATTGGCCAATGCGGTCACATAATCGGTTATGCCCCCTTTCTGYCAACCGGAGGGCGCAAGCCCGAAAGCCATCCGGGCGGGAATCCGCGTTTTCACAATCTGCATGGCACTGCCGCAGCAAGGGCACTTGATCGCGGGTCTTATTGCCAGCGCGACCAGCGTTTTAATCGGATTCAATTTGAACAGCTCTTGCAGCAATGCCAGCAGCTTTTTGCTGTTGGCATGCAGAAAGCCAAAGTTGCGGGTGCGCCTAAAGCCCTTCGGCAACACATGCTGCAAAATCAGCCACAAGAACTGAGGGCCCGGCAGCGTCCGGGTTTGCGTCTGCTTGGTTTTGCCGTCTTGGTAGCGGAATGTGACCAATCCGTCCTTGCACGCGATAATGTCCTTCTCCTGAATCACGCCCTTGTACAGATAGCGCCCCAGATAAACTAAGGCTTTGTCGCCGCTGCCAACGGACTTGACATCCACCMCCCATTTTTTCGGGTAACAGGCCGGCAGCTCAAGCCCCGCTGCCCGAATAGCGCCAAGCAGCTTTGCACGGAACACTTTCGCCAAGGCCTTGTGGTTGAACAAATAGGATTGATGGCCTTTGCTGGTTTTGGTGCGCCMCAACCGCTGACCCGGATCGMTCGCCGCCGCAGGCATCMCCACATGCACATGCGGATGATAGTCCAATCGGCGCGAATGAGTGTGCAGTACCGAAATCGCACCCGCCTGACCTTGTAACTGCGGATCGTTTTGCGCGAAGGTGTTGAGCGTTTCCCAMCTACAACGGATCAGCAAGCCGTAAAGTATGCGCTGCTGTTGCCAAGCCAATGGGCGCAGCTCTTTTGGCAACGTGAACGTCAGCATAAAATACGCCGCTGGCACTTGTTTCTGAAGTTGGCGGCCTAGCCATTGCTGGCTTTCATGATGCTGACAATGCGGACAGTTGCGATGGCCGCAAGAATGCGGGATGAAGGCTTGCTTGTCACAGCCGTCGCATTGCACCATCATCACGGGACTTTGCGAAGTGCGGCACTGTTTCAGCGCGGATAGGGCTTTAAGTTGGCTGGGTAGKGCATTTGGATATGTCGCCAGAAACTCGGTTTCAAAGCGTTGGATAATCGACGAAAGTAACCTCATTTGACCCCCCGCCATTCCATGGCAAAACCATCCATTAGCGCATTGATCAACGCGTCGGCCTGAATGTTCGTGGTGTCAGTCAGGKGGGTATAACGGGCGGKGGTCAGGATGCTGTGGTGGCCCAGGATTTTCTGGACTTCAAGCAGGTCGMCGCCTGCTTCGATCAGATGGGTCGCGTAGCTGTGGCGTAAGCTGTGCGGGGAAATCTTTTTTTTATGCCGCAGTCCTGGGCGACTTGGCGCAGCGTTGTTTGCACGCCACCGCGATCGAGGGGTGTTTTGGACAAATGCGCCGACCTCAAACCACCGTGGCGGTTGGGAAACAGCAATACCGGATTGCGGTGCACCTGCCAGAAGCGGCGCAGGCAATCCAAAGTCGCCACCGGCAAAGGCACCAACCTATCCTTGTTGCCCTTGGCATCGCGGATATGCACCCGCAGCCGCTGTGCATCAATATCAGCCACCGTCAAACGCAAACCTTCGCCAAGGCGCAGCCCCAAACTATACAGCGTAAAAAAGAACACCCGGTAGCTGAGGGTGTGGGKCATCGAGAACAGCCGCCTGGCCTCCTCAMCCGTGACGATATCCGGCAAGCGTTGTACCTTCGGCGGTTTGATCAGCCGAAACACTGGCCAGGGCTTGTTCAACACATAGGCATAGAAGAATTTAAGCCCGTACAGGTCGAGTTTGACGCTACTCCAGGAATGCGATTCCAGCAAATCGCTGAAATAATCGGTCAACTGAAGTTCGGACAGATCGCTAAGTTCATAATCGAAATAGGCACCGATACGTCGCATGGCTCTAGAATAGGCTTCAATCGTCTTAGGCTGGAGTCCTTTGAGTTTCAGGTGTTTAAGATGGCTTTGATAATTCTGCTTGAAAATTAATACCAATGCCAATAGTTTCTTATATTAATAAAGCCCACTGTCGGGTACACAGATTTCTAATAGTGTCGGGCTGGCTGGCAAACCGGTTCCATGCCTGGCAACACACCCCAACGATTTCGTCATAGCCCTTGAAGCACCGGTTAGCCCAATCTGATTGCCGTAGCTGCTGCCATATCTGCTCAACTGGGTTCAGTTCCGGCGAGKAGGGCGGCAAAGGCAGGATAGAAAGGTTGGCTGGCATCAGCAATTTTTCAGTCACATGCCAAGCGGCACGATCCAACACCAATACGCCGTGTTTACCCGGAGTGACTGCAGCAGCAATCAAATTGAGATGATGTTGCATGCTTTCGGAATTCGCCGCAGGCATGACCAATGCCGAAGCCTTGCCCTCGGCAGGACAGACCGCCCCGRACACATAGGCCGCTTCAAATTGCTGTTGCCGGACGACCCGTGGACGGCTGCCTTTGGCTGCCCAAATACGTGTCACCGTCCCCCGKTGGCCCACTCGCGCCTCATCCTGAAACCAGACCTCGACCCTCTCCACGCTAAGCTCATCAGGCACCACGGCCATCACCGCGGCACGGAAGTTTTTTTAAAGGTGTCTTGGCTCCCCTGGCTTTGCTTCGGATGTTTCGACCGGGCCGTGATCCAGACCAGACCCAGTCGGGCCAATAGGTTGTAAACACTATTGAGGCAACAGTCCACTTGAAACTGTTCTTCCAGCAAGGCCCTGATATCGTGCCCTGTAATCCGCCCGCCTGGCCGTTGATCTTGCAGCCCCATTACTGCTGCCTTAAACTCGGCCTCCCGGGCCGCCGCCAATTTCCGTTTTGCGCCACTTCTCGGGGATTCCCTTAAACCGTCGAGACCCTCGGCCTTAAACCGTTGCACCCAGCCCTGGACGGTGATCTTAGGGACGCGTAAGGCCGTCGCTATCTCATGGTAGTCTCGCCCCTCTTGCAGATGCGCCATACCCAGAAATCGAACGCGCGTTCGTGGATGCGACTCCGTTTTTGCCAGCACATGAAAATCATGCTCCTGCAACGTATCGGGTAATTGTCTTGGTCGTGCGATCGTTGCCTCCCATATTTAGTCTTTACTTTAAATTATGGGCATTGTTAATAAAGTATAGGCTTTAGCTCGCCGTTCCATTTGAGCATCAAAAGCATGACGGAATATTTAAGCATGTCTTTGCTTTTGCTGTAGCACTTCGACTTTCGGCGCAMCCTAGCCAGGAAATGCCTGAAMAAGCTGTTATAGCCTTCGAMGGKATAGGTTTCGGCTTTTGATTGGGKATGCAACGCTTGCGGAACGAATKTTTCATAAGGACTCCAATAATCGCTCATGACATCGGTTATATCATTGCTTTTGATTGAGTCCCAGRGCKTTCGCCMGGKGTCGGTGTCGCGGGAACCCMCYTCGCAGTTGAGGAAGCGKTTCCCATGTCGATCAACAGCAATCCAAATCCAGCAATAGTTTTTTTGGAGCCTATATACGTATGCATTTCATCCATCTCGACCACTTCAACACCGGCAGCAGAGCGGATGGCCTCAATGGRCTCGCCATGTGCTTTGATCCAGTTGTAGRCGGCAACATGGCTGCATTTCAGGAACCGGCCAATGGAACGAAAACCAAGCCCTTCAAGGTAAAGCTGGVGCGCTKGCCGCTTGGKCTCCGGGCTTATCCCTCGATACTGGACAGKATGCCTATACCCACAAGACYTGCATCTATAGCGCTGCTTCTCTTTGACGATGCCATCTTTGCCGCAATCGGTCGAACCMCATTTTGGACAATTCATATTAGCCTTTACCCCTACAAATTGGGTAAGTGTAGCAAATGCTATACTAACTTAACAATACCCCCAAAAATTTCTCGTGCTTATAAAAAGCCCGATTTTGTTGCATATAAGCGGAATATTTCAAAATATCGGGAATCCGTGATAAGTAAATGACCCTATTTTCTTTCGTCTCAGATTCGAGGATAG